>NZ_JBEYWO010000032.1:0-99807 GCF_040644455.1 Streptomyces sp. NPDC046977
CAACCTTCGCCGTCTGGCGGGCGGCCGGCGGCCGGGCCGGAGCGGGGCGCAGACAGGAGCGGCGGCCCGAGGCGCCGGGCCGCGCGCCGCCGCGCTCTGCGCGGCGGGAGCGCCTTGATGAAGTAGAGAAAGTCTTACCGCGCTGGGATCGGTGCCTGTTGTCCTGTCTCGGTTTCGTCGCGCGTGCCGCAGGGAGGATGGCTCTGGCAGGATGCCGCCATGGGGAACACACGTGCGTGGCCTGTCTTGCGGACCACGAACCTCGGGGAGGCGCTGAGTCTCGCTGAAAGGCTGCTGTCGGTTGCGTCCTGGCACAATCCCAGCAGCTTCCTGCACGCCTCGGCGAGTAGTGATGATGATCTGCTGCGGCTTACCGCAGCTCTGCCCGGAGCCGAGATTGAGTCTCGCGGGAAGGGCGGCGTCGGTCTGCCAGTCAGCTTCCTGGGGTATGCCAGGACATTTACAGAGGCCAGCGAAGCGCTGCGTACCTGGGTAGACGTCACCCAGTGCTACCTCCTCTGGTCTGACATGAAATGGCCTGCCGTGCCCGTGCTTGGGCTGGACGTGGAGTACAAGTACGCGGAGTTGGAGATCGCGTGCCACAGCAGTGATATCCACTGCTTTGACTGGGCTGCCGAGCACACGGTCTTCATCCATTCACGTCCTGGGGATGACGACCGGGCTGCTTGGCTGGCCGCGCAGGTCGGTGCCGACGTTGTCGGACCGCCTGAGTTCGGGTGGTAGCCCGGTCCCTATCCGGAAGATCGTCTTGGTCGATGGTCGGGCATCCCGCGGCGTAACGCCTCGATCGAGACCCGGCAGACTTCAAAGAGGGATGGGCTTGTACGCCATGGCTCGGTCGACGACCTTCTCGGCGGTGAGTGCGGCGTCGAAGTCCCAGAAGATGTAGTCCGAGATGTGTGGGCACCTCAGTCCGTGCTCCAAGGCTGCCAGGAGCTCAGAGGTTTGTGCCTCGTCGGCTGTATCGCCGCGTAGG
Source organism: Streptomyces sp. NPDC046977 (assembly GCF_040644455.1). Classification (NCBI taxonomy): domain Bacteria; kingdom Bacillati; phylum Actinomycetota; class Actinomycetes; order Kitasatosporales; family Streptomycetaceae; genus Streptomyces; species Streptomyces sp. NPDC046977. The sequence continues at coordinate 998 of NZ_JBEYWO010000032.1, forward strand.
AGGCGTTGGACGAGGGGCATTGCCTCGTCGCGGCTCATCCTTCGGCTGCGCTCGACGTTCACTGGACCGCGGTGAGGCGCTTGCCGTCGTGGCTGCGGACATGCGTGCCGGCGCTGTCCAGGGCGTCTAGGAGCCGGACTGCGAAGACCTCTCCAGCGGTGGGACGTTGACCTGGAACGCCGCACCATCTCGGTCCGCCGGTCGGTCGCCGAGACCCGGTCGGACGGACTGACGGTCAAGGCTCCCAAGTCCGCGGCCGGCGTGCGCACCGTGGCGTTCCCGGCCTCGCTCACCGCGGAGCTGGCGGCGCATCTCGCCGAGTACGCCGAGCCCGGCCGCACGGGTCGGGTCTTCGTCGGGCCCCGTGGGGGAGTGCTTCGGCGGAACAACTTCCGGCGGATCTGGCTGCGGGCCATCGCCGAGGCCGGCCTCGGGGACGTCCACTTCCACGATCTGCGGCACACCGGCAACACCCTCGCCGCGACGGGCGGGGCCTCCACACGAGAGCTGATGCACCGCATGGGGCACTCGTCGGTGCGGGCCGCGCTGATCTGTCAGCACCTCGTCAACGGCCGTGACCACGAGATCGCCGGGCACGTGGACGACCAGATCGGGCGGGTGAAGGGGACCGACGCCGATCCATCTGGCACGTAAGTGGCACGGCGGCCCTCACGGGCGGCAAAAGATCAAGGCCCAGGCATCCGGACTCACACCGGACGACCTGGGCCTTTGTCATGCGCTGGGGCTGGTGGGCGTGGACGGTTTCGAACCGCCGACATCTGCCTTGTAAGGGCAGCGCTCTACCGCTGAGCTACACGCCCGCTGACATGCGAAAGCACACCCTACCCTGCCATACCCCCTGCCCAGCAATCGCACGCGCGGGCGGTCAGGCGTACGTCACGCGGAGTTCCTTCACGCCGTTCAGCCAGGGGGAGCGGAGGCGGCGGGGGGTGCCGGCGAGGCGGATGGCGGGGGCGGTGTCGGCGAGGGCGGCGAAGATCAGGTCGATCTCGAGGCGGGCGAGGCCGGCGCCCAGGCAGAAGTGGGGGCCTCCGCCGCCGAAGCCGAGGTGGGGGTTGGGGTCGCGGGTGATGTCGAACGTCCCGGGGTCGGTGAAGACCTCCGGGTCGTGGTTGGCGGAGGCGTAGAACAGGCCCACACGGTCGCCGGCGGCGATCCTGACGCCGCCGAGTTCCGTGTCCCGGGTCGCGGTGCGCTGGAAGGACGTGACCGGGGTCGCCCAGCGGACGATCTCGTCCGCGGCGGTACGGGGGCGCTCCGCCCGGAAGAGCCTCCACTGCTCCGGGTGGGTGAGGAAGGCGTGCATCCCGTGGGTGATGGCGTTGCGCGTGGTCTCGCTGCCCGCGACCGCCAGCAGCAGGACGAAGAAGCCGAACTCGTCCCCGGTCAGACTGCCCTCGTCCTCCGCGGCGACGAGCGTGCTGACGATGTCCCGCGCGGGGCGGGCCTTGCGTTCCTCCGCCATCCCCATGGCGTACGCGATGAGCTCGACGGATGCCTGGGCGGCGGTCTCCTCCGTGACGGCGCTGTCGGGGTCGTCGTAGCCGGTCATCCTGTTGGACCACGCGAAGATCCTGGTCCGGTCCTCCTGGGGCACGCCGATGAGTTCGGCGATGGCCTGCAGGGGCAGTTCGCTCGCGATGTCGGTGACGAAGTCGCCGCTGCCCCGCGCTGCGGCCTCGGCGACGATGCGGCCGGCGCGCTCGCGCAGGGCGTCCTCCAGGGCGCGGACCGCGCGCGGGGTGAAGCCGCGCTGCACGATCCGGCGCAGCCGGGTGTGCTCGGGCGGGTCCATGTTGAGCAGGATCAGCCGCTGGGCGTCGATGCGGTCGCGCGGCATGCGCTCGTGGAAGCGGATGATCGCGGTGTTGGCCCGGGAGGAGAAGGTCTCGGGGCTGGTGGACACCGTCCGGACGTCGGCGTGCCGGGTGACGGCCCAGTAGCCGTTGTCGCCGAAGCCGGCGAGGCCGTGCGGCTGCGGGATCCAGGCGACGGGCGCGGTCTCCCTGAGGGCGGCGAACTCCGGGAGCGGGACGCGCTCCTGGTGGAGGCCGGGGTCGGTGGGGTCGAAGCCGTCGGGGAGGGCGGGGCAGGAGGGGCGGGTGCGGCCGGTGGCGGCGGTCATCGGAGGCTGCCTCCCGGCAGGTGGGGGAGACCTGAGAACTGACGATACGTCAGTTACACCGTGAGACGGTAGTTGCCGCCCCGCCGCGAGGCAAGGACCGTCCGCGCGTCCTCGTGCACACCTCTTGCGCCGCTCTACCGGCGGTAAGCAGACTGCCTGGCGAATGAAATAGAACGCGTACTAGCCGCCGCCGTGAAAGGGCGAGGTACATGGCCGCTCAACCCGTGATCGTCGAAGCCGTACGCACCCCCATCGGCCGGAGCGGCGGCGCGCTCGCCGGTCTGCACCCCGCGCACCTGCTCGGCCAGACGTACCGGGAACTGCTCGCCCGCACCGGTGTCCAGCCCGATGCCGTCGAGCAGATCGTCGGCGGTACGGCCACACGGGCCGGCGAGCAGTCGGCGAACCCCGCGCGCACCGCGTGGCTGGCCGCCGGCCTGCCGTACGAGACCGCCGCGACGACCGTCGACTGCCAGTGCGGCTCCTCGCAGCAGGCCAACCACCTGGTCGCCAACATGATCGCGGCCGGGGTGATCGACATCGGCATCGGCTGCGGCGTGGAGGCCATGTCGTCGCGGGTGCCGCCGGGCAGCGACTCCCGGCACGGACCGGGCGGGCCCCTCCCCGACGACTGGAACGTGGACCTGCCGGACCCGTTCGAGGCCGCCGAGCGCATCGCCCGGCGCCGCGGGCTGACCCGGGAGTACGTGGACGGGCTCGGGCTGATCTCGCAGGAGCGGGCGGCGGGCGCCTGGGCCGAGGAGCGTTTCAAGCGGGAGACCTTCGCGGTGCAGGTGCCCACCACCGAGGAGGAGCGGCTCGCCGGGCAGGGCCTCGCGCGGCCGGTCGACCGGGACGAGGGCCCGCGCGACACCGGCATGGAGGAACTGGCCGGGCTGCGGCCGGTCGTGCCGGCGGCCGTGCACACCGCCGGGACCTGCGCGCAGGACTCCGACGGCGCCGCGGCCGTGATGTGGGCGTCCAAGCGGACGGCGCGGGCGCTGCGGCTGCGCCCGCGGGCCCGCATCGTGGCCCAGGCGCTGGTCGGCGCTGATCCCCGCTTCCACCTCGACGGGCCGATCGACGCGACGCGTGCCGTGCTCGGCCGGGCGGGCATGACCCTGGACGACATCGACCTGGTCGAGATCAACGAGGCGTTCGCCTCCGTGGTGCTGTCCTGGGCGCGGGTCTTCGGCCAGGACCTGGAGAAGGTCAACGTCAACGGCGGGGCCATCGCGCTGGGTCATCCGGTGGGCGCGGCCGGCGCCCGCCTGATCGTCACCGCCCTGCACGAACTGGAGCGCAGGGACCAGGAGTTCGCCCTCATCGCCATGAGCGCGGGCGGCGCGCAGGCGACCGCCACGATCATCCAGCGGATCTGAGCGCGGCCGCGGAACCGCGCGTCAGATACGGGTCTTGCGTCCCGCGAGCAGCACACCGAGGCAGAGCGCGACGACCAGCCCCGTACCGGCCAGCCACCAGACGGAGCCCGAACCGGAGGACTCGGCCTGCTGCTGCGGCGGGGGCACCAGTGCGCCGAGCCGGGTGACGGGGTCCCGGGTCGGGTTGTCGGTCGCGTAGGCGGCCAGGGCCAGTTGGGCCAGGGCGGCGGGGTTGTCCTGCGACCATCCCGCGGCGTGGGTCGCCAGCCAGTTGTAGACGCCGCGGGCGGCGTCGAGGTGGCCGCCGGCCGCGAGGGCGACGACCGCGTCGGCGGTGGTCCCGTAGTCCGGCATCTGCGGACCGGAGCTGAAGTAGCCGCCGCCCTGGTCGAGTTGCCGGACCAGCCAGGCCGCGCCCGCGTCGGCGGCACTGCCCTCGCAGCCCGTGCGCGGCGGCATGTCCTGGGCGGGGGCCTCCACGACGAATCCGGCGCCCTCGGCAGCGCGCACCGCGTCCGCGGTGGCCTTGGCGTTCGCCGCCGGTGCGCCGGTGCCGCCGTCGCGCAGGCGCACGAAGGCGCCACCGTCCGTGTGCCCGCAGGGCAGTTGCAGGGCGCGCAGCGCGTCGTACGGGTTCATGCCGTCGGTGGTCACGGACTTCACGTCGGTCCCGGCGGCCTTGAGGGCGCCGATCGCGACGCCGGTGGAGCCCGCGTCGGTGGTGCCCCCGGGGTTGTAGGACCAGCCGCCGTCCGGGTTCTGCACCTTGGCGAGCCAGTCGGCGCCCCGCTTGGCGGCGAAGTCGTCGCCGTGGGCGGCGAGGGCCTGCACGGCTATGCCGGTGGCGTTGGTGTCCTCCGTCGCGGCGTCGCAGGGCACGGTCGGGTCCGCGCGGTACGAGGCGAAGCCGCCGTCGGCGCACTGCTGTCCGGCCAGCCAGTCCACGGCGCCCTCGGCCGGCTCGGTGTCCGCCGCGTGGAGCGCGAGCAGCGCGTACGACTGGCGCCACACGCCGTCGTACGTGGGGTCCGCCGCGCCGTACAGCGCGGCGGGGTGCGTCGAGGGGGCCGGCGAGGCGGCGGTCGCCAGGGTGCTGAAGGCGGCCAGGGCCGCCGCCGCGGTGCGGCGCAGAAGCATCGGCGGGTGCCTTTCGGTCGAGCGGTCGAGCGCGGTGGGGGGAAGCGCGGGACACGGCACCGGAGGGTTGTTCGGCCACACTTTAACCAGGTGCCGGTACCCGGTTGTGGCCACCCCGTGCGGCGATGCTCACACGGCCCTCACAATGCCCTTACCGGAACGGCTCATACCGCCGCGTAAACGACCGGGCCCCGCCCACCGGCGGACCGTCAGGACTGGAACGGGTATCAGTTCCGGAGTGCGCCGATTTCCGGCGATGTGTCGGCGGTGCCTTCGCGCGCACGCCGCGTTCAGCCGGCCGCCGGCTCCGCGGGGGCGGTCAGGTCGATCAGCCGGCACACGGTCTCCAGGTCGGTCCTGACCTGGGCGATCGAGGCGCGGCCCGAGAGCCAGGTGACGAGCGCCGAGTGCCAGGTGTGCTCGATGACCCGGATGGCGGACAGCAACTCCGCGCTCGGCGGCCCCTCCAGCCGCATCGCGTCGAGGATGATCTCCGTCGTCAGCCGTGACACCGCGTCCACCTCGGGGCTGACCGAGCGGTCGGCGAAGGTCAGGGCGCGCACCATCGCGTCCGCGAGATACGGATCCCGCTGCATCGCGCGGAACGCGCGCATCAGCGTCTCCGCCACCCGGTCCGCCGGCCCCGCGGCCGCGGGCGGGCGCTTGCGCAGTGCCTCGTGGAGGCGTTCCAGCTGGTCCTGCATCGTGGCGACGAGCAGGTGGATCTTCGACGGGAAGTAGCGGTACAGCGTCCCCAGGGCGACGTCCGACCGCTCGGCGACCTCGCGCATCTGCACGGCGTCGAAGCCGCCCCGGCCGGCGAGCGCCGCACTGGCGCGCAGGATGCGGCGGCGACGGGCTTCCTGACGCTCGGTCAGCGGCACCGCGGACGGGTGGGGAGCTGCGGTCATCTGGCCCAATCCGGTGTGCGGCGCGGGGATTCACCCCAGATTACCGCGCCCTTCCCATCCGTGGCGGGCTGTCCCGGGCCCCCGCCCGCCGGCCGGAAGCCCCGTCAGCAGCCCCCGCCGCCCCCGTGCCGGGGCAGGCTCGCGCACAGTGGCGCGAATCACCTGTCCCGGCAAAGGGCGCCCGCGCCGGGGCAGGTATCTTCAAGCTCTCGGGCAACTCCCGAGTAACCGAATCTGGAACTTGTTCTAGCAAGGGGCGGGCGACTACGCTCCGGCCGAAGCGCAGCGAGAAGGGGGCCGTGAGTGACCGCAGAGGCCAGGCCGCTCCGGATCGCGCTGCTCACCTACAAAGGGAACCCGTTCTGCGGGGGCCAGGGCGTCTACGTCCGCCATCTGTCCCGCGAACTCGCCCGGCTGGGCCACAGCGTCGAGGTGATCGGCGCCCAGCCCTACCCCGTCCTGGACGCCCTGGACGACCCCGATGGCTCAGTGACCCTCACCGAACTTCCGAGCCTGGACCTCTACCGCCAGCCGGACCCCTTCCGCACGCCGGGTCGCGGCGAGTACCGCGACTGGGTCGACGCCCTCGAGGTCGCCACGATGTGGACCGGCGGCTTCCCCGAACCGCTCACCTTCAGCCTGCGGGCCCGCCGCCATCTGGCCGCCCGGCGCGGTGCCTTCGACGTCGTCCACGACAACCAGACACTCGGCTACGGCCTGCTCGGCGGCCCCGGCGTGCTCGGCGCACCGCTGGTGACGACCATCCACCACCCGATCACCGTCGACCGGCAACTGGAACTGGACGCCGCGCAGGGCTGGAAGCGCCGCGCCTCGGTGCGCCGCTGGTACGGCTTCACGCGGATGCAGCGGCGGGTCTCGCGCCGGCTGCCGTCGGTGCTCACCGTCTCCGGCACCTCCCGCCGGGAGATCGTCGACCAGCTCGGGGTGCGCGAGGACCGGGTGCACGTGGTGCACATCGGCGCCGACACCCGGCTGTTCTCGCCCGACCCCTCGGTGCCCGAGGTGCCCGGCAGGATCGTCACCACCTCCAGCGCCGACGTGCCGCTCAAGGGCCTGATCCACCTCGTGGAGGCGCTCGCCGAGGTCCGCGCCGAGCAGCCCGACGCGCACCTGGTCGTGGTCGGCAAGCGCTCCGACGACGGCCCGGTCGCCGCCGCCATCGCACGCCTCGGACTGTCCGGCGCCGTGCGGTTCGTCAAGGGCATCAGCGACGCGGAACTCGTCGACCTGGTCCGCAGCGCCCAGGTCGCCTGCGTGCCGTCGCTGTACGAGGGCTTCGCGCTGCCGGCCGCCGAGGCCATGGCGACCGGCACACCGCTGGTCGCCACCACCGGCGGCGCCATCCCCGAGGTGGCAGGGCCCGACGGCGAGACCTGCCTGGCCGTACCGCCCGGCGATCCCGGCGCGCTGGCCGCCGCGCTCGGCCGGCTGCTGGCCGACTCCGGACTGCGCCGCCGCCTCGGCCGCGCCGGCCGGGAGCGCGTCCTGGCCCGCTTCACCTGGGAACGGGCCGCCATCGGCACCGCCGAGCACTACCGCGCGGTGATCGACGCCGCCGGCGGCCCGGAGCCCGGCGCCGCACGCACTCCCGCCACGCAGGCGGCGCGGATCTGATGCCGCGCCGCACACGACCGCCGCAAGAGAGAGGCGACGCTCCGTGCTGACCGTCGATTTTTCCCGGTTCCCCCTCGCCGCGGGGGACCGCGTCCTGGACCTCGGGTGTGGCGCGGGCCGCCACGCCTTCGAGTGCTACCGGCGCGGCGCGGACGTGGTCGCCCTGGACCGCAACGGCGAGGAGATCCGCGAGGTCGCCAAGTGGTTCGCCGCCATGAAGGAGGCCGGTGAGGCCCCGGCGGGCGCGACCGCCACCGCCATGGAGGGCGACGCGCTCAACCTGCCGTTCCCCGACGACAGCTTCGACCGGGTCATCATCTCCGAGGTCATGGAGCACATCCCGGACGACAAGGGCGTGCTCGCCGAGATGGTGCGGGTCCTCAAGCCCGGCGGCCTGCTCGCCGTGACGGTGCCGCGCTACGGTCCCGAGAAGGTCTGCTGGGCGCTGTCCGACGCCTACCACGAGGTCGAGGGCGGCCACATCCGCATCTACCGGGCCGACGAACTGCTCGGCAAGATCCGCGAGGCGGGCCTGCGCCCCTACGGCACCCACCACGCACACGCGCTGCACTCCCCGTACTGGTGGATCAAGTGCGCGGTCGGCGTGGACAACGACAAGGCCCTGCCGGTGAAGCTCTACCACAAGCTGCTGGTGTGGGACATCATGAAGAAGCCGCTGGCCACCCGCCTCGCCGAGAACGCGCTCAACCCGCTGATCGGCAAGAGCTTCGTCGCGTACGCCACCAAGCCGCACGCCCCGAAGGCGGGCGTCGACGCGTGAGGCGGACCGAACACCTCGTCCTGCCCGGCGTGCTGACCTCGGAGCAGGCGGCGGCCACCGTCGCCGGCATCCTCGCGGCGCAGCGGCCCGACGGCGCGCTGCCGTGGTTCGACGGCGGCCACCTCGACCCGTGGGACCACGTCGAGGCCGCCATGGCGCTGGACGCCGCCGGCGAGCACGACCGCGCCGACGCGGCTTACACCTGGCTCGCCCGCCGGCAGAACCAGGACGGCTCCTGGTACGCGGCGTACGGCTACGCCGACGGCGCCGAGGGCGAGCCCACCGACCGGGGCCGGGAGAGCAACTTCTGCGCCTACGTCGCGGTCGGCATCTGGCACCACTACCTGTCCACCGGGGACGACGCGTTCCTGGAGCGGATGTGGCCGGTGCTGTACGCGGCGGTCGAGTACGTGCTGGAGCTCCGGCTGCCGGGCGGCCCGATCGCATGGAAGCGGGAGGAGGACGGCACCTACCCCCGCGAGGCGCTGCTGACCGGCTGCTCGTCCATGTACCAGGCACTGCGCTGCGCACTGGCCGTCGCCGAGCACCGCGAGGACCCGCAGCCCGACTGGGAACTGGCCGCCGGCGCGCTCGGGCACGCCGTGCTGAACCACCCCGAGCGGTTCCTGGACAAGGACCACTACTCGATGGACTGGTACTACCCGATCCTCGGCGGAGTGCTGCGCGGCGCGGCCGCCAAGGACCGCCTGGAGTCCCGCTGGGACGACTTCGTCGTGCCCGGCCTCGGTGTGCGCTGCGTCGTCCCCAACCCGTGGGTGACCGGCGGCGAGAGCGCCGAACTCGCCCTCGCCCTCTGGGCGATGGGCGAGTCCGACCGCGCCGTGGAGATCCTCGCCGCGATCCAGCACCTGCGGACCGAGGACGGCATGTACTGGACCGGGTACGTCTTCGAAGGGGACGCTGAAACGGGCGACGCCCCGGCCTTCTGGCCGGAGGAGCGGACCACCTGGACCGCGGGCGCCGTGCTGCTGGCCGTCGCCGCCCTGGGAGGGGACGAGGCGACGACGGCGGTCTTCGGGGGCGAACGGCTTCCGCTCGGGCTTGTTCCGGAGGCCGCGGGCTGCTGCTCCGGGGGCTGAGCCGGCCGGGCCTCAGGCCCGGTTGACGCGTCCCGCCACGGCGTGCCCGACGACGAGGTAGACCGCCGCCGGCAGACCGTAGTTCAGCAGGGTGCGCGCCCACGCCGAGTCGGGGGAGAAGATGTTGTGGGCCCAACCGCCGAGCCAGGTCGCCATGTCGTGGATCCACTCCACGAGATCGTTCCCCCGGTTGGCGTCGAGCATCCACAGCACGATCCACAGGATCAGGATGAATGCCGCCACATCCGCCACGACCATGATGACCGTGGCGGCGAGATTGCCGCGATATCGTCTGGACATAGCTGCCGTCTTGCCCCGATCGGGTGACTGAAACGTCGTTCCCCGGCCAGGGCGTGACTCCCCGTATGGCCCCCTGCGCTGGCCGGTCCACGCACCCCGGGTGAGGATGCGATCACGCACCGCATCCCCCACCGGAGAGTCCTTCATGCCCCTGCGCCGCGTCCTGACCGCCTTTCTGATGGCGGGTCTGCTCCTCCTCGTTCCCGCCTGTGGCGGCGACTCCGACACCACCGGCTCCGCCGGCACCGCGAGCCCGACCTCCACGGTGCAGAAGCAGAAGCTGGCCAAGACCCGCTTCGTCGCCAACGCCGGCCTCGCCGCCGGCGCCACCTACCAGTGGATCGTCAAGCCCTACCGGGCGGGCAAGTTCAAGAAGGGCGCCGACGGCCGCAAGACCGCACTGGTCAAGGCGGGACTGGCCGGTGCGTTCGCCTACAACCGGCTCAAGGCCGCCTCCAACAACGCCAAGGCCGACCCCACCCTGTCCAAGATGGTCGCGCCGCTCACGTCCGGCATCGACGCGCTGAAGAACCTGCCGTCCAAGCTCCGCAAGGGCGAGGGCACGGACGACGTCGTCAGCACCTTCCAGGACGCCATCACCAACGTGAAGTCCGCGGGCGAGCAGGGCGGGGCCAAGGTCACCGACCAGGTCCCGTCACTGAGCCAGCTCGCGGCCGGCTGATCCCGCCCGCGACAGCACTTCGCCCCACCGGCGCGGCCGGTGGGGCGAAGGCGTGGAACGGGCCGGTACGGGTCAGCCGCGCTGGATCCCGCCGGTGTCCTGGAGGACGCCGCGGCGGCCGTCCTGGGTCTGGGCCACGAGGGCCTGGCCGTGCTGGTCCACCGCCAGGTACCAGGTGCCCGGGGTGAGTTCGGCGATCGGGGCGCCCGAGCCGTCCTCGGCGTACAGCGGGCGCGCCACCGGCACCGCGAACCAGAACGCCGCGAACTCCGCCGCGGGCTGCTGCTCCTGCGGTTGCGGCTGCTGCGGCTGTCCCTGCTGCGGGTAGCCGTACTGCGGCGCACCGCCGCCGAAGGACGGGTCCTGGGCGGCCTGCTGCCCCGGGTAGCCGTAACCGGTCTGGCCCGTCTGCTGGGCGCCCGGGTAGGGCTGGCCCGGCTGCTGCCCGAACGCCTGCGGCTGCTGCGGGCGCGGCGCCGGCAGCAGACCCGCCTTGAGAGCCGGCAGGCCCCGCAGCGAGAGCAGGATCACCGCGGCCAGCGCGGCGGCGGCGATGAAGGACAGGTAGGCGCCGGCGCCCAGCTCCCATGCCTCCTGGCCGTTGAACAGCGACCACAGGGCGTCCCAGGCCGCGGCGACCGCGAGCACCGCGCCCCACTGCTCCAGGCCGATGCCCAGCACCTTGCGGCCCTCGGGCTGGAAGCGCGCGGCGACGAACAGCCCCGCGGCGATCAGGCCGAGCAGATGCACCGACGGCAGCAGCGGGAACAGCTCGCTCTTCCACGCGCCGGCCCCGCACTCGTCGGAGCTGCATCCCTTGAGCGTGTAGAAGTTCAGGAACGAGGCGATCAGCAGCACAAGCGCCGCGCCGATCGCCGCGCCGTCTCCTCGGGTGAGGGAGCGGTTATTCACTAGGGGTCCTTCTCAGTCGTCTCGTCGTCGCTCTAGCCACGTGGTTCCCCATCGTATGGGGGGTGTTGCCGGCAGATGCGCCCGGTACGGCCCGGTGACAGGATCGGGACCCAACGCTCACCTGCCGCTCACCCACGGCCCTCCAAGTACGCCGTGATGCCGTCCGCGATGCCCTGCGCGGCCTTCTGACGCCAGGCCGCGCTGGAGAGCAGGGCCGCGTCCTTGGGGTCGCGCATGTTGCCGCACTCGATGAAGACCTTCGGCACCCTGCTCAGGTTGAGCCCGCCCAGGTCGCCGCGGACGTCCAGGCCCGTGCCGCCGCCGATGTAGTTGGACGGTTTGGTGCCGGTCGCCGACGCGAAGTGGTTCTTGAGGGCGGTGCCCAGCAGCCGCGAGGGCTTCACGATCGCCCGGGTGTCCGCGACGCCCTTGTGCACGGAAGCCGGCAGGATGACGTGGAAGCCGCGGTTGCCGGCCGCCGAACCGTCGGCGTGCACCGACACCACCGCGTTCGCCTTCGCGTTGTTGCCGATCCGGGCCCGCTCGTCGATGCACGGTCCGTACGGCCGGTTGCCGTCCTGGGTGAACTTCACCGTCGCTCCCCGCGCCGCCAGGATCGTGCGCACCCGGCGCGACACGTCCAGCGTGTACGACGCCTCGGGGTACCCGGCATTGGTCGCCGTACCGGTGGTGTCGCACTCCTTGCGGGCGGTGCCGATGTCGACCTTGCGGGCGATCTCGGAGGTGTGCCGGTTGTTCGTGGGGTTGTGACCGGGGTCGAGCACGACGACCCGGCCCGCCAGCGGCTTGGACGCCAGCGGCTTGGTGGTCAGAGGCTTGGCGTCCGACGTCCCGGGCGCGTGCGGATAGGCCGACGGCAGGGCCGCCACACTCTGCGGGACGTCGCGGTAGCGCCCCTGGTCAGCGGAGCCGCTCGACGCGCCCCACACCAGCCACCCCGCCGCACATGTCGGCACCAGGGCCGCGGTCACGACCGCGGCGGTGCTGCCCATCGTTTTGAACACGTCAGCGATGCTATCGGCCGGGCAGGATTCCGGGGCCCGTACGCCGCAGGACATGCAGCGAACCGGTCACGGAGACCTCCGTGAACGCCCCCGACTCCAGGGCCCGGCGGTAGATCCGCCACGGCGCCTGGCCGCCGTCGGCCGGGTCCTCGAACACGTCGTGGATCACCAGCAGGCCGCCCTCGGCGAGATGCGGCACCCAGCCCTCGTAGTCGTTCGTGGCGTGCTCGTCGGTATGGCCGCCGTCCACGAAGACCAGGCCCAGCGGCTTCCCCCACACTGCGGCGACCTGCGGGGAGCGGCCCACGACCGCGATCACGTGCTCCTCCAGACCGGCGGCGTGCAGCGTCCGCCGGAACGCCGGCAGTGTGTCCATCCGGCCCACCTCGGGGTCCACCAGCGTCGGGTCGTGGTACTCCCAGCCGGGCTGCTGCTCCTCGCTGCCGCGGTGGTGGTCGACGGTGACGGCGACCGTCCCCGCCTCCCGCGCCGCGGCGGCCAGCAGGATCGTGGACCGGCCGCAGTACGTGCCGACCTCCAGCAGGGGCAGCCCGGGCAGGCGGGTGGCCGCGTCCGCGGCAGCGGAGTAGAGGGCGAGGCCCTCGTGGGGGGGCATGAATCCCTTTGCGGCGGTGAACGCGGCGAGGGCGTCCGGGCGGGGTCGGGGGGTGGGCATGCGCCCCATCGTGCCCTACCGTTCCACCGGGTTCTTCCCCCACCCTCCCACCCTCCCCCAACCTTCGGCCGGGGGTGCCCCCAGCCCGGCGCGGTAAGTGCGGGCCCCGCTGCGTGCGTTGTGGGGTCGGCGCCGCTCCGGAGTCCGTCCTCGGGGCTCGCGGGTTACCCCTGCAATTCGTGTACCGCGGTCGCCGCTCGTCGCCTGCGGGCGGACCCCGGCGCACCCCCTCCCGGGGTCGTTGGGGCGACTTACGGCCGGTGGGGTGTCTGTTGGCGGTGACGGCTGCGCACTTTGTTGGCGCGGCGCCTACGGGTGCCCGAGCACGGTGCCGCTCTACACCCCCCACCGGGGATCAGGCGCATGACGAAACCTAGGGGGCGGGGCTGGAGGGGTGGCGTTCTGGACTGTGGAGCATATTTGGGTGCACAACCCGGAGTGATCAATACGGGTACCTGAGGCACCTAAATGTGCTGTCCAGAATGGCAGCCCCGGAGGGCCCGCACCCGGCCCCCCAACAACTGGCGTCGGGGCGCCCAGACCTTGCCGGGCACACGGGAGGGAGGGCGGGGGAAAACTTAGAGCCAACCATTGTGGCGGGCGGTCCGCACCGCCTCCGTGCGGTTCCGCGTTCCCGTCTTCCCGATCGCCGACGACAAATAGTTCCGCACCGTCGACTCCGACAACCGCACCCGCGTCGCGATGTCCGCGACCGTCGCCCCGTCGACCGCCGCGTTGAGCACGTCCCGCTCGCGCGCGGTCAGCGGGCTCGGCCCCGTGCTGAGGGCCGCGACCGCGAGGGCGGCGTCGATGACCTGGTGCCCGGCCAGGACGCGTCGGATGGCGGCGGCCAGCTCCTCGACGGGGCCGTCCTTGACCAGGAAGCCCGCGGCGCCGGCGTCCATCGCGCGGCGCAGGTAGCCGGGGCGGCCGAAGGTGGTGAGGATGAGGACCTTGCAGGAGGGCAGCCGCTCGCGCAGGTCCGCCGCCGCGTCGAGCCCGCTGCGGCCGGGCAGCTCGATGTCGAGCAGCGCCACGTCCGGACGGGCCTCCAGCGCGGCGGCCACGATCTCGTCGCCCGCGGCGACCTGCGCGACGACCTGGATGTCGTCCTCCAGGTCGAGCAGCAGCGCGAGGGCGCCGCGCATCATGCCCTGGTCCTCCGCCAGCAGGACCTTGACGACACCGTCGGGGCTGCTCATGCGGCCTGTTCCTCCTCCACCGGAAGCTCCGCGACCACCCGGAACCCGGCGCGTGCGGCGGGTCCCGCCCGAAGGGAGCCGCCTGCCGCGGCCAGCCGCTCGGTGAGGCCCTTCAGGCCGGAACCGGAGGTGGTCGGCTCCGAGCCTACGCCGTGCCCGTCGTCGGTGATCTCCAGCCGCACCTGGCCGCCGCCGCTGGCCAGTTCGATGCGGCAGGAGGCCGCGCCGCTGTGCCGTACGACGTTGGTGACCCCTTCCCGTACGACCCAGCCCAGCAGTGCCTCGGTCTGCGGCGGCAGGGGCGGGCCGGTCTCCACGACGACCGCCTCGACGCCGGCCGCGGTGAGCGCCGAGCGGGCGCGGTCCAGCTCGGTGGAGAGGCTGCCCTCGCGGTAGCCGGTGACGGCCTCGCGGATCTCGGTGAGGGCCTGCCGGCCGACCGCCTCGATGTCGGCGACCTGGGCGAGCGCGGCGTCGATGTCGCGCGGGGCGAGCCGGCGTGCCGCCTCGGACTTCACGACGACCACCGAGAGGGTGTGGCCCAGCAGGTCGTGCAGGTCGCGGGAGAAGCGCAGCCGTTCCTCGGCGACGGCGTGCCGGGCCAGTTCCTGCCGGGTGGCGCGCAGTTGGGCGACGGCGTCGAAGAGCCGGAGCATCGCCGCCGTCACCAGGCCGGAGATCAGTGAGCCGTAGCCCATGGAGACGCCGTTCCACAGGTCGTCGCTGCGCCAGCCGGAGACCAGGCCCGCGGACAGGGCGAGGCCGACCAATGTGAGGCCCATGTACCGGCCGCGTACGACGATCCCGACGGCCAGCGAGAACAGCGGGAAGAACAGCAGCCAGCTGCCGCCGTAGCCGATGGCCAGCGCGTACGTGGCGGCGCCCAGCGGGAGCAGCAGCAGGCGCGGTGCTCCGATCGCCACCGCCCGCGGTTTGAAGGCGGTGAACGCCACGGCGACGTAGAGGGAGTTGAAGGCCAGCAGGCCGAGTCCGCCGAGCCAGGGGTTGGACGCCTGTCCCTGGAGCAGGTGGGACAGCGCGCCCACGCCCATGAGCAGCCAGGGCAGGAAGCTCAGGGGGGTGGGGGCCTTGAGGTCCTCGATCTCCTCCGCGATGTCGCGCGGGCCGCGAGGGCGCCGCCGTTCCCACACGCGCCGGGCGCGGGACGTCCATGGCGCCCGTGCCGCCCCGCATTCCTCCGTCACCGTCATGGTCGTCCCGCCTCTCTCGTGCGTGTCCGTCAGGGGGTGCATCACACGGTGCGTGCCGAGCGCCGGTACGCGTAGACGGCGTAGGCGCCGAACACCGCGGTCCAGCCCGCGAGCACCACGACGGTGCCGGGGTGCGGCGCCGTCCCGCCGGTGATGCTCCAGCCGAGCTCCCCGAAGCGGTGGGACGGGGTCCAGCGGGAGACGGCCCGCAGCCAGTCGGGGAAGAGCGAGGTGGGGAACCACAGGCCGCCGACGACGGACAGGCCCAGGTTGCAGGCGACGTTGACCACGCCGGTGGTCTGCGCGGTGAGCCGGTAGCCGTTGCCGAGCCCGAGCAGGGTGAACGGCGCGGTGCCGGCCCAGAGCAGTCCGGCGATCGCCGCCCACTGCCACACCCGCAGGTGGACGCCGTTGACGAGGCCGCCGGCCAGCAGCACGGCGATGATGGAGGGGAGCACGGTGACCGAGCCGCTGAGGCAGCGCCCGACGACCACCTGGGAGGGCGACATCGGGGTGATGCGCAACTGGCGCAGCCAGCCGTGGCCCTTGTCCTCGGCGACGCCGGTGCCGGCGGCCAGGGCCGAGCCCAGTGCCCCGTACGCGGCCATGCCGATCATCGCGGCCAGGGCGGCGGCCTTGTCCTCGTCGGAGCCGGAGACGCCGAGGTTGGTGAAGAGCAGGTACATCATGACGGGCATGCCGATTCCGAAGATCACGAAGCCGGTGTCCCGCAGGGTGCGGCGGATCTCCAGGGTGACGTAGGCGAGCAGCATCAGACGTTCTCCTTCTTCAGGGCGGCCGGGGTGGCGGGGGAGTGGGCGGGCGTGCCGTCGGCGTCCTTCGAGGTGAGGGTGAGGAACGCGTCCTCCAGACTGGCCGCGGTGACCTCCAGGCCGCGGATCATGCCGCGTTCGGCGAGGGCGACCACGGTGGCGTCGGAGTCGGAGCTGCGCAGGTGGGCGCGGTCGCCGCGGATTTCCACCGAGACCACGCCGGGCAGTTGCCGCAGGCCCTCGGTGGCGGTGCCGGCGAGGTCGAAGGCGACCAGGTTGCCGCCGACCGCGCGCTTGATGCGCTCGCCGGTGTCGTCGGCGACGATGCGGCCGCGGTCGATGACCACGATGCGGTCCGCGTTCTCGTCGGCCTCCTCCAGGTAGTGCGTGGAGAACAGGATGGTGTTGCCGTGCGCGGCGTAGGCCCGCATGGAGTCCCAGAAGGCGCGCCGGGCCTCGACGTCGAGGGCGGCGGTCGGCTCGTCCAGCACGACCAGTTCGGGGTTGCCGGCCAGGGCGACCGCGAACCGCACGCGCTGGGCCTGGCCGCCGGAGAGCCGGTCGGCCCGGCGGTCGGCGAAGTCGGTGAGCCCGGCCAGTTCCAGGGACGTGGCGACGGGCAGCGGGGCGGGGTAGGTGCGCGCCACGAAGGTGAGCAGTTCCCGCACGGTGACCCGGGGGATGGGGCGGCCGTCCTGCAGCATCGCGCCGACCCGCCCGGCCCGCACCGCCTCCTGCGGGGTGCCGCCGAAGAGCCGGACCTCGCCGCTGTCCGGGCTGTCGAGCCCCAGCAGCAGGCTGATCGAGGTGGACTTGCCCGCCCCGTTGCGACCGAGCAGGGCCACGGACTCGCCCCGCCGGATCTCCAGGTCCACCGAGTCCACGGCGCGCACCGCGCCGAAGGTCTTGACCGCCCGGGTGAAGCTCACAGTCGTCGTCATGCCCACGACGGTACGGGGGGAACGGCGGGCCGGGGCAGTGGGGAAAGTACCCGGTTCCCCGGGACAAATGTCATGGGTGGCGGCGCGATTGACGGAACGTCAGCTTCTCGTCGGGGCGGCCTCCGCGAGACCCTCGCGGAGGCCCCGGCGCCGGCCGGTCAGCGCAGGTGGGAGGTGTCGTTGAACAGCCGCACCGACGCGTTGCCGTCCGCGAAGTACGCCACCGCGGAGAACGCCGCCGCCGACAGCTCCATGCGGAACAGCGACTCCGGCGGGGCGCCCAGCGCGAGCCGCAGGAGCGTCTTGACCGGCGTGACGTGCGTGACCACCAGGACGGTGCGGCCCGCATAGCGCGCGATCATCTTGTCGCGGGCCAGGGCGACCCGGCGCGCGGTGGCGGCGAAGCTCTCGCCGCCGGGCGGCGCGACCTTGGGCGAGGCCAGCCAGGCGGTCAGCTCCTCCGGGAAGCGCTCCTTGACCTCGCCGAAGGTCAGCCCCTCCCAGGCGCCGAAGTCCGTCTCGCGCACCCCCTCCTCGATGCGCACGTCGAGGCCGAGCCGCTGCGCGACGATCTCCGCGGTCTGGCGGGTGCGCTTCAGCGGGGAGGACACGACAGCCTGGACGCTGCCGCGCTCGGCCAGCAGGTCCGCCGCCCGGCGCGCCTGCCACAGCCCCTTCTCCGACAGCTCCGGATCGGTGCCGCCGCTGCCGGAGAACCGCTTCTCCGGGGTGAGCGGGGTCTCGCCGTGCCGCAGCAGCACGAAGGTGGTCGGGGTGCCCATGTCGGCGTCGCCCCAGCCCACCGCGGTCCCGGACTCCCCGAGCGGCTCGGGGTCCTCGTCCACCGCCGCGGGGGCGGGGGCGGGTGCGGCCTCGGCGGCGGGCGCCGCGGCCGTGGCCAGGGCGGCCGTGGACCGGCTCGGCTCCCACTGCCGGCCCCGCTTGCCCGCGTCCATCGCCTCGTTGGCCAGCCGGTCGGCGTGCTTGTTCTTCTCGCGCGGGATCCACTCGTAGGTCACCTGCGCCGGCGGCAGGATCCCGCGGGCCTCGGCGGCCAGTGGGCGCATGTCCGGGTGCTTGATCTTCCAGCGGCCCGACATCTGCTCCACGACGAGCTTGGAGTCCATCCGCACCCGCACCTGGGCCTCGGGGTCCAGCGCCCGCGCGGCCCGCAGCCCCGCGATCAGCCCCCGGTACTCGGCGACGTTGTTGGTGTGCGTGCCGATGAACTCGGCCGCCTCGGCGAGCACTTCGCCGGTGACGGAGTCGCACACCACCGCGCCGTACCCGGCGGGTCCCGGGTTGCCCCGGGACCCGCCGTCGGCCTCGACGGTGAACGTCCGGGCCATTACAGGCCCGACTCGGGCGTACGGACCAGGATGCGGCGGCAGTTCTCGCACCGCACGACCGCGTCGGCCGCCGCCGCGCGCACCTCGTTCAGCTCGGTGATGTTCAGCTCCAGCCGGCAGCCCTCGCAGCGCTTCTGGTAGAGCCGGGCCGCGCCGACGCCGCCGGACTGCGCCCGCAGCTTGTCGTAGAGCTTCAGCAGGTCGGCCGGGACCGAACCGGCCATGATCTCCCGCTCCTTGGTGACCGTCATGCCCTCGGCGTCGATGCCGCGCAGGGCCTCGCCGCGCCGGACCTCGGCCTCGGTGGCCTTGCCCTGCACCGAGTCCAGGCGCCCGGACAGCTCCTGCACCCGCTCCTGCAGGGACTCGCGGCGCTCCATGACCTCCAGGACGACGTCCTCCAGGTCGCTCTGCCGCTTGGCCAGCGAGGTGATCTCGTGCTGGAGGTTCTCCAGGTCCCTCGGCGAGGAGACGGCGCCGGAGTCCAGCCGCTCCTGGTCGCGGACGGCGCGCTTGCGCACCTGGTCCACGTCCTGCTCGGCCTTGGTCTGCTCCCGGGCGGTGTCGCTCTCCTCGGTCTGGGCGGCGACCAGCAGGTCGCGCAGCTGCGTCACATCGGAGGACAGGCGCTCGATCTCGGCGTGTTCGGGAAGGGTCCGGCGCTTGTGGTCCAACTGCGCGATGCGCGCGTCGAGTGCCTGGACCTCGAGGAGTCGGATCTGGTCTGCGGGCGCGGCGTTCAGCGGGGGGCTCCTGAGGTCGTGGGTGCGAAGGGGACGTTCGAAACATGCGGGGTGCGCGGGGCCTGCGCGGCGGCGCGGGCGTGGGCGTGGGCCGTCCACGGGTCGGTGACGGTGTGCGACACCTGGGTGCGCACGTCCCAGCCATGGCGTTCCGCGACCTCGTCGAGTTGGCGCGCCGCCTGCGCGCACCAGGGCCACTCGGTGGCCCAGTGCGCGGCGTCGACGAGCGCCGGCGGCCCCGCCTGCTGCGCCTCCGACACCGGGTGGTGGCGCAGGTCGGCGGTCAGGTAGACATCGGCCCCGGCCCTGCGCACGTCGTGGAGGAAGCTGTCGCCGCTGCCGCCGCACACCGCGACGGTGCGCACCTGCCGCTGGGGGTCGCCGGCCACGCGCAGCCCGGTCGCCGTCGCGGGCAGGCCCTGGGCCGCCCGGTCGGCGAACTCCGCCAGCGTCATCGGCTCCGGCAGTTCGCCGAGCCGGCCCGCGCCGCGGCGTCCGGCCGGGTCGGTCGGGTCCGGCACCAGCGGGCCGGTGACGCGCAGTCCGACGGCGGCCGCGAGGGCGTCGGAGACCCCGGGGTCGGCGCGGTCGGCGTTGGTGTGGGCGACGTGCAGCGCGACGTCGTTCTTGATCAGGGAGTGCGCCACCCGGCCCTTGAAGCCGGTCGCGGCCACGGTGGTGGTGCCGCGCAGCCAGAGCGGGTGGTGCGTGACCAGCAGGTCGGCGCCCAGGCGGATCGCCTCGTCAGCGACCTCCTGCACCGGGTCGACCGCGAAGAGCACCTGCCGGACCTCGGCGTCCGGGTCCCCGCAGACCAGGCCGACGGCGTCCCACTGCTCGGCCCACTCCGGCGGCCAGAGGACTTCGAGGGCGGCGATGACGTCGGACAGTTTCGGCACGGGGTCGAGGTTACCGCGCCGGTACCGGGCGGCTGGAATTCCCGCCTGGTCATGAGCACACCGACCGCACGAAGTCCGACGGAACGGGACGAGAGCCACCCTTATGTGTGAAGCACACCGACTCGTGTCGGGCGGTTGCGCGTACGAAAACTAGCGTCGTGGCCAGGAGGTGACCCACCGATGACAGCCTGCGCAACCGAGACCGCCCCGCACACCGACACCGACACCGGCACCGAGACCGGCGCCGTGCCGCGGGCCGGGTTCACGATCGCCGCGGACGGCTCGTACGCCGCGTGCCTGACCCGGACGCCGGACGGCGGGGACGGCTGGTACCCCGAGCGCTGGACGCTCGGCGGCCCCGAGCCGTACACCGTGCCGCTGCCCGGCAACCAGCCCGAGGAGGAGTGCTCCGAGGTACTGCCGCTGCCCGACGGCCGCGTCCTCATCCGCCGCCGCGTCGCCGACCGGCACGACATCGCGCTGCTCTACCCGACCGGTCCCGGCACCGGCGAACTGCTGCTCGGCTCGATCCCGGGCGGCCCGGGCGGTTCCGGTACCGAGGTGCGGCTGCTGCCGCCGCCCGCGTCCGGGCTCGCGTTCGCCCTCGCGTACGACCCGGTGGCCGCCCGCACCACGGTGTGGCTGGTCCACGACGGCCACGACGGCGCGCCGCGCCGGCTCGCGGAGATCCACGGCCGCTGCGGGGGCGGCGCGTGGCTCGACCGGGCCGGCGGTGTGCTCGCCCTGGACCGCGAGGCCGACGGGCCCGTCAAGACCGTCGCCGTGGACCTGCGGGGCGGCGGCGCGGTCAGCCCGCTGCTGCAGATCACCGACGACAGCAACGACCGGCTGCTGCTCGCCGAACCCGACAGCGGGCTGCTCATAGTCCGCAGCGACGCCACCGGTGAGGACCGCATCGGCTGGGGTGTGCTCGGCAGCAGGCAGCCGATGCGGTTCGCCGAGTGCCTGCGGGTCCCCGACGCCGTCCTCACCCCGTTCGCCGCACAGCCGGGTCAGGTGCTGATGCCCGAGTCCTGTGCGGTGGCGCTGCGCGCCGACGGCCCGCACGGCACGTCGCTGGCGGTCTGGCGGCCCGGGGAGCGCCGTGCCACCTGGCTCGGCGGCCCGGAGGGCTGGCTCGCGGGGACGGGCATGTGGTCGCCGCAGGGGGTGCTGCGACTGCCGTACGCGTGTGTGCACTGCCCCTGCGGGATCGTCGAGTACGACGCCCCCGCGCCGTTCCCGTCCGCTCTGGCCGCCGTTCCCGAGGCGGTCCCGGAGCCCGCGCCTGAGGAGTCCCGGGGCAGCCCGGTGCTGCCTCTGCAGCAGGCGCCGCTGGCGGCCGGGGCATGACCGGTAAGATCCCGCCGGGGGCTGCGCCGCCTTTTCGGCGCGCGCTGGCACGGCGGCACGTCGGCGGCACGGTTCCTGCGACCCGTACGCCACCGACAGAGAGTCCTCGTATGTCCGACTCCCGAACCGAGAACCCCGCCGCGACCCACGAGAGCGCGGCGGATCTCCACGGTCGCCACCGCGGCCCCGCCTCCTCCGAGGAAGCACCCGCGGCCCCGCACGGCCGGCACCGCCGACCGGAGGGGTCCGGCGACGACGACTGAGCCGGACGGAACGTTCAGGCTCCCCGCAGACCGGCCGCCGTCCGCGCCAGCGCGCGGACGCGGGGCCAGTCCCGGGACCGCAGCGCGTCCCGCGGGACCATCCAGCTCCCGCCGACGCAGGCCACGTTCGGCAGCGCCAGGTACTCCGGCGCGCGGGCCTGGTCGATGCCCCCGGTCGGGCAGAAGCGCACATCCGGCAGCGGTGAGGCCAGCGCCCTGAGGTACGCCGCGCCGCCCGCCGCCTCGGCCGGGAAGAACTTCAGCTCCGTCACGCCGTGTTCGGCCAGCGCCACCACCTCGGACGCGGTCGACACCCCCGGCAGATAGGGCACCCCCGTCGCCCGCGCCGCGCCGAGCAGCCGCTCGGTCCAGCCCGGACTGACCAGGAACCGCGCCCCGGCCTCCACCGCCGCGGCGGCCTGCGCCTCCCGCACCACGGTCCCGGCCCCGACGAAGGCCTCCGGCACCTCGTGGGCGACGGCCCGGATGCCGTCCAGCGCGCCCGGAGTGCGCAGCGTGATCTCCACGACCGGCAGGCCGCCGTCCACCAGTGCCCTGGCCAGCGGCACCGCGTCGGCGGCGTCCTCCAGCACGACGACGGGGATCACGGGGGCTCGGTCGAGCAGCATGCCCCGGATGCTGCCGGGGCGGCACGGCGTGCGCAACGGTCGTTGCGCGACGTGCAACGCCGCCGCCTCAGTGGACGTCGGTCACCAGCACATCGATCCGCCCCGGACCCTGCACCTCCACCCGGAAGCCCAGCTCCCGCAGCACACCGGCCAGTTCGTCAGGACCGCCCGGCCGGGCCCCCGACTCCAGCAGGGCACGCACCATGCGCCCCTTGGTCGCCTTGTTGAAGTGGCTGACGACCTTCCTCGTCTCCGCCTGCACGACCCGCACCGTCGCCGTCCTCCCGGCCGGCGCGCCCTTCGGCTTCCACGCCGCCGCGTACGCCGCCGACCGCAGGTCCAGCACCAGGCCGCCCCCCGCGGCCTCCGCCGCCTCCGGCAGGACGTCCGCCATCGCGTCCCGCCAGAACGCGCCGAGCGCACCCGTCGCCGGCAGCTTGACGCCCATCGAGCAGCGGTAGGCCGGGATCGCGTCCTTGACGCCGACCGCGCCCCACAGCCCGGAGAAGATCAGCAGCGAGCGCGCCGCCCGCCGCTTGGCCGCCGGGCTGAGCGTCGCCAGGCCCAGCGCGTCGTACAGCACCCCGGTGTAGATCTGCCCGGCCGGGCGGGCGGGAGCGCTGTGCAGCCCGGCGTTGCGGGCCACCTCGCCGTGCAGGCCGGGGCTGAGCCCCAGCACGTCGGCGGCCTTCGCGACGGCGTCGGCGTCGCCGCCCGCGCACAGCCCCACCAGCTCGTCCAGCACCGTGCGCCGCGCGGCGGCGAGGCCCGGCAGCGACAGACTGTCCAGGTCCACGGCCTTCCCGGTGGCGGGAGCGGCCTTGCCCTCGGACGGCGGCAGCAGGACGAGCACGGTGGTTCTCCTTCACGTTCGCTTGCGTTCGTGCAGCCTACGGCCGCCGGAACTACGCTCGCCCCATGCCTCGTCGCCCCCTGCGTGTGAAGGCCGCCGACGGCGAGCCGCTGCGCACCGCGTTCAGCGCCCTGCGCACCGAACTCCACGTACCCGCCGCCTTCCCGCCCGCCGTGCTCGCCGAGGCCGAACAGGCGGCCCGCGCACCGGGCGTCGACGGCCACGAGGACGCCACCGACCTGCCGCTGTTCACCATCGACCCGCCCGGCTCGCGCGACCTGGACCAGGCGATGCACCTGGCCCGCCGCGACGGCGGCTACCGCGTGCACTACGCGATCGCCGACGTCGCCGCCTTCGTCGCCCCCGGGGGCGCGGTCGACACGGAGGCCCAACGCCGGGTCACCACGCTCTACTTCCCCGACACCCGCGTCCCGCTGCACCCCACCGTGCTGAGCGAGGACGCCGCCAGCCTGCTGCCCGGCCGGGACCGGCTCGCCGTGCTGTGGCGCATCGACCTGGACGCGGACGGCGGCGTCACCGGCGTCGACGTCCGCCGCGCCCGGGTACGCAGCCGCGCCCGGCTCGACTACGCGGGCGTCCAGCGCGACCTCGACGACGGCACCGCCGAGGAATCGCCGGCCCTGCTGCGGACCATCGGCCGGCTGCGCCAGGAACAGGAGCGGGCCCGCGGCGGCATCTCGCTGGACGTGCCCGAGCAGGAGGTCGTCGAGCAGGGCGACGGCTACGCGCTGGAGTACCGCGCGCCGTTGCCCGCCGAGTCCTGGAACGCCCAGATCTCGCTGCTGGCCGGCATGGTCGCGGCCGATCTGATGATCGCCGCGGGCACCGGCATCCTGCGCACCCTCCCGCTCGCCCCGCACGGCGAGGTCGCCCGGCTGCGGAGGATCGCCCGGGCCCTGCACATCGACTGGCCGCACATGACCTCGTACGCGGAGCTGATCCGCTCCCTGGACCCCGCCCGCACCGGGCACGCCGCCTTCCTGCACGAGGCCACCAGCCTCTTCCGCGGCGCCGACTACACCCCGTTCTGGCCCGGCCACCCGGCCTCGCCGCTGCTGCACGCCGCCGTCGCCGACGCCTACACCCACTGCACGGCGCCGCTGCGCCGGCTGGTCGACCGCTACGCCGGGGAGTTCTGCCTCGCCGCCTCCGCCGGCCGCACCCCGCCGGAGTGGGTCACCGACGCCTACCGCGACCTGCCCCACCGGATGCGCACCGGCTCCCAGCTCGCCTCCCGCATCGAGAGCGCCTCCCTCTCCGTCGTGGAGGCCGCCCTCCTGAAGGACCGGGTGGGCGAGGTCTTCGACGCCTACGTCATCGACGTCCGCGAGAACGACCCCACCGCCGGCACGGTCCACCTCTGCGAGCCCGCCGTCGTCGCCCGCGTCAGGGGCGGCAGTGCCCCGCTCGCGCTCGGCGAGCCGCTGCGCGTGCGGCTCGCCGAGGCCGACATGGAGCGCCGCACGCTGCTTTTCGCCCCCGCATGATCGCCGGGTAACATGGCGGGACGGCAGACGAGCCGAGTGGACGGCCGCGTCAGGACCCCGGTCCTGCCGAGGAACGTCCGGGCTCCACAGGGCAAGGTGGTGGGTAACGCCCACCCGGGGTGACCCGCGGGACAGTGCCACAGAAAACAGACCGCCGGGAGCCGCAAGGCCCCCGGTAAGGGTGAAACGGTGGTGTAAGAGACCACCAGTGCCCAGGGTGACCTGGGCAGCTAGGTAAACCCCACCTGGAGCAAGGTCAAGAGGAGCGCTGTCACAGGCGCTCTGCGCGGACGTTCGAGGGCTGCCCGCCCGAGTCCGCGGGTAGACCGCACGAGGCCGGCGGCAACGCCGGTCCTAGATGGATGGCCGTCGCCCGGCCGGCCGCGAGGCCGACCGGGACACAGAACCCGGCGTACGGCTCGGCTCGTCTGCCGCTTCGCGTACGCCGGGCCCGACGGCGCGGCTGTGCACGGTGGGAACAGGTCCCGGCAGCGCGGGAGCAGATCAGCAGTTCTTGTAGTCGGCGCGCGTGCTGTTGTAGCTGCAGGTGTCGGCCTTCGCGCCGCCGGCCTTGCGCAGGGTCGCGGTGTCCTTGTCGTTGTTCCAGACGTACGCGCCGCGGTTCTGGTAGCGGTCGCCCGCGGTGTTGCGGCCCGGGCCGGTGTGGACCTTGACGGTCTTGCCGGCGCCGAGGGAGTAGGTGCCGAAGGTGTACGTGTGGCGGGAGGCGTCGGTGAGCGTCCAGCCCTTCAGACTGACCGCGCGGGACGTGGAGTTGGTGATCGTGACCCACTCGGCGTTGAGGCTCGCGGCGGAGCCGCGGTCGGTGCCGGGGCTGTCGTAGTAGATCTTGGCGAGGTGGACGGAGCCGGCCGCCTCCGCGGCGGGGGCGCCGAGGGCGAGCGCGGTGGCGGTCGCGGATATCGCCGTGAGCAGGCAGGTGAGCGTGGTACGGGTGCGCATGGTGCGGGTTCCCCCCCAAGGGCATTGCGAACAAGAAGCGTTAGCGTACACAGGACGTACGCGATCAGCGCACGAATCCTTCACAAGCGACGGCGGGCGCGTGCGCGGCGCCCTCCGCCCCCCGTCGGCCACGGGTGCGGCCTGCGCCGCGCGGCGACGTCCTCGGCCCAGCCCGCCAGCACGATGGCCGCGCCGATCAGCGGCCAGGCCATGAGGAACTGGAACCAGGAGGCGTCCAGCGGCAGATGGGCCTCGAAGAACGGCACGTCCCACATGCGGTCGATCAGCGGCACGCTGAGCACGAGCGCGACCTCGTGCCACAGGTAGACCGTCACCGCACGGGCGTTGAGCAGCCCCACCGCGCCGTCCGCCACCGGGACACGGCTCAGCCGGCGCGGACGGAAGCGCAGCAGCACGAGGACAAAACCGACCGACCACAGCGCCTGTGCGAGCGGGATCTCGCCGAGGTCGAAGCCCTCGTCCGTGGGGTGCGTCAGGGCGAACCAGCCGCCCCCCGCCAGGCACAGCGCCGCCAGGCCCAGCACGGTGCGGGCCCGCAGCGCGTCCAGCCGCCCGTCCCGGTGCGCGAAGCCCAGCAGCCAGCACGCCGTGAAGGTGACCAGGTCGACGGCGGGGGTGAGCGCGGGCTCGGTCAGCGGGAGCCGGTCGTACTGGGCCAGCACGACCAGCAGCCCGCACACGGCCAGGCACGCCCTGGGCGCGGCACGAAAGGCCTTGAGCAGCCACGGGGAGAGCAGGACCAGCCACAGGTAGGTGCGGATGTACCACAGCGGGTCCGTCACCTGCTCGGCCCACGCGATGCGCGGCGGGTCCGCCAGCGGCAGCACCCACAGCAGCATCCGCGGCCAGGAGTGGATCCGCCAGCCGTGCGCCAGCATGGCGCCCACGACGACCGCCGCGAAGAGCCAGTACGGCACGAGCAGCCGCCGCGCCCTGCTGCGCAGCACCGAGCCCGCCGGGCGCTTGAGCGAGTGCGCCATCAGCGAGCCGGCGAGCGCGAACATCACGCCGATGGACGGGAAGGCGAAGGTCAGCCACGCCCAGTTGAAGGTGTGGAAGACCACCACCCGCACCAGGGCCAGTGCCCGGAGCAGGTCGAGGTACCGGTCCCGGCCCCCGCCGCCTCCCGCGGCGGGGGCCTCCTTGGCGGCGGTCGAGGCCGGGGCCCCGGCCCGCGCCGCGTCCCGCTCCGGTGCGTCGACGACGACGGTCGCGCCGTGCTCCGCGGTGACCAGGGTGCGCCGCCGCCGCCCGCCCCCGGGGCCGGGCACCGGCGGCGGTCCCGCCGGGCGGGTGCCGCGGGGGTCGTGGGCGTGCATGGGGTCCTCCGGGAAGGGGCGGTCGGGCGGACGCGGTGTCACCGTTCGCTCCCGGCGGCCACGGGCGGGGTGCCGACCTCGCCCGTACGGCGCAGCTTGTGCCAGCCGAGCCGGCCTCCGTTGATCGCGGTGATGCAGGACTGGAGCAGCACCAGGTACATCAACTGCCGGTACAGGACCTGCTGGAGCGGCAGCGGCCACAGGTCCCGCAGCCGCTCCCCGTCGAGCCGGAACGCGTACGCGGCACACGCCGCCTGCACACCCAGCACCGCGGCCCACGCGACCGCGGTGCGAAACGGATCCATGAACACCAGCCCGTACACCGCGAAGACGTCGATCAGCGGCGCCAGCAGCGGGGCGAGCACCTGGAAGAGCACCACCAGCGGCAGCCCCACCCGGCCGAACCGGCCGGAATGCCCGCGGTCCAGCACCGCGCCGCGGTGCTTCCACATCGCCTGCATGGTGCCGTAGCTCCAGCGGTACCGCTGCTTCCACAACTGCCGGACCGTGGACGGCGCCTCGGTCCAGGCGCGGGCCCGCTCCTGGTAGACGACGTGCCAGCCGGCCCGGTGCAGGGCCATGGTGACGTCGGTGTCCTCGGCGAGGGTCTCGTCGCTCATGCCGCCCACGTCGCGCAGCGCGTCGCGCCGGAAGGCCCCGCAGGCCCCGGGGATGGTCGGCATGCAGCGCATCAGGTCGTACATGCGGCGGTCGAGGTTGAAGCCCATCACGTACTCGATGTGCTGCCAGCGGCCGATCATCCGGTTGCGGTTGCCGACCTTGGCGTTGCCGGCGACCGCGCCGACCCGCGGGTCGGCGAAGGGCTGGACGAGTTCGCGGACGGTGGCCGGCTCGAAGACCGTGTCGCCGTCCATCATCACGATCAGGTCGTTCCGGGCGTGCGCGACACCGTTGTTGAGCGCGGCCGGCTTGCCGCTGTTGGGCTGCCGCACCACCGTGACGCCGGGCAGACCGAGGGCCTCCACGATGTCGGCGGTGCCGTCGCTCGACCCGTCGTCGACGACCACGATCTCGATCGGATGCTCCCCGGCGGCCAGCGAGTTGACCGTGTGGGCGATGCACTCCTTCTCGTTGTACGCGGGGACGATGACGCTGACCGGCTCGGTGACGGCCGGTCCCCAGCGGAAGCCGGGCGCACGGCGGCGCCGGGCGTGCCGGCGGGCCAGCAGCAGCATCGCGGCGAACCGCGCCAGGACGAGCACGCCCACCCCGGCCAGCAGGACGGCGAGCGCCGGCACGGCCGCCTCGGACAGCTCCACGGCGGCGACGAACATCCGCCCCTGCCACAACTCCGCCCCGGCGACCGGGTGGTTGGTGGAGCTGGCCCCGACCGCCTCGCCGACCGTCTCGAAGCGGTAGCCGCGCCCCTTGAGCAGCGGGATCAGCCGGTCGAGCGCGGCCACGGTCTGCGAGCGGTCGCCGCCCGCGTCGTGCATCAGCACGATGGCGCCCTTGCCCGGCTTCTTGGGGAGGGAGCCGTCGACGATCGCCTGGACACCGGGCCGGCGCCAGTCCTCGGCGTCCTGGTCGATGAAGGCGGTGACGTAGCCCTTGCGGCCGAGCTGCTGGACGACCGGCCAGGACAGGTCGTCCAGGGCGTCGGCGGTGGAGGAGTACGGCGGCCGGAACAGCGAGCTGTGGATGCCGGCCGCGCCCGCGAGCGCCAGCTGGGTCTGCGACAGTTCGCGGTCGATCCGCCCCGGGGACTGGTACACCAGGTCCGGGTGGGCGAAGGTGTGCACACCGATCTCGTGCCCCTCCCGCACCATCCGGCGGATCAGGTCCGGGTGGCGGGCGGCGTTGCTGCCGGTGACGAAGAAGGTGGCCTTCACCTTCTGCCGCCGCAGCACGTCGAGCACCTCCGGCGTCCAGACCGGGTCCGGTCCGTCGTCGAAGGTGAGGGCGATCGTGCGGTCCGGCGTGCGGTACGAGCGCGGGCGGTCGCCGGTGGGGTCCACCACAGGACCGCCGTCCAGCACCGCCTCGGGGACCTTGTCCGTGGCCACCGGCGGGTGCACCCGGTGGTCGGCCTCGAAGTCGCCGCGTACGTAGCCGCCGAGCAGCAGCACGCACACGAGCACGACGAGGGCGAGGACGGGAATGACGAGCCGTGGCCGCAGGGGTATCACGGGCCGCTCTGCGGTTGCTGGTCGGTACCCCCGGCGGGCGGTAACGCGGGCCCGGAGGAGGAGGGAACGGAGGGCTGCGAGGACGCCGAGGCCGACGGACCGGAGGACGAACTCGCCGTCGCGCTGGGCGTCGGCGACGCCGGGGGCGGGCCGCTCCTGGTCACGCGCGGTGTGGGCGACGTGCTGGCCTTCGGGCCGGTGCTGCCGGTGGCGTGGCCGCTGGGCGTGGTGCGCGGACTGGCGGAGGCGGTCGGCCGCGGCCGGGCGCCGCCGGACGGGGACGGAGTCGTGTTCGTCCCCGCCCGGAACAGCCCCGCCGGTGCCGGGGGAGCGGCCTGGTCGGCCGGTACGTCGACTTCTCCCGTCCCCGAGGAGCCGGCGTCGTCCGGCGCTGTGCTCGGTACCCCAGGCAGCGGCAACAGCGTCTTCGGCGCGATCGGCGTCGCGCCGGAGAGGCTGAGTACGAGGGCGGCCGTGTAGAGGGAACAGGCGGCGCCGATGGCCCAGCCTGCCCTGCGGACCACGCGGGCCCGTCGCCCGCTGGAATCGACGAAGACGGGTCCGGGCAGCGATATGACCTCGGTCGCGGGATCGTCGATCCCGGTACCGGCTTCCGGGTCGTCCACGGGTGGTGGTTCTGACCATACGTCACGGTGGTGCTTGGAGAGCATGCCGCAACGTAACGCGACGCAAGCGGTCCTATGGGACGTATTTCGCACTTGACCGATTCCATAGGCGAATTGGTCGTTCTCTGCCAGGCTCAGCCGCCTCCGGTGCGGGGCGCCTTCGTCGCCATCATGGTCGCGAACTGCGCGTTCGCCCCGGGTGGGCGGGAGAGCTGTACGGGCCGCGCTGATCACGTCCCTGCGCGATTCGGGCACGAGGCCGCCGTTCGCCTGCGGGAATCCGTCCGCCCCGTGTCCGGTCGTGTCGGAAGCGGCACCGCCTGTGTCGATCTCCCCCGCGCGGCCGGGTCCGGGCGGCCGCCCGGCGAAACGGAAGTGATCAATCCGGTCACGACAGCCCACGATGCGGGCCGCACGACCCGCCCGCCCGTCGTTGTACGGCAGCGCGTTCGGCGGGACGGTCGGGGTGCCCCGGCCCGCGAAGGGGCAGGCCTCTGCGGTCTCGGGGGGTGTCGGCGGACGCCGTCATCGCCTCCGGCCGGGCGATGTCCGTCGGGACGGCGGCGGTCTCCCCAGTGGCGGTTCCGGCCGGTGGCGTCCACGTCCGCTGACGGCTCGTTCGGCGGGACGATCGGGGTGCCCCGGCCCGCGGAGGGGCAGGCCCCTGCGGCCTCGGGGGGGGGCGGTGTCGGCGGACGCCGTCATCGCCTCCGGCCGGGTGACGTCCGTCGGGATGACGGCGGCTTCTCCCGCCGCCGTCGCGCTGGTCCTCGCGGCGTGGCCCCGCGGGCGTCCGTGGCCGCGTGGGGCGGGTGGTGCGACGATGGGCGCATGGCGCCCTACGCAGAGCCCCTGCCGCACGAGGAGATCGAGCACCGTCTGGCCGAGCTGCCCGGCTGGTCGCTGGCCGACGACGGCGTGAGCCTCCAGCGCACCTACCGGCTCCCGCATCTGCCGGGCGCGGTCTTCGTGGTGCACATCGCGCAGATCCAGGACGAGGTCAACCATCACAGCGATCTGACGCTCGGCTACAACTCGGTCGGCGTCACCGTCACCACGCACGCTGCGGGCGGGCGGCTCACGGCCAAGGACTTCGACCTTGCCCGCCGTATCGAGGACATCGCCCCGGCGCACGGTGCCGCGTAGCGGGTCCCGCGGCACCCCGTCGGCTACGTCGACCACCACGGCGATCTGACCCTCGGCTGCAACTCGGTCGGCGTCACCGTCACGACGCACGCCGCCGGCGGCCGGCCCCGGCCCGCGGCGTCCCGCACGGGGATCCGCCGCCGGCCGGGGGCGTCGAGGGGGTCCGCTCGCCGGGTCAGGCCTCGCCGGGGTAGTGGACGCCGATGCGGTCGCGGACCGTGTCGAGCGTCCGCATTACCGCGAGGCTGCCCTCCACCGGTACGAGCGGCGACTCGGTCTCGCCCGCCCGCAGGCAGCGCATGACCTCCATGGCCTCGTGCTGGAGGCCGTGCAGCCCGCGCGGGCCGCCCGCGGCGGCGGGCAGCGGGCCGAAGACCTCGGGCTCGCTGCCCTCGCGGTGCAGCACGAAGTGCTCGGGGTAGAAGAAGCCGCGCGGGAACCCGATCCGGCCCGTCGTCCCGGTGACCACCGCCGTGCGGGCCGTGTCGGCCGCCAGCGAGCAGCTCAGCACCGCCATCGCGCCGCTGTCGTAGCCCAGCACCATGCCGGTGGCGTCGTCGACGCCCTCGGGGGTGAGGTGCCCCCAGGCCTGGACCTCGTCCGGTTCGCCGAGCAGCAGATGGGCGAAGGAGACCGGGTAGACGCCGAGGTCGAGCACCGCGCCGCCGGCCTGGGCGGGGTCGCGCAGCCGGTGGCTGGGCTCGAAGGGCCCGGCCAGGCCGAAGTCCGCGTGCACCGCCCGGATCTCGCCGATCGCCCCGTCGGCCACCAGGCCGGTGAGCCGGCGGATCACCGGGCTGCAGTACATCCACATCGCCTCCATCAGGAAGCGGCCGTGCCCGCGCGCGAGTTCGGCCAGCTCGCGCGCCTCCACCGCGTTGACCGTGAGCGGCTTCTCGCACAGCACCGCCCGCCCGGCCCGCAGGCACAGTCCCGCGGCGACGCGGTGCGCCGAGTGCGGGGTGGCGATGTACACCACGTCCAGGTCCTCGTCGTCGGCGAGCGCGGTCCAGCTGCCGTACGCGCGCGGCACCTCGAAGCGGTCGGCGAAGGCGCGCGCCGCCTCCGTACTGCGCGAGCCGACGGCGACGAGCTCCGCGTCGTCCTTGAGCTCCCGCAGGTCGCTCGCGAACGCCGACGCGATGCCGCCGGTCGCGAGGATGCCCCACCGGATCCTGCGTCCGGTGCCGGCGGAAGAGGTACCGCCGGCACCGCCGACGGAACCACCGACTGAATCACTCACGGATCTGCCCCCACCTGGTCTCACCCACCTTGTGATGGCTGAGAGCATAGAGAACGATTCACCGACCACGGAGACGCAGATGCCGGAAGCCGGCCCGATCCCGCCCGACCAGATATCCACACCGCGGCCGTCAACCCCGGTACGACGCGCCGCAGACCGCCCAGGAGGCCGTACCGGACTGCTGGTGACTTTTGTCCTCGGCGGCCTCACCGCGCTCCCCGCGCTGTCCATGGACATGTATCTGCCGGCGCTGCCGCAGGTCACGGAGTCGCTGCGGAGCCCGGCCGTCACGGTGCAGCTCACGTTGACCGCGTGCCTGGCCGGACTGGCCCTCGGCCAGATGGCCGTCGGCCCGATGAGCGACCGCTGGGGCCGCCGCCGCCCGCTGCTCGCGGGCATGGTCCTGTACGTGCTGGCGACCGCCGTGTGCGCGTTCGCCCCGAGCGCCGGGCTGCTGATCGCCTTCCGGCTGCTCCAGGGCCTGACCGGCGCCGCGGGCATCGTCATCGCCCGTGCCGTCGTCCGCGACCTGTACGACGGGGTCGCCATGGCCCGCTTCTTCTCCACGCTGATGCTGATCTCCGGGGTGGCCCCGATCGTGGCGCCCCTCATCGGCGGCCAGGTGCTGCGGATCACCGACTGGCGGGGGGTCTTCGTCGTGCTCACCGTGGTCGGGGTGCTGCTGATCCTCCTGGTGTGGCGCTGCCTCCCGGAGACCCTGGACCCGGCCGACCGGCACCGCGGCGGCCTCGCCGAGACCCTGCACACGATGCGCGGGCTGCTCGCCGACCGGGCGTTCACCGGCTACATGCTCACCGCCGGCTTCACCTTCGCCGCGCTCTTCGCCTACGTCGCCGCCTCCTCGTTCGTGGTGCAGGAGATCTACGGGGCCTCCGCGCAGACCTACAGCCTGCTCTTCGGCGTCAACTCCGTCGGCCTGGTCGCGCTGGGCCAGGTCAACGGCAAGCTGCTGGTGGGACGGGTCAGCATGGACAAGGTGGTCGCCGCGGGCCTGGTGGTGATCACGGTGGCCGCGCTCGCGCTGCTGGCGATGACCTCCGGCGTGTTCGGCAGGGCCGGGCTGCTGCCGGTGGCCGCGGGCCTGTTCGTCCTGATGTCGGCGATGAGCCTGGTGCTGCCCAACACCAACGCCCTGGCGCTGATGCGCACCCGGCACGCGGCCGGTTCGGCCTCGGCGCTGCTGGGCACGACCTCCTTCCTCGTGGGCGCCGTGGCCTCGCCGCTCGTGGGTGTCGCGGGCGAGGACTCGGCCGTGCCGATGGCGCTGGTGCAGCTGGGCAGCGTGCTGGCCGCGGCGGCCTGCTTCGCCGGGCTGTGCCGCCCCTGGCGGCGTACTGTGGATGCACGGTGATCCCTGCGATCATTGCCGTGCCGAGTCAGGAGGCAGTGATGACCGAGCCGATCGACGAGAGCAAGTGGGCCTGGAAGACCGCGGACAGTTGCCTGCACACCGGGTCCGAACACATGATCGATCCGGAGGACCTGGTCATGGCCTCCGGCCGCGAGCCGACGCCCGCCCGGCTCGAACAGGCCCGGAAGTTGCTGGAGGAGCATGGCCCCGCGGTTGTCGAGAGGTACCTGCCCTGACGCGGAGCTGCGCGCGGACGAGCTGAACCGGATCGTCGGGGAGATCACCCCCTTCCTGGAACCCTCGCCCGCCTCGGTCCACCCCTGGTGCGCGGGGGCCGTCGTGCTCGCCGGGCGCGGCGGCACCGTCGCCCTCCACGAGGCCGTGGGCTGGGCGGTGCGCTACCGCGGGTACGACGAGGGGTCGGGCGGCGGCGTCGAGTTGCCCCGGGAGCAGTGGGTGCCGATGCGGCCCGACACGGTCTTCGACCTGGCGTCGCTGACGAAGCTGTTCACCTCGGTGGTGGCCGTGCGCCGGCTGGAGCCGGACCGCGAGGTGGCGTTCTACGTGCCCGAGTTCGCCGCCGCGGGCAAGCAGCGCATCACCGTGCGGCAGCTTCTCGACCACACCTCCGGGCTCCGTCCCGAACTGCCCTTCTACGACCGGGCCGACGCCGAGGCCCGGGCCCGCCTGCTGTGGGAGGAGGAGCCGGTCGCGGCGCCGGGCGCCGGGCGCGTCTACTCCGACCTCAACCTCATCGCCGTCCAGCACGCCCTGGAGCGCGAGACCGGCGAGTCCGTCGACGCCCTGGTGCGCGAGGAGATCACCGGCCCCCTCGGCATGCACGACACCCGCTACAACCCGCCCGCCTCCTGGCTCCCCCGGATCGCCGCCACCGAGGACCAGCGCCGTCCCTGGGGCCGGCTGGACCGCGGCATGCTGCGCGGCTCCGTGCACGACGAGAACGCGTACGCCATGGGCGGTGTCGCCGGGCACGCGGGCCTGTTCTCCACCGCCTGGGACCTCGCACTGCTCTGCCGCTCCCTCCTCGACGCCGGGGGGTCGTACCCGGGCTTCGAGACGGACGCTGCCTGGTTCATGGGGGCCCTCGCCGGGCGCGGCGCGGCCGGGCACACCGGTTTCACCGGGACCAGCCTGGTGATCGACCCGGCGACCGACTCGTTCCTCGTCCTGCTCGCCAACTCGGTGCACCCGTGCCGCCTTTGGCGCGACGGGAGTGCGCCCCGGGCGGCCGTGGGGACCCGGTTCGCCCGGGCGCTCGGGGTCGCCTGAGTCCGGCCGTGCGTGGCGCCGCCGACCTCGCGAAAGTGGAATATCGTCATTAAGGGGACGGTTCGATTGTTCGGGGGGTGAGGTCCGCGGCCGGAAGGGGACAGCATGCGGAACCCCGCCGGAGTCGCCACCGACGCCGACGGCACCGGGGCCGTGGGCCAGCGCCCGGGACCGGAGCTGCTCGACCCCCCGCTGCTCCAGGTGACCCGCGAGACCGGCGCGTCCATCGGCCTGGTCTACCTGCTGGCCCCCGACGGCGAGACGCTGTGCCTGGCGACGCTGGTCGGCGGTCCGCAGTCGTTCGCCGGGCTGTGGGCGCGCATCGGGCTGGCCCACCGCACCCCCGTCTCCGACGCGGTGCGCGACGAGCGGCTGGTCTGGCTCGGCGGCCCCCAGGAGACCGCACGGCTGTACCCCCGGATCGCCCTGGTGCTCCCGTACGAGTTCGCGCTCGCCGCCGCCCCGATCACCTCCGGCGGCAGGACCTGGGGCGGGCTCGTGCTCTTCCTGCCCGGCTCCCACCCCCCGCAGATGTCGCTGCGGGAGCGCAGCACCGTCCGGGCCGCCTGCCACCACCTCGGCGTCCTGCTGCGGGAGGCCGCCGACGAGGGGGCCCCGCCGCCCTGGGGGCACGAGGCGAGGATGTTGTCGCCCCACCGGACCCGCGTCCACGGGCCCGGTGAGGCGCTGGCGGCGGCCGGCCTCGTGGAGCGGCTCCCGGAGGCTTCCTTCGCGCTGGACCTGGAGGGACGCTTCACCTTCGTCACCCGGGCCGCCGCCCGCCTGCTGGGCGCGGAGATCCCCGCGCTGCTCGGGCACCGGCCCTGGAACGTCCTGCCCTGGCTCGGTGACCCGCTCTTCGAGGACAGCTGCCGCGGCGCGCTGATCAGTCTGCGGCCCGCCGCCCTCACCACCCTGCGGCCGCCCGACGCCTGGCTCTCCTTCGAGCTCTACCCGGACCCCTCCGGCATCAGCGCCCGCGTGGCGGCGGCCCCCGCCCCCGTGGACGCCGAGACCCCCGCCGCGCGCCTGCCCGAGACCGGGGCGCAGGACCGGGCGGTGGCGCTGTACCACCTCCTGCACCTGGCCGCGACGCTCACCGAGGCCGTCGGCGAGCAGGACGTCATCGACCAGGTCATGGAACAGATGCTGGCCGTCTTCGGCGTGCAGGGCGTCTCCCTGCTGACCGCGGAGGGCGACCGGCTGCGGATCATCGGCTACCGCGGGTACACCGAGGAACTGATGGCCGAACTCGACATGGCCCCGCTGAGCATGGGCAACCCCGCCGTACGGGTCATGCGGACCGGCGTCCCCGGCTTCTTCGCCACCGTCGCCGAACTGCGCCGGTTCTACCCCGCCGCCGAGGTCCGCGACACGAAGGCGGCCTGGGCCTTCCTGCCGCTGATCGCCTCCGGCCGCCCCGTCGGCACGATGGTGCTCGCCTACGACCGGCCGCACCCCTTCCCGCCGGGGGAGCGCAGCGTCCTCACCTCCATCGCCGGCCTGATCGCGCAGGCGCTGGACCGCGCCCGGCTCTACGACGCCGAGCACGACCTCGCCATCACCCTCCAGGCCCGCCTGCTGCCCCGGGCGCTGCCCGAGATCGCCGGCCTGGACGTGGCCGCCCGCTACCTCCCGGCCACCCAGGGCATCGACATCGGCGGCGACTTCTACGACGTCATCAGCCTCGGCGCGCAGATGACCGCCCTGACCATCGGCGACGTCCAGGGCCACAACGTCAATGCCGCCGCCCTCATGGGAGAGGTCCGCACCGCCGTCCGCGCCACCGCGGGCGCGTCCCCCAGCGAGGTCCTGGCCCGATCCAACCGCCTCCTGGTCGACCTCGACCCCGGCCTGCTCACCAGCTGCTTCTACGCCCACCTCGACCTGGCCAGGAACCGCGCCCACCTCGCCACCGCCGGCCACCCCCCGGTGCTGCTGCGGCACCCCGGCGGCGGCACGGAGCTGCTGCGGGTGCCGCCGGGGCCGCTGCTCGGCGTCGACCGCGCCGCGCGCTACCCGACGATCGAGATCCCGCTGCCGCCGGGCACCCTGCTCGTCCTCTACACCGACGGCCTGGTCGAGGCCCGCGGCGTCGACCTCGACGAGGCCACCGCCGCCCTCGCCGAGCACGTCGACCGCGCGGGCGACCTCTCGCTGGACGAACTCGCCGACACCCTCGTCGAACAGGCCCGCCGCGCGGCCCCCCGCAGCGACGACATCGCCGTGCTGCTCACCCGCGTGACATGACATCCGGTCCCTGATCCGACCGGACCCTGCCATGATGTGAAGCGCACGAATGAGGCATGGCGCGGGGGGATACGTGACGCTAACGATGGCCGGTGCGCTGCGCGAGCTGCGCACCGCGCAGAAGTCCGCCAAGGGCGTGTCGCTGTACTCGCGGTACGTGAACCGGCCGGCCGGGCGGGTGCTCGCCGCGGGCGCCTACCGGGTGCGGCTGACACCCAATCAGGTCACGTTGGTGAGCGCCGCGTTCAGCCTGGGCGCGGTCGCCGCGCTCGCCCTGGCCGGGCCGTCCTGGCCGCTGGCCGTCGCCGTCTGGCTGGGCCTGGTCGTCGGCTTCGCCTTCGACTCCGCGGACGGCCAACTGGCCCGCCTGCTGGGCCGCGGCAGCCCGGCGGGGGAGTGGCTGGACCACGTCGTGGACGCCGCGAAGATCACCGCGGTCCACTCCGCCGTGCTCATCTCCTTCCACCGCTTCTTCGACCTGCCCTCCGACGGCTGGCTGCTGGTGCCGCTGGGGTTCCAGCTCGCCGCCGTCCTGCTCTTCTGCGGGGGCCTGCTCGCGGACAAGCTCAAGCCCAAGGCCGCGCCCGCGGCCGGTGCGCAGGCCGCCCCCGCGCCGTCCCGGCTGCGCGCGGTCGCCCTGCTGCCCGTCGACTACGGCGTCTTCTGCCTGCTCTTCCTCACCCTGGGCGCGCCGCGGGTCTTCCTGGCCGCCTACACCGCCCTGTTCGCGGTGTACGCGCTCTACCTGGCCGCCTTCCTGGTCAAGTGGTTCCGCGAACTGCGCTGAGCCGCGCCCGGCGGGAAATGGCCGACGCCCCCGGCCCGCGCTCGGCTACCATCGCGGCATGATCGCGACCGCATCCGCTCGCCGCATGATGCCCCGCTGCCGGGGCTGCTGAGTCGGACGCGTCGCGTTGTCCGAGGCCCTGGACCGGGGCCTCGGCTGTTGTGCGCGTCGGAGCCCCGCCCCCTTCGCAGGAGGTTCCGATGACCACGCACCCCCCGGGTCCCGCACCCGCCCCCTTCTACGTCACCACGACGATCCCGTACGTCAACTCCCGCCCCCACCTGGGCTTCGCGCTGGAACTCGTGCAGGCCGACGTGCTGGCCCGGCACCACCGCCGCGCCGGCGAGCCCGTGCGTTTCCTGAGCGGCACCGACGACAACTCCTTGAAGAACGTGCTCGCCGCCGAGGCCGCGGGCGTCCCCGTGCAGGAGTTCGTCGACCGCAACGCCGCCGCCTTCGCCGCGCTCGACGGGCCGCTCGCGCTGTCGCTCGACGACTTCATCCGCACCAGCCGCGACCCCCGGCACCGCGCGGGCGTGGAGCGGCTGTGGCACCGGTGCGCGGCGGTCGGCGACCTGTACCGGACCCACTACGAGGGCCTGTACTGCGTCGGCTGCGAGCAGTTCTGGACCCCGGGCGAACTCGTCGACGGACGCTGCGCCGAGCACGGCACCGAACCGCAGCTTGTCGCGGAGGAGAACTGGTTCTTCCGGCTGTCGCGCTGGACCGGCGTGCTGCGCGAGCTGATCGAGGACGGCCGGCTGCGCATCGAGCCCGCCGCCCGCCGCAACGAGGTGCTGGCCCTCCTCGCCCGCGGGCTGCGGGACTTCTCCGTCTCCCGCTCGCAGCACCGCGCCCGCGGCTGGGGCATCCCCGTGCCCGGGGACCCCGGCCAGGTCGTCTACGTCTGGTGGGACGCGCTCGGCAACTACGTCACCAGCCTGGGCTACGGCGGCCAGGGATCGCCGGAGTACGAGCGGTGGTGGGCGGGCGAAGGGCGCCGCGTCCACCTGGTGGGCAAGGGCGTGCTGCGCTTCCACGCCGTCTACTGGCCGGCGATGCTGCTGTCGGCCGGGCTGCCGCTGCCCACGGACATCCTGGTCCACGACTACCTCACCGTCGACGGCCGGAAGATCAGCAAGTCCGCGGGCACCACCGTCGACCCCGTCGAACTGGCCGCCGCCTGCGGCACCGACGCCGTGCGCTGGTGGCTGCTGCGCGAGGTCCCCAGGACCGGCGACGCGGACTTCACCCGCGAACGGCTCGTCGCCCGCGCCGACGCGGACCTCGCGGGCGGCTTCGGCAACCTGGTCAACCGGGTCGTCACCATGGTCCACCGCTTCCGCGGCGGCACGCAGCCCGCGGGCGCGGGCGGGGTCCCGGAACCGGGGACGGAAGGCCTGCGCGCCGCCTGCCGCGACGCCGCGGCGGACGTCGCGCGGGCACTGGACGAGGTCGACTTCCGCGGCGCGGCCGCCGCCGTGTGGCGGATCGTCGACGAGGCCAACCGCTGCATCGACGAGACCCGGCCCTGGGAACTCGCCCGCGCCGAACGCCGCGACCGCAACGCCCCCGCGGGGGAGCGCCTGGACGCGGTCCTGGCCGCGCTCCTCGACGCCTGCCGCACCCTCGGCGAGGAACTCGCCCCCTTCCTCCCGAACGCCGCCTCCCGCATCGCCGCCCAGTGCGCCGCCGCCCCCGACGGCACCCTCCCGCCCCCCACCCCGCTCTTCCCCCGCCTCGCCCCGGTGCCGTGACGCCGCGGGCCTCCGGCCCGGTGACCGCTTCCGGCCGTTGTCGTCTCCTGCCCGACGCGAACGTGGCGGCGGCGCGGGACTGTTGTCGCTCCGGGAGGCGACCTGAGTGGCAAGGGTGCGGGAAACGTCAACGTCCGGCCCGTTTCGGTGACATGCCGTGACCACGGCGGCAGAGCGGCGAAGGCCCAGAGTCGCTCCGCCCAGTTGCCACAACGCCGGGGGCGCGGCTCATTGGCCCGAGCCCGTTCTGGGGGCGTGCCGCAGATTGGCCGGCGGCCCGGGCGTGGGCGTTCCTCGGATGAGGGCGGCCTTGCCTCGGACGCCGGGTCACCTGCCTGCCGGCGTCGGTTCGGGGCGAGGGTCCCGGCCGGTGGCAGGCGTGGTGGGGTCGCGCGCGCGGCCAGGCCGTAGGACATGGCAGTCCTCGCGTCGGGTGGCGGTGTCGGGACCGGCTGCGCGGCCGTCGGGGTGGGCGTTCGGGCGTGGGGCCTGGCCGACGGTCAGGCACTCTGCGACTTCGCGTCGAGTGTCGGGAACGCGCGGGGGTTCTGGCGCCAGGCCCCTGTGCGGCGGCCAAGGTGCGGCCGGACGACGCGATGCGCGACGTGGCCGCTCCTTGCGTCGGGGTGGGCTCGCCCGGGTGCCGGTCGGGCGCTCGCCGGGCGGGGTCCTGGCTGACGGTCAGGACCCGTACGGCGACGTACGGCGACCAGCCGGTGGCAGGCGTGGTGGGGTCGCGGTGGCCCACGTGGCCGGGCAGGCCCTATGTGGCGGCCAAAGCGCGGCCGGGCAACGGCATGTGGGCGGCATCGCCCCGGGCGTCGGGTTACGCGCTTGCCGGGGTCGGTTCGGGGCGGGGGTCCTGGCCCGCCGTGGCGGGGGCGCGGCGGAGGAGGGTGACGCGGGTCCACAGGACGGTGGCCTTGAGGGCGGAGCCGACGGCCAGGCCCCATGCGGCGCCCGGGACCCCGGCCAGGGCGTAGCCGGAGATCATGAACGCGATGGAGGCGAGGGAGAAGACGACCTGGATGGGCAGGGTCGCCCGCGGCTGGAGGACGCGCAGCGTGAGCAGGGCGCTGGTGCCGGCCGCGATGGCCGCGTACTGGGTGCCGGTGGCGGCCAGCAGGCCTTCCGCGGCCTGCCAGGTCGCGCCGAGGAGCTGGCGGCCGAAGCGGTCGGGCAGGGCTGTCAGCACGCCCGTCCACGCGGCGGCGACGGCGGCCAGGATCCCGGCGAGCACGGCGGTGGCGCGGACCTGGCCGCGCATGCCGGGGACGCGGCCGAGCAGGGGCGGCCCGAAGGCGGTGGCGGAGTTGAAGAGCACGTTCATCGGCCCGAACAGGGTTGTCGTACCGCGCAGCGCACCGACCGCCAACGGGCTGGCGAACAGGCCGAGTCCGACGACCGCGAGCTGGCTGGAGGCGTTGCCGACCCCGTACTCCACCACGAAGCGGCGCCCGAGGTGCCCCTTGCGCAGGAAGCGCCGCAGGTCCGTCGGGGCGCCGCGCAGCCGTGGCGCGAGCAGGGCGATGCCGGCGAGCAGGGCGGGCACCGCCGACAGCCCCCACACGGCCACCAGGCGGGCGGGCCCGGTGCCGTGGGGCTGGAGGGCGAGCGCGGGCAGGGCGACGGCGAGCCGCAGCACGTCGCCGACGAGGGCGAGGTGCGGCAGGCGCAGGGTGGAGAAGCAGTAGCGCAGCCCGTCCTGGGTGAGGACCAGGGGCAGCACCAGCCCGAGGACCGCGAGCGCCCGTGCCGTCGTGCCCGGGACGAGGGCGAGCACCGCCGCCATCGTGGCGCCGGCGACCGCCGAGGCGGCGGCGACGAAGCCGGCCGCGGAGCGGCAGGCGGCGCGGACCGCGGAGTCCTCGCCGCGTTCCAGCACCAGCGCCTGGCCGACGTAGGAGACGCT
Source organism: Streptomyces sp. NPDC046977 (assembly GCF_040644455.1). Taxonomy (NCBI): domain Bacteria; kingdom Bacillati; phylum Actinomycetota; class Actinomycetes; order Kitasatosporales; family Streptomycetaceae; genus Streptomyces; species Streptomyces sp. NPDC046977. The sequence continues at coordinate 42,245 of NZ_JBEYWO010000032.1, forward strand.
GATGCCGAGGAGCACGGAGAAGACGGCGTAGACCATCGAGAAGACCGAGAAGCCGGCCGCGCTGGACAGCCGGGCGGCGACCACGAGCACCAGGATGTTCGTGAGCGCGGCGACGCCCTGGTCGAGGACGGAGCAGACGATGGCGGCCTTGGCGCCGGGCGCCGGCCGCGCCGTCACCGGATCACCGTGCGCAGCGGAATGGTGTCGGTGGTCTTGTCCTCGGCCGGCAGGGCGGGAGCCGTGGAGCCTCCCGTTGTGGTGGGCGCGGTCGTGGCCGCGGTCGCGGCTGTCGCGGGGGTCTCCGTGCCCGTGCCGGCGGTCGCGGTGCGCGCCGCGGCGGCCTTGCGGGCGCGCCGGGCGTGCCGCCGCTTGGCCCACCGGCCGCCGCCCGGGGAGCTGTGCAGCACGGAGCCCAGCACGGTGCTGCCCGCGCCGCTGATCAGCTGCCGCACCCGGTCCAGGTCGGCGCGGTGCACGGCGTGCGGGTCGGCGACGACGAGGACGCCGTCGATGCGGTCGGCCAGCGCCAGGGCGTCCGCGTACGTCAGGACGGCGGGGGCCAGGACGACGACGGCGGACCCCGGCTCGTCGGCCTCCGCGAACAGCCGGCCGGCCGCGGCGGAGGTGAGCGCGCGGGCCACATTGCGTACGCGGCGCCCCGGCACGAGGTCGAAGGAGCCCGACTCGCCCGCGTCGACGGGCACTTGGATGCCGGCCGGCCAGCCGCCCTCGCTGAGCTGGGGGGAGCGGGCCCAGCCGGGCCGGGAGCCGTCGGCCGCGCGCAGCCGGGCCGACAGCCCGGGGGTGCGCAGATCGGCCTCGACCAGCAGGACGTCCATGCCCATCTCGGCGAAGGACGCGGCGAGGTTGACCGCCACCGCGGCGGCCGTCTCGCCGGTGCCGCGCGGGGCGACCACCAGCAGGCGCCGCCGGTCGGCGAAGCGCTGGTCGTAGGCGAGCCGGAAGGCGACGGAACGGTACTCCTCGGCGAGCCGGGGGTCGGCGTGGTCGACGGCGAGCAGCGGCCCGTTCCTGGTGCGCGGCAGCGTGCCCAGCACCGGGGCGCGCAGCGCCCGGACCACGTCGCCCTCGGAGCGCGCGGTCGGGTCGAAGACCAGCCGTACCCAGGCGGCGAGCAGTCCGACGGCGACGCCGACGAGCGCGCCGAGACCGAGCATCATCGGCAGCCCGGGGCCGGAGGGCGCGGACGGCGGGCTCGCGACGCGGTTCCAGCTGCCGGGGGTGGTGTCGAGCGACTGCAACTCGGTGATGCGGCTGCTGAGTTCGGAGATGCGGCCGACGAGCGTGGCCTGCACCGTGGTGGCCGCGTCGAGGGTGGGCCCCTCGCCGAGGTGCGCGATCTGGGCGTCGAGCTCCTTGCGCTGCTTGACGACCGGGTCCAGCTGCTTCTGCAGGCCGTGCACCGTGTTCTTGATGGTGTTCTCGGTGCTCTCCTTGCGCGCGTCCATGAACGCGGTGGCCAGGGCGTTGGCGCGGCGGGCCGACTCGTCCGCGTCGGTGTAGGTGTACGCGAAGCGCAGCACCACGGTGTTGGGCGGGTTGGTGACCTGGAGGTCGGACTGGAGCTCGGGGATCGCCCGGGAGGAGAGCCCGAGCTGCTGGGCGGCGCGCTTGGCGACCTCGTTGCTCATCGCGGTCTGCCGCTCCGAGCCGATGTTGATCGACTTGTCGGGCGAGGACGCCCCGGCGGCGAACGGGTCGGTGGTGGCCGCGCGCAGCACCACCTCGCTGGTGGCCACATAGCTGTCGCTGCCCGTCACCGCCAGGTAGCCGCCGCCCAGCAGGCCGAGCAGCACACCGGTCACGAGCAGCGCGCGGTAGCGGACGAGCTGCCGGAACTGGTCCCGGAGCAGGTCCGGTTCGTCCTGCGCCTCGGACATCTGCGAACCGTGCGGTTGATCGCTCACGTGCGTGGAACCCCCCATGCGTCCGACCCCACAGGATCGGCACCTCGCGTCGTCGTGTCCAGTGCCTCGGCGAGCAGTGCGCTCATCCGTGACAATCCCGCCTCGCGGCTGAGATGCGCCGTCACGTACGCCGGGCCGCGGGCGCCCAGTTCATCGGCGGCCTCCGGGTCCTGGGCCAGCGCCCTGACGGCCTTGAGGAACGCCTCCGGGTCCTCCGGTGCCACCAGCAGCCCGGCCTCGGAGCGCACCACCTCCTGCGCGGTGCCGCCCTCGGCGGCGACGGAGGCGACGACCGGACGCCCGGCGGCGAAGTACGAGGTCAGCTTGGAGGGGATGCTCATGTCCAGCACCGAGGCGCGCTGCGTGACCGCCAGCACGTCGGCGGCGGCCAGCACGTCGGGGAACTCCGCGTCCCCGGCGGGCGGGGCGAACTCCAGGTTCGGCACGTCCGCGGCCAGCAGCCGCAGCCGTTCGCGCTGGTTGCCGTCGCCCATGAGCACGATCAGCACCGACGGGTCCCGGCGGGCGGCCTCCACCAGCACGTCCAGGCCCTGTTTGAGGCCCATGTTGCCGGAGTGCAGCACGACCGTCCGCTCCCGGGTCCAGCCCAGCCGGGCCCGGGTCTCCTCGCGCGGGCGCGAAGGACGGGCCACGTGCGACCAGTTGGGCACCAGGCGGATCCGGCCGCGGTCGACGCCCATCGCGGCGACCTTGTCGACGAAGGTCTCGTGGATGACGCCGACCAGGGTGGCCCGCTTCAGCGCGTACGCCTCCGCCGCGCCCGCGACGGCCGCCGCCCGGTCCCCGCCGCGGATCCCGCTCTGCGCCGCCGCCGCGCCCATGAGGTCCTGCACCACGGGTATGTACGGCACCTGGTGCCGGGCCGCGACCCGGGCGCCGATCACACCGCCCGCCAGGCTCGGCATCTGCGCCACCACCGCGTCGGGGCGGATCCGCGGCGCCGCCACCAGCCCGTGCGCCAGCACCGATGCCTCGAACAGGGCGCGCCGCAGCGCGGTCTGACGGGGCGGCACCGTGTGCCGGCGCCGGTGCACGGTGACGCCGGCACGCCGCTCCTCGGCGCGCCAGACACCCCGGTAGGCGGGGTCGAGCCGCCACGACGGGTAGTGCGGCATCCCGGCGAGCACGTGGACCTCGGCCCCGCCGCCGTCGGGCGCCGCCCAGTGCTCGGCGATCTGCGTGGCGTACGGGCCGATACCCGCGTGCTCGGGTGCGTAGTTGGTGGAGACCAGCAGCAGAGTGCGGCCCTGGAACTCGGGCACGAGACGGACCCCTTCCCCCCAGAAGTGACCAGTAGCTCACCTTAACCGTTCACCAGAGAAACATGCTGCCTTCACGCTAATGTCTGAGACTCCGCAACTCGCGAGAAGGTTGTGCTCCTGTGGGGGGATTGACACCATGTCGCACCGAGTGGGCTATGCGCCCGGGGTCTACGACCTCTTCCACGTCGGACATCTGAACATCCTGCGGCACGCCCGCAGTCAGTGCGACTACCTCGTCGCCGGGGTGGTCTCGGACGAGATGGCCGCCCTCGCCAAGGGCCGCACGCCGGTCGTCCCGCTCATCGAGCGCCTGGAGATCGTCCGCAGCGTCCGCTTCGTCGACGCCGCCTTCGTCGAGACCGTCCCCGACAAGCTGGAGACCTGGCAGCAGGTCCGCTTCGACGTCATCTTCAAGGGCGACGACTGGCGCGGCACCGACAAGGGGCTGCGGCTGGAACGGGACTTCGCCACCGTCGGGGTCGAGGTCGTCTACTTCCCGTACACCGTGCACACCTCCAGCACCCAGCTGCGCCGCGCGCTGGACGCGCTGGCCCCGTCCGCCGCGGGGGCCTCCGCGCAGTAAGCGGCGCGACCGGTCAGCCCAGCAGCCGTCGCCTGTCGGCGCGCAGGGTGGTCACCAGGGCGAAGCAGATCAGTGCCACACCGATGCGGCCCGAGGCCTGGAGCAGCGGGCCGCGCAGCAGGATGAAGGAGTACCCGGCGATCAGCGGGATGACGATCGCCATGACATTGCCGGGGCGGCGGTCGACGGAGGTCCGCCGGGCGTAGGCGCGGTCGCCGCGCGCCGAGAGGTAGCCGAGGCCGAGGAAGCCCGCGACGACGCCCCCGGCGCCGAAGTCGATCCACAACTCCGCCCACAGCGGGGAGGAGAGGTTGACGTTCTTCATGCCCATCCACTGGCCGATCATGACCCCGGTGTCGCGCGGTTTGCCCGGCCACACCGAGCGCGGGACGAAGAAGAACGCGGAGCCGGCGATCTGCCGGCCGTAGAAGTGGCCGGGCCCGCTGTCGGCGAAGGTGACGGTGTTGGCGAACATGCCCACCTGGTCGTAGTCCTTGACCGCCAGCGGCTCGAAGACCGACGTGGTCTCCACCGGCTTGTAGCCGCCGGCGTCGTAGCGGAAGCGGTCGGCGAAGGGGAAGACCACCAGGGCGCCGGCGACGCCGAGGGCCAGCGCCGCCCGGTACATCGCGGGACTTCTCGGGAAGGCGGTGAACAGAAAGGAGAACAGCACCGTCAGGAACCAGTAACGGGGGTTGGAGACGGGGTTGTTGACCACCGCATTCAGCAGCAGCAGGGCGCCCCACGTGGCGATGACCAGCGGCCGGCGCCGGGCCCGCCGGGAGGTCACCAGCCAGCGTGTGAAGATCAGCAGGGCCACCAGCGCCGGCACGGTGCCGAAGCCGCGCAGGAAGGCGGAGCCCACGTTGGACTCGGCGGAGGCGGCGCCGTCGGCGCGGATGGTGTCGGTGATCGCCTGCCGGCTGCTGAAGAACACCGCGGGACCGCCGAGTTTGACCACCAGCAGCGCGCTGCCGACGAAGGCGACCGCCGCCAGCAGGAACACCCGCCTGCGGTGGAAGGACGCCGAGCGCTCCCGCCGCCGGGCCCGCCGGACGGGGCGGTGCCGCGACAGCAGCGTGCCGACGTCGAACGCGGCGCACCCGACGAGCACCAGCGCGACCGCCACCAGCAGGTCCGCCCGGGTGCCGACCACCGGCGTCGGCGTCTGGTCCAGCACGTCCTGGGCGAGTGGGGCGACGCCCATCGCCACGTACACGAAGAGCCAGAACGAGCCCTGGATCAGCTTGCGATGGGCGGTCAGCGCCATCACCGCGAGGCGGATGCCCGCGTAGCAGGTCAACACCACCTGAAGCCAGAAGACGCTGTCCTTGACACCGGGCCCCGGCTGCACGGCGACCAGCGCGGGCAGGAACAGGGACAGCCCCAGGATCAGCGGCACCGCCAGCGCCCGGGACAGCAGCGCCCGCGGCGAGACGGCCGGGACCTCCACCTCCCCCGGCGGCAGGCCCCGCGGCCGGATTTCGTGCGTCTGAACTGCCATGCAACAGCCCCCCAACGATTCCCCTCCGGCAGTCTATAGATCCGGCTGCCCAGCAACCGTGTGCGCCGATAATCTGTGCGGACGATGCCGGGGAGGGCATCGGTGCGGGGGACACAGGGGGGTGCGCCGTGACGGCACGTGATCTGTCGGCCTTCACACTGGCCGGGTACGACAAGGGGCGGGGCAAGGCGGTCCAGGCCCTGTGGTTCGCCGTGATGAACACGGTCTTCGCCGCCTGGTTCTGCCCGGCACGGCTGCGGGTCGCCCTGCTGCGCGCCTTCGGCGCCACGATCGGCGAAGGCGTGCTCGTACGCCACCGGGTACGGGTGCTGTGGCCCTGGAAGCTGACGGTCGGCGACCGCAGCTGGATCGGCGAGGGCGCCTGGCTGCTCAACCTGGAGCCCATCACCATCGGCGCCGACGTCTGCGTCTCCCAGGAGGCGCTGCTGTGCACCGGCAGCCACGACCACCGCGCCGTCGACTTCCGCTACCGCAACGCGCCCATCACGGTGGAGGACGGCGCCTGGGTCGCGGCCCGCGCGATCGTGCTCGCCGGGGTCACCGTCGGCCGGCACGCGGTCGTCGCCGCAGGGACCGTGCTCGCCGGGGACCTCCCCGAGCTCACCCTGCACACGGCCGACGGCGCGCGCCCGCTCAAGGAGCCCCAGCCATGAAGGTGCTGCACGTCGTCACCCTGCACACGCCCACCAACGCCTTCGGCGGCCCCACCCGGGTCGCCCTCAACCTGGCGGGGGGCCTGCGCGGGCGCGGTGTCGACGCCGAACTCGTTACCCTGGGCGACGGGTTCCCGCCGGGGCGGCTGCCCGGCGCGGTGGAAGGCGTGCCCGCACGGGTCTTCCAGGCCCGGTACGTCCTGCCGCGCTTCGAGGTCTCGGGCATCACCTCGCCGTCGCTCCTGGCCGGCGCCCGGCGCCTGGTGCGCTCCGCCGACGTCGTCCACGTCCATCTCATGCGGGACCTGATCACCCTGCCGGTGGCGGTGGCGGCACTCCAATGCGGCCGCCCCCTGGTGCTGCAGACCCACGGCATGATCGACCCCAGTGACAAGCCGCTCGCCAAGGTGCTGGACGCGCTGGCCACCAAGCGGCTGCTGCGCCGCGCCGACGCCGTCCTGCACCTCACCGCGTGGGAGCGCGACGAGCTGGAGGCCGTCGCCGGTCCCGGCAGGCTGGCCCGCCCCGTACGGCTGCCCAACGGCACCGCGCTGCACCAGCCGCGGACGCGCAGCGGCCCGCCGACCGTGCTCTACCTGGCGCGCTTCCAGACCCGCAAGCGCCCGCGCGACTTCGCCGCCGCGATCCCCGCGGTGCTGGAGCGGCACCCCGGCGCCCGCTTCGTCCTGGCCGGCCCCGACTCGGGGGAACTGGCCGGCACCCTGGACGCCGTCCGCGCGCTGGGGGTGACGGACGCGGTGCGGCACGTCGGCCCGCTCAGCCACGCCGAGGCGCTGGAGGCCTTCCGCGCCGCCGACGTCTACGTCCTGCCCTCCGTGGACGAGCCGTTCGCGATGTCACTGCTGGAGTCGATGTCGGTGGGCACACCCGTCGTCGTACGGGAGTCCAACGGCCTCGCCCCCGACATCGAGCGGGCGGGCGCCGGACGGGTCGTGCACCGCCCCGAGGACGTCGCCGCGGCGGTACTGGGCCTGCTGGAGCCGGCGGCGAACCAGGCGGCCTCGCGGGCCGCCTGGCGCCTCATCCGGGACGAACTGTCGCTGGACGCCGTGCTCGACACCCTCCAGGAGGTGTACGAGCACGCTAGGAAGGCGCCCGCTCGCGGGTCTTCAGCCCGATCTGCCAGCGGTAGAAACTGAGCGCCAGCGCGTAGTCGAAGCCGGCGCGGCCGTCGAGGAAGCCCCGCCGGGCGACATAGGTGTAGCCGAAGAAGAGCAGCGGCTTGAACGGCACCTTCTGGAACAGCCGCCCCTGACGGGTCTTCAGCCCGCGCACCTGCTCCTTGGTGCCGGGGTGGTGCTCCAGCCACGCCTCCCAGTCGGAGTAGCGGTTGTGCCGGTCGAACCAGGTGCGCACCGGGTCCAGGTCGCGGTGCTCGATGCGCCCCCTGAGCTGCCCGACCGGGCCGTCCGCCGTCGGCTGGTAGTGGCCCTCCTGCTCGCCCATGCCGGGCGCCGCCAGGTCGTCGACCTCCGGGTAGCGGACCCGGGTGCGGTCCAGCAGCGAGCGCTTGACGACGGTGTGGCCGCGCCGCAGCGGGCGTCCGGCGAACCAGTACAGCAGCGGGATGTCGAAGGCGGCGGCCGTCACCGGACGGGAGAAGACCTCCCGCAGTTCGGCGAGCAGTTCCGGTGTCGGCACCTCGTCGCCGTCCAGGAACAGCAGCCAGGGCACGTCCGGGTGGACGTTCTCCAGGCACCACTGCTTCTTCTTCGGGTACCCGCCGTCCCAGGTGTACGGGACGACCTGCGCGCCGTGCGCCGCGGCGATCGCGCACGTGTCGTCCGTGCTGCCGGAGTCGACGACCACGACGGCCTCGACGTGGCCGGCGACCGCGTCGACGGTCGAGGCGATGTTCTCGGCCTCGTTCTTGGTCGGGATCGCCACCACCAGGGGCAGCCTGCTCACAAGTGCGGTCATCAGGCCTCCTTGGCCCACGCGAAGCAGCCGCGGGAGCCGAAGGTCCCGGCCGCGGCGGTGACGGTGACCCGGTGGGCGGTGCCGGACTTCGTCCCCACCGTCCAGGTGCAGTCCGCGGTGGGGGTCAGCGCGCGGTACGTGCCGGGCGTGATGACGCGGCCCGCCACCGCCTTGGCACCGACCCTGTACGCACCGTCGGCGAAGCCCGTCTCGGCGGCCGCGAGGACGGACTCCTGCTTCGGGCACAGATGGGTGACCGCGCCCTGGGCGCCGCCGATCTGGCCGGTGATGATGCCGCCGATGGCCGCGTCCTTGTCGATCGCGGCGACCGAGGCGATGCGGTCGCAGGTCTCCTGGCCGAGCTGGAGCACGGCGGCGGGGTCGGTGCCCTTGGGGACCCGACCGGTCAGATAGGCCTTCTCCTTCTTGGTGAAGGAGCCGGTGACCGGGGTCAGTTCGCCCTCGGGGACCTTGGGCCCGCTGGGCACGGCGTCCGAGGCCGGGTCCGCGGGCGCGGCAGGCGCGGTGGCGGTGTCCGTGGCGGGTGCGGACGGGGCGGCGGGAGCGGTCGCGGTCGCGGCGGGAGCCGGTGCGCCCTGCGCGGCCCGGTCGCCGGCGGAGGTGCCGGAACTGCCGGAGCCGCTCGAGCAGCCGGTGAGCAGCACCGCCGCCGCCGTCACGAGGACGGCGGCGGCGAGGCGGACCCGGCGGGGTGCGCGGGTCATCCGTTCTTCCCCAGGGTGTAGTGCCGGGCGATCTGCGCCGCCGACAGGGCGCTCGGGTAGATCGCGGTCTCGTCGAGGGAGCCCGCGAAGTAGTTGCTGGTGGGGCGGCTGGTCCAGCCCGACAGGTTGTCCCCGCCGACGTGCCAGTAGCCGGTGTAGTCGGTGCCCCCGGTGGTGAAGGAACTGGACGCCTGCAGCGCGCCGTCGACGTACAGCCGCATCCCCGTCGAGCCCTGCGTGGCGACGACGTGGTGCCACTGGCCGTCGTTGTAGGCCGCGGAGGTGGTGACGGTGCGGTTGCTGCCGCTGCGCACACCGAAGATCAGCCGGCCCGCGTTGGTCATGTAGACGTGCTTGTCGGTGGTGGCGCTGATCTCGGAGGTGCGGTCGCCGAAGCCGACGAGCTTCCCGCCGGAGGTGGTGGTCGTCCTGAACCAGGTCTCGATGCTGTACGCGGACGGGCGGCTGTGCTTGGCGTCGCTGTACGACCACTGCGTCGTGCCGTTGTAGGTGACGGCCGTGCTGGCCGAGCCGGTCAGCGCGCCCGGGCTGACGCCGCGGGTCGGGCCGCCGACGTGGTTGCCGCCGTCGTCCGCGGGGGAGTTGTCGGCGACGAAGGTGTTGGCCGTCTCGTTGTAGCGCCAGTACAGCGTGGCCCCGTCGGCGAGGACCTGCGTCGGGTACGCCTCGGGCACGGTCGCCGCGGTCACCGTCTGGGTCGGGGACTTGACGGTGGTGTTGGTGCCGTCGCTCGCCGTCACGCGGTAGGTGTACGTGGCGCCCGCGGTCACGTCGGTGTCGGTCCAGGTGAGCTGCGGGCGCACCCAGGGCAGCGACGAGGCCGTCGTGGTGTACACCGGGGTCGTGCCGCCGTTCTTGTACACGCGGTAGGTCAGCGAGCTGTCGTCCAGGTCCAGGCTGGTCTGGATGCGGACGTCGACCGAGCCCGGTGTCACGCTGGAGGCGTTGACGTTCGGCGTGGTCGGCACCCCGGTGTCGGGACCGGAGGAGAAGCGGGTCAGACCCTGCTGGGCGACGCCGTTGACGGTGGTGAACTCGCCGCCGACCCACAGGTAGTCGGTGCCGCCGGCGGAGGCCAGGCTCATGGCGCGCGGGCCGATGCCCTCGCCCAGGCCGTCGTTGGTGTCGGGGAACCACCCCAGCTTCGCCGGGTTGTCCACGCCTTGCGCGAGCAGGTGCTTGCGCCGCTGGTTGGGGTACTCACCCATGGTGCTGCAGTCGTGCGCGTGCGAGCCGCTGTACAGCACGTCCTTGTAGACCTCGACCGACTGGGTGGCGCCCAGGCAGGTGTCCCGCCAGCGCTGGTTGAGGTCGCTCAGGTTGATCGCGATGCGCCCGTCGAAGACGCCGCCGCCGGTGCCCTCGTTGCCGGTGTAGAAGCCGGTCGCGTCGGTGGCGATGTCCTTGACGACCGAGGTGGACGGGATGAAGGAGGAGCCGTAGCCCTTGACCACCGCGCCGCTGACGGCGTCGACCACGGCCAGCGCGTGCGAGGCCGTCCCGTTGACGCGGTCGAAGTCGCCGCCCAGGATCGCCCTGGTCCCGTCCGGGGTCAGCGTCAGCGCGCGGCCCGGCGCGTCGCCGTCGGCGGTGAAGGGGGTGACCGCGCCGGTCGTGCTCACGGCCGCGAAGTTGCTGCGCGCCTGGCCGCCGACGGAGGAGAAGTCGCCGCCCAGGTAGACGGTGTCGTCGCTGACGGCGAGGGCGCGCACGGTGGCGTTGACCGCGACCCCGAAGCCGGACTTCACGGTGCAGGTGGCGGTGTCGACGGCCGCCAGGCTGCTGACCGGCGTCCCGTTGACCGCGCCGAAGAAGCCGCCGGCGTACAGGGTGGTGCCGTCCGGCGAGACGGCCAGCGCGCGCACGGTCGCCGTCCCGGAGCCGACGGTGAACGACAGCTTGCAGCCCGTCGGTGCGCCGGTCGCCGCGTCGAAGGCGGCGAAGTTGACCGCCTCCTGCTCGCCCGCGCCGCCGGCCGCCTCCCCGGACGGCCGGATCGACGAGAAGGTGCCGCCCGCGAAGACCGTCCCGTTCGCCTCCGCCATCGCGAAGACGATGCCGTTGGTCTGCCAGGTCGGCAGCGCGTCGGCGGTGATCGACACCGGTGCGGTCAGCGCCCCGGCCGGCTGCGGTGCCACCGCGCCGGCCGCCAGCGAACCCGCCGCCACGGTCAAGGCGGCGGATATGGATCTGAGCTTTCTCATGTGCCCCCCAAGGCCCCCAGAACCCGGGCCTCCCCTTCGGTGCCCGTGCACGGCAGGGTAGGGCGTGGCATACGTCCGATGGACGTGGTTTGAAGAAAAAGTGAGCACTAAGGTGCGCCGAATGTCAGAACGAGTTCCGGACGGTTCCCGGTGCCCGCCGCTTCGCTCGACCACAGCCACAGCGCGTCCGTACCGGCGCTGGTGAGCGCCAGGTCGCAGGAGCCGCCCAGCGACCCGCTCAGCCCCGAGGCGCTCAGCGCCGCCGTGTACGTGGTCTGGGAGGCCGTCGCGCCGCTGAGCGTGCCCAGCACCGTGGCGGACAGGGCCGGCCGGTTGGTGTACGTCGCGCCCGTCTCGGTCCAGGCCCCGGTGACCGGGACGACGCTCACGGTGTCGGCGGAGCCCGCGGTGGGGTCGGAGTTGGTGCGCAGCCGCAGTGCCGCCGACTTCAGCACGGTCCCGGCGGGCGCGGACGGCAGCGCGAACCGCAGATAGCTGACGTACGCCGAACTGCCGCGCACGGCCAGCGACCCGGAGGTGCCGAAGTTGCTCGACGGCGCCCCGGCGTTGACGTACGTGTCCTCGGCGGCCGCCACCGTGACCTGGGTGTCCTGCGGCGGCGGTGTGCCGCCCCCGCCGGTGCCCAGGGTGTGGTGGGCGGCGACCTGGGCGGCGGTCAGCACGTGCGGGTACACGGCGGTCTCGTCCAGCTGACCGGAGAAGAAGTTGCTCGCCGGCTGCGACGGCCAGCCGGCGAGGTTGTCGCCGCCGACCCGCCAGTAGCCCGCGTAGTCCTGGCTGGTGGTGGTCGTGCCGGAGGCCGACAGGGCCCCGTCGACGTAGAGCTTCATGCCGTCGCCGCCCTGCGTGGCGACGACGTGGTGCCAGGCGCCGTCGTTCCAGGCGCCGGCGGTGGCGACGGTGCGGGTGCCGCCGGAGTACGCGCCGAAGACCAGCCGGCCGTCGTTGGTCATGTAGAGGTGCTTGTCGTAGCTCGCGCTCAGGTTGTCGTCGACATTGCGGTCGCCGAAGCCGATCAGCCGGCCGCCGGAAGTGGTCGTCGTCCGGAACCAGGTCTCGATGCTGTACGCGGCCGGGCGCGGGTGCCGGGCGTCGCTGTAGGCGTAGTCGTTGGTGCCGTTGAAGCCCATGGCCGTACCGCCGCCGGGCACCGCGCCCGGACTCTGCCGGTACAGCGGCCCGTTGAGGTAGACCGCGTTGTCGCCGCCCGGCGAGGAGTCGGCGCCGAACTGGCCGGAGGCCTCCTCGTAGCGCCAGTACAGCGTCGCGCCGTCGGCGACGACCCGCGCGGGGTACGCCTGCGTGCCGCTCGCCGCCGTCACCGACTGGGCGGCGGACTGGGCACTGGTGTTGGTGCCGTCGCTCGCGCTGACCCGGTACGAGTGCGAGGTGCCCGGGGTGACCGAGGTGTCGGTGAAGGTGAACTGCGGGCGGGACCACGGCAGCGAGGGGCCGGTGGTGGTGTACACCGGCGTGCCCGAGCCGTCGCGGTACACGCGGTAGGTCAGCGGCCCGTCGTCCAGGTCCAGGCTGGACCGCCAGCGCACCGCGACCTCACCGGCCCGGATGCTGGAGACGTTCACCTCGGGCACGCTCGGCGCCCCGGTGTCGGGGCCGGAGGCGAAGCGCGTCAGGCCCTGCTGGGCGGCCCCGGCGACGGTGGTGAACTCGCCGCCCACCCACAGGTAGTCGGTGCCGCCGGAGGAGGCCACCGTCATCACCCGCGGCCCCAGGCCCTCGCCGATGCCGTCGTTGGTGTCGGGGAACCAGGGCAGCAGCACCGGGTCGTCCACCGACTCCGCCAGCAGGTGCTTGCGCCGCTGGTTGGGGTACTCGCCCATGCTGCTGCAGTCGTGCGCGTGCGAGCCGCTGTAGAGCACCGTGCGGTACACGACGACGGACTGGGTGGCGCCCAGGCAGTTGTCCCGCCAGCGCTGCCCGAAGTCGGAGGTGTTCAGGGCGATGCGGCCGTCGAACACCCCGCCTCCGGTGCCCTCGTTGGCGGTGAAGACCGCCGTCGCGTCGGCGGTGAGGTCCTTGACCACCGACGTCGGCGGGATGAAGCCCACCGGGTAGGCGCGGGTCAGGGCGCCGCCCGCGGTGTCGACGACGGCCAGCGCGTGCGAGCCGGTGCCGCCGACGGTGTCGAAGTCCCCGCCGATGACGGCGTGCGCGCCGTCCGGGGTGAGCTGGATCGCCCGGCCGGGCTTGTCGGCGTCCGGGTTCCAGGCGCGCAGCGCCCCGGCCGTGGACAGGGCGGCGAAGCGCGACCGGGACTGGCCCGCGACCGAGGTGAAGTCGCCGCCCGCGTAGACGGTGTCGCCGGTGACCGCCAGCGCCCGCACCGTGGCCGAGAACGACGGCCGGAACGAGGCCACCGGGGTGCAGGTGGCGATGTCGATCGCGGCCAGGCTGCTGACGGTGACGCCGTTGACGGCGTTGAACCAGCCGCCGGCGTACAGCGTCCGCCCGTCCGGCGAGACCTCCAGCGCGCGCACGGTCGCGGTGCCCGAGCCGATGGTGAAGGAGAGCCGGCAGCCGGTGGGCGCGCCGGTCGCCGCGTCGAAGGCGGCGAAGTTGACGGCGGGCTGCGTGGTCGTGCCCGCACCGGAGGACCGGACGACGGAGAAGGTGCCGCCCGCGAAGACGGTGCCGCCCTGCTGGGCCATCGCCCACACGACCCCGTTGGTCTGCCACGTCGGCAGCGGGTCGGCGGTCATCGCGACCGGTGCCGTGAGCGCCGCGGCGGGCGGCGCGGTCGCGACCCCCGCCCCGGCCAGTGACGCCGCCGTCAGTGCGAGCGCGGCCGAAAGCGTTCTCGCCGTTCTTGTGGTTCCCGCAGCGCGCATGAGCCCCCCAGCCCTCGCGACCCCCGGCGGCGAAGCGACGAACCGCCTGGCACGGCAGCGTACGCCGTACCGGGCGGCCCGGAGGAGACCCCGGCGCGTACTTTCCGCCGGGGTCTCCGGATTGCCCCGCTAGGAGCCGAACGTCAGCACCAGCCTCGGCGCGTTCGCCGAGGACGGCGCCTGCCGCGACCACAGCCACAGCGCGTCGGTCCCGGTACTGGTCACCGCCATCGCGTACGAGCCGCCGAGCGCCCCGCTGAGCTGGGCGGCGTCCAGCGGTACCGCGTACGCCGTGGAGATCGCCGTGGCACCCGTCAGGCTGCCGAGCACCGTCGAGGACAGCGCCGGGCGGTTGGCGTACGTGGCCCCGGCCTCCGTCCAGGCGCCGGTCACCGGCACCACGTTGGCGGTGTCGTTGGTCCCGGCGGCCGGGTCGGTGCTGGTGGTCAGCCGCAGGAACGCGCTCTTCAGGGTCTGGCCGGCCGGGGCGGCCGGCAGGCTGAAGCGCAGATAGGTCAGGTACGCCGAGCTGCCGCGCACCGCGAGCGAGCCGGAGGTGCCGTAATTGGCCGACGGCGCCCCGGCGTTGACGTACGTGTCCTCGGCCGCGGTCAGCGTGGTCACCGTGTCGGCGGGCGCACTGGCCAGCTCGTAGTGGTGGGCGATCTGGGCGGCGGTCAGCGCGGCCGGGTAGACCGCCGTCTCGTCGATCTGCCCGTTGAAGTAGTTGCTGGAGGGTTGCAGGGGCCAGCCGTTGAGGTTGTCCCCGCCCGCGCGCCAGTAGCCGGTGTAGTTCTCGTTGCCGCTCTGCGGGTTGGTGCCGGCCAGGACCCCGTCGACGTAGAGCTTCATGCCGCCGCCGTCCTGGGTGGCGACGACGTGGTGCCAGTCGCCGTCGTTGTAGGACGTGCCGGTGGTGACGGTGTTGGTGGCCCCGGTGTAGACGCCGAAGACCAGTCGGCCGTCGTTGGTCATGTAGACGTGCTTGTCGTACTGGCCGCTGGTGCCGGTGGTCGAGTTGCCGAAGCCGACGATCTTGCCGCCCGAGGTCGTGGTGGTCCGGAACCACGACTCCACGGAGAAGGTGGCCGGCCGGCTGTGGCTGCGGTCGCTGTAGACCCACTGGTTCGAGCCGTTGAAGCCGATCGCCGTGCTGGGCCCGGTCACCGCGGCCGGGGTCTGCCGGTAGGACGGGCCGCCGACGTAGTCGCCGTTGTCGTCGGCGCTGGAGGCGTCGGCCGCGTAGGTGCCGCCCGTCTCGTCGTAGCGCCAGTACAGCGTGGCCCCGTCGTCCAGGACCGCGGCCGCGTAGCTGTTGCTGCCCGAGGCGACGGTCACCGTGGCGGTGGAGGACAGCGGGCTGGTGTTGGTCCCGTCACCGGCCGACACCCGGTAGCTGTGGGTGGAGCCGGGGGTGAGACCGGAGTCGGTGAAGCTCAGCTGCGGACGCACCCACGGCATGGAGGTGGCGGTCGTCGTGTACACGGGGGTGGCGCCCCCGTCCCGGTAGACCTTGTACGTCAGCACGCTGTCGTCGTTGTCCAGGCTCGCCTGCCAGGTCACCTTGGCCTTGCCGGCCGACAGACTGGCCGCCCCGGCCTCCGGCGTGGTCGGGTTGCCGGTGTCGGGGCCGGACGCGAAGCGGGTCAGGCCCTGCTGCGCGCTGCCGTCGACGGTGGTGAACTCGCCGCCGACCCACAGGTAGTCGGTGCTGTTCCGCGACGAGACCGCCATCACGCGCGGGCCGATGCCCTCCCCGAGCCCGTCGTTGGTGTCGGGGAACCAGCCGAGCAGGTGCGGATCGGTCACCGACTCCGCCAGCAGGTGCTTGCGCCGCTGGTCGGGGTACTCGCCCATGCTGCTGCAGTCGTGCGCGTGCGAGCCGCTGTACAGCACGGTTTGGTAGACCTCTACGGACTGGGTGGCGCCCAGGCAGGTGTCGCGCCAGCGCTGGTCGAAGCTGCCCGCGTCGAAGGCGGTACGGCCGTCGAACACGCCGCCGCCGGTGCCCTCGTTGCCCGCGTAGAGGCCGGTGGCGTCGCGGGTGATGTCCTTGACGACCGAGGTCGCCGGGAAGAAGCCCATCGGGTACGCCTTCGTGAGCGTCCCGTCGCCGCCGTCGACCACCGCCAGGGCGTGCGAGTCGGCGCCCCCGATCGTGTCGAAGTCCCCGCCGATCATGACGTGGCCGCCGTCCGGGGTGACCTGCACCGCGCGCCCGGGCTTGTCGCCGGCCGGGTTCCACGAGGTCAGGGACCCCGAGGAGGTCAGTGCCGCGAAGTAGCGGCGGGACTGACCGGCGACCGTGGTGAAGTCGCCGCCCGCGTAGACGGTGTCCGCGGTCGCGTCGAGCGCCCGCACGGTCGCGGAGACCGCCGGGTGGAAGGAGGCGATCGGGGTGCAGGTGGCGAGGTCGACGGCGGTCAGGCTGTTGACCTGGACGCCGTTGACGGCGCTGAAGTACCCGCCCGCGTAGAGCGTTCCGCCGTCCGGCGAGACCGCCAGCGCCCGCACGGTGGCCGTGCTGCCCGCGCCGATGGTGAACGACAGCTTGCAGCCGGTCGGCGCGCCCGTCGAGGCGTCGAAGGCGGCGAAGTTCACCGCCGGCTGCTCGTTGCTGCCCGGCCCCGATCCCGGCGGCCGGACGGTGGAGAAGGTGCCGCCCGCGTAGACGACCCCCTGCGCCTGGGCCATCGCCCAGACGATGCCGTTGGTCTGCCAGGTCGGCAGGTCGTCGGCGGTCATGGCCACCGGCGAGGTGAGCGCCGTCGCGGCGGGCGCCGCCGCCATCCCCGCCCCGGCCAGCGCGCCCGCGACCAGCGCACCGGCGGCCGTCATTGCCCCAAGTCTTCGCATGTGCCCCCCAAGGCCCACTCGTCCACAAGCGGCCCAATCGCCCGCCTGTGGACCGCAGCGTAGGGGTGTGCGAACAGGGCCGGTAGAAAGTTTGACGAAATTGTGTTCACCGCATACCCGGCCGGATGTTCCCTGCCCGACATCTGCGAGGGGGAGTTCGCCCCTGTGCAGGCAGATATGGCCAGGTGCGGGCCGGAGAGCGGTGGAGCGCGGAGCCGCCGGGAGCCCGGCGGCCGCGTCAGCGGTCGATGCGCACGGTCGCGCCCGCGAGCTGCCGCGCGACCTGCTCGCAGTCCGCGTCGACCATGATCCGGGCCAGTTCGTCCACTCGCACCGAGGGCTTCCAGCCGAGCAGGTCGGCGGCCTTGCTCGCGTCGCCGATGAGGGCGTCGACCTCGCTGGGGCGCTCGTACTTGGGGTCGTAGCGCACGTACTCCGCCGGGTCGAGGCCGGCGTGCGCGAAGGAGGTCTCCAGGAACTGCCGTACGGTGGCGGCCTCCCCGGTGGCCACCACGTAGTCGTCCGGGGTGTCGCGCTGGAGCATCAGCCACATCGCCTCGACGTACTCGGGTGCGTAGCCCCAGTCCCGGACCGCGTCGAGGTTGCCCAGGTAGAGCCGGTCCTGCAGGCCCGCCTTGATGCGGGCGACGGCGCGGGTGATCTTGCGGGTCACGAAGGTCTCGCCGCGGCGCGGGGACTCGTGGTTGAACAGGATGCCGTTGACCGCGAACATGTCGTACGCCTCGCGGTAGTTGACGGTCGCCCAGTAGCCGTAGACCTTGGCGCAGCCGTAGGGGCTGCGCGGGTGGAAGGGCGTCCGCTCGTTCTGCGGCGGCGGGGTGGCGCCGTACATCTCGGACGAAGAGGCCTGGTAGACGCGGGTGTCGACGCCGCTGGCGCGCACGGCCTCCAGCAGCCGGATCGAGCCGAGGCCGGTGACGTCGCCGGTGTAGAGCGGCGCGTCGAAGGAGACGCGGACATGGGACTGCGCGCCCAGGTTGTAGACCTCGTCGGGGCGCAGGTCGCGCAGCAGGTTGACCAGGGCCACGCCGTCGGAGAGGTCGGCGTGGTGAAGCGTGAAGGAACGATTCGCCTCCTGGGGCCCCTGGTAGATGTGGTCGATCCGCTCGGTGTTGAAGCTGGACGACCGTCTGACGAGGCCGTGCACCGTGTAGCCCTTGCTCAGCAGCAGCTCCGCGAGATAGGAGCCGTCCTGGCCGGTGACACCCGTGATCAGGGCGCTCTTGCCCATGCGCTGTCCCCCCTGGGGTCGGATATGTTTCCTTTGCGTACAGATGTTTGGGTTCAGCCCCTATGGGGTGACCCGGGCTGGCAGAATCGCCTGTCATGACCCAAGCGAACGCAACCCTGCCGGAGCGTGCCCGGATCTTCGTCGCGGGCCACCGCGGACTGGTCGGATCGGCGCTTGTCCGCCGGTTGGAGGCCGACGGCCACGAGGTGATCACCCGCGGCCGCGACGAGCTCGACCTGCGCGACGCGGCCCGCACCGAGGCGTTCCTGACCGGGACCCGCCCGGACGCGGTGGTGCTGGCGGCCGCCAAGGTGGGCGGCATCATGGCCAACAGCACCTACCCGGTGCAGTTCCTGGAGGACAACCTGCGGATCCAGCTGAGCGTGATCGCCGGTGCGCACGCCGCCCGGGTCGCCCGGCTGCTCTTCCTCGGCTCGTCCTGCATCTACCCCAAGCACGCGCCCCAGCCGATCCGCGAGGACGCCCTGCTCACCGGCCCGCTGGAGCCGACGAACGAGGCGTACGCGCTGGCCAAGATCGCGGGCATCGTCCAAGTGCAGTCCTACCGGCGGCAGTACGGCGCGTCCTTCGTCTCCGCCATGCCGACCAACCTCTACGGGCCCGGCGACAACTTCGACCTCGCGTCCTCGCACGTGCTGCCGGCCCTGATCCGCCGCTTCCACGAGGCGCGGTCGGCCGGGTCCCCCGAGGTGGTGCTGTGGGGTTCCGGCACACCGCGCCGGGAGTTCCTGCACGTGGACGACCTCGCCGCCGCCTGCGCGCTGCTGCTGCGCGCCTACGACGGCGACGAGCCGGTCAACATCGGCTGCGGCACCGATCTGACCATCCGCGAACTGGCCGAGGCCGTACGGGAGGTCGTCGGCTACGAGGGCGACATCGCCTGGGACACCGGCAAGCCCGACGGCACCCCGCGCAAGCTGCTCGACGTCTCCCGGCTGACCGGCCTCGGCTGGAAGCCGGAGATCGCCCTGTCCGACGGCATCGCCTCGACCTATGCCTGGTGGCGGGAGCACGGCGCGGGCTGAGCCGCGGGGCATCAGTACGCTCCGCGGCCGTCGACCACGGCCCGGAGCGTACGGGCCATCAGGTCGACGTCGCTGGTGAACGTCCAGTTGTCCACGTAGCGCAGGTCGAGCTGGAGGGTCTCGTCCCAGGAGAGCTCGGAGCGCCCGCTGACCTGCCACAGGCCGGTCAGGCCCGGCTTGACCGCCAGCCGCCGCAGCTCGACCTCGTCGTAGCGCGCGACCTCGTCGGGCAGCGGCGGACGCGGACCCACCAGGGACATGTCACCCCGTAGAACGTTGAGGAGCTGGGGCAGTTCGTCCAGCGAGCAGCGGCGCAGGATGCGCCCGACCCGGGTGACCCGGGGGTCGCGGCGCATCTTGAACATCAGGCCGTCGTTCTCGTTGGCGGGCGCCAGTTCCGGCTTGCGGTCGTCCGCGTCGGCCACCATCGTGCGGAACTTCCACATCGTGAAGGGCGCGCAGTCCAGCCCGTGCCGGATCTGCCGGTAGAACACAGGGCCCTTGGAGCCCAGCCGGATGGCCGCCGCGATGAGCCCGAACAGCGGGGAGAGCAGCAGGAGTCCGACCCCCGCCCCGACCCGGTCCAGCGCCGACTTGAGGGTGATCTGCACCCCGCGCCGCACCGGCGGGCTGATGTGCAGGAGCGTGAGCCCGGCGGCGGAGGCGAGCTCCACACGGCGCTCGGAGACATCGGTCAGACCGGGCAGGACGGCCAGCGGCACCCCCGCGTCGTGCACCGCCCACGACAGCCGGCGCAGCCGCTCCCCGGCCATCCGCGGACCGGGCGCCACCAGCAGCAGGTCCGCGCCGAGTTCGCGGGCGGCGGCCAGGACCGCGCCCGAGTCGCCGCTCGGACGGGCCGGCGGCAGCGAGTCCAGCCGGGCGGCGACCGGGGCGCCGCACTCCAGGTTGGCCAGGCCGACCGGGACCGCGCCGACCACCACGTACTCGTGGTCGGTGCGCGCCGCGAGATGGTCGACCACGTAGTCCGCCGCGCTGGGCTCGCCCACCACGAGCACCCGGCGCACGGCGTGGGCCACGCGCCGCGACGCGATCAGGTGGTGGTACGTCAGTTTGCGGCAGACGGCGGTCAGCAGCAGCCCCGGGGTGAGCGCCAGCAGCGCCACCAGCGGCTCGGAGGCCTCGCCCACCACGGTGCGGACGATGGCCAGCACGCCCAGCAGGATCAGCCAGTCGTGGAGCACCGAACGCGCGCTGCGGGACTCGCCCAGCACCCGGCTCGCGTAACGGTGCCGCCCCGCCTGCACACAGGCCCATGACAGCGCCGCGGTCCCCGCGCAGAGCAGGGGATGCGGCTGGCCGGTGGCGTCGAAGACGAGCCCGACGGGCACCCCGGCCCCGGCGGCGTCGGTGACGACGGCCACCGGGAGGTACCAGCGCGCCTTGTCGCTCGACCCGTGCGGTGCCGCGACAGCGCGGCCCTGCACGGGAGTTGTATCCATCTCTTCCGAACTGGGTGTACCGACCCGCCGCATGGACCCCCCTGGCACAACGCGACAAAGTGGGCACGCCAGCCACTTCCCCAAGCAGCGGTGTGCCGTAGTAAGCCGGAACGCTATGCCAAACAGTTGTACGTTCGCTGCGGTTTACGAAATTTCGGAGGTCCGTTGTCCTGAAGTTCACGTTCGGCTGGATCTGACCACTCCAGTGAAGCGTCCGCCCTTTTGTGGCTGATTGCGCCTGTGTTGCGGCGTGTGGAGATCAACCGGTGGGTTTGCCCGTCGCGGGCCGGACCCGGGCGGCCGGCGAACGATCGTCCACCCGTTCGGCCGTCCGGGTGATGTCCGGCGGGGCGGGCGATGCGGAAGGGGCCCTTACCCTTGTCCCTTGTGTCCACTCTGCATGCCGCCCTCGCCGATCTCCTCGACGGGCTCCCCCCGGGCCGCGCCGCCCAGGCCGTCGACCGCCTGATCGCCACCTACCGGGGGCGTACGCCCAGCAGCACGCCGATCCTCCGCGACCGCTCCGACGTGGCGGCCTACGCGTCCTACCGCATGCCCGCGACCTACGCGGCCGTGTCCGCGGCGCTCGCGGAGTTCCGCGACCGGGCAGGGAGGTGGGCGCCGGACAGCCACCTCGACGTGGGCGGCGGCACGGGCGCCGCGACCTGGGCCGTCGCCGACGCCTGGGACGAGGGCACGCACACCAGCACCGTCCTGGACTGGTCGGACGCCGCCCTCACCCTCGGCCGCGACCTGGCCGGCGCCGCCGGGCACGAGGCCGTACGGCAGGCGCAGTGGGTGAAGGCGCCGCTGGGCACGGCGGCGCGGCTTCCCGAGGCCGACCTGATCACGCTCTCGTACGTCATCGGCGAACTGGCCGACGCCGACCGCGAGGCCGTCGTCGCCGAGGCCGCCCGCGCCGCGCGCGGCGCCGTCCTCGTCGTCGAACCGGGCACCCCCGACGGCTACGCCCGGGTGCTCGCCGCCCGCGACGCCCTCGTCGCGGCCGGCCTCCACGTCCTCGCGCCCTGCCCGCACGACGGGGCCTGCCCGGTGCAGGCCCCCGACTGGTGCCACTTCGCCGCCCGCGTCGCCCGGACCTCGCTGCACCGCCAGGTCAAGGGCGGCTCGCTGCCCTACGAGGACGAGAAGTTCAGCTATGTCGCGGCCGCCCGCTTCCCCGCCGGGCCCGCGCCGGACCGGGTCGTGCGCCACCCGCAGATCCGCAAGGGGCAGGTGCTGATCGACCTGTGCACCGTCGAGGAGGGTCTGCGGCGCACCACGGTCAGCAAACGGCAGGGCCCCCTGTACCGGGCGGCGCGCGACGTGGCGTGGGGCGACGCGTGGCCGCCCCCGGAGGCGGCCGAGGAGTAGCCGGTCCGGGCGTGGGGCGTCGCGCCGCCGAGCCAGGGGCGGGTCGTTGCCGCAGGTGGACGAGCCCGGGCCGACGCCGGAGCGGCACGTTGCCCTGTGCCGGCTGGCGTGCGACGTGGCCTGGGGCGAGGTCTGGCCGCCCCCGAAGGCGGCTGAGGAGTAGCCGGTCCGGGAGGCGGGCTCCCGGGCTGGTCCGCGGGCGGCACGTTGCCCTGAGCCGGCCGCGGGTCGTCGCCCCGCCGGGTTGCTGCCGCAGGTGGACGACGAGGAGTTCGGCTGTGCCGCCTTCCTGCCCGGGCCGACGCGTGGCCGCCCCGGAAGCCGCCGAGGAGTAGCCGGTGGGGGGCGTTCCGGCTGTGTTGCGTTGCGTGGCGGGCTTGGGCGCCGGGCCGAACCTTCGCGTGGGACGTCGCGAGCCCTGTGCCGGTGGACATCGCCGAGCAGCCCGCGGTCGCCAGGGGCCCGGTCCCTTCGGCGCGTGGCGGCGTGGGGCAAGGTCTGCCCAACCCGGTCCCGCGCCGTCAGGCGCCCAGTACCGCCATGGCCGCGTTGTGGCCCGGGATGCCGCTGACGCCGCCGCCCCGGACGGCGCCCGCGCCGCAGAGCAGCACATTGGCGTGGGCCGTCCCGACGCCCCAGGGGCCGGCGTCCTCGCCGTCCGCACCGTCCTCCCGCGCGTACGGGAAGGACAGGTCCCGGTGGAAGATGTGCCCGCCGGGCAGGCCGACCTCCCGTTCCAGGTCCAGCGGCGACTTGGCCTCGATGCACGGCCGCCCGTCCGCGTCGACGGCCAGGCAGTCCGCCAGCGGCTCCGCGAGCACCGCGTCGAGCTGCGCGAGCGTGGCCCTCAGCAGGGCGTCCTTCGCCCCGGCGGGGTCGGCCGCGAAGAGCCGCGCGGGAGCGTGCAGCCCGAACAGGGTGAGGGTGTGCATGCCCTCCGCGACGAGCCCGGGGGCCAGGATCGTGGGGTCGGTCAGCGAGTGGCAGTAGATCTCCGACGGCGGGGCCGTGGGCACCGCCCCCGCCGCGGCCTCCTCGTACGCGCTCTGCAGCCCGCTGTAGGACTCGGCGATGTGGAAGGTGCCGGAGAACGCCTCGTGCGGGTCCGCGTCCGCGTCCCGCAGCCGCGGCAGGCGGCGCAGCAGCATGTTGACCTTGAGCTGGGCGCCCTCGGGCCGGTCCGGGGCGGGCTCGCCGAGCAGTCCGGCCAGGGCGTGCGGCGAGGCGTTGACCAGGACGTGCCGGGCCGACACGCGGCCGCCGTCGAAGTCCACCTCCGCCCGGGTCCCGTCCGTGGCGAGCGCGGTGACCTCGGTGCCGGTGAGGATCTCCGCCCCGGCCGCCCGCGCCGCGTCCGCCAGGGCGTCGGTGAGCGCGCCCATGCCGCCGACGGGCACGTCCCAGTCGCCGGTGCCGCCGCCGATCACGTGGTAGAGGAAACAGCGGTTCTGCAGCAGCGAGGGGTCGTGGGCGTGCGTGAAGGTGCCGATGAGGGCGTCGGTGAGCACCACGCCCCGCACCACGTCGTCCTCGAACGCCGCCTCGACGCTCTCGCCCAGCGGCCGTTCGAACAACTGCTCCCAGGCCGCCTTGTCGTCCACGATCCGCTCCAGCTCGCCGCGCGAGGGCAGCGGCCCGGTCAGCGTCGGGAAGACCCGCTCGGCGACCCGCTGCGTCATCCCGTAGAAGCGCTGCCACGCCTCGAAGTCGCGGTCGGAGCCGGTGAGCCGCACGAAGCTCTCCCGGGTGCGGGCGGCCGACCCGGCGTCCACGAGCAGGCCGCCGTCCCCGTGCGGGGTGTACGAGGAGATCCGGCGCCGCCGCACCGCGAAGCGCAGCCCCAGGTCGTCGATGATCTTCCGGGGCAGCAGGCTCACGAGGTACGAGTAGCGCGACAGCCGCGCGTCGAAGCCGCTGAACGCCCGCGTCGAGACGGCGGCGCCGCCGGTCGAGGGCAGGCGCTCCAGCAGCAGCACCGAGCGGCCGGCCCGCGCGAGGTACGCGGCGGCGACCAGGCCGTTGTGGCCGCCGCCCACGATCACGGCGTCGTAGGTGGTCCGAAGGGGCCGGTGGGACCGCGGCGACTGCGGCTGCTGAACCATGGGCCCCTTCGTATCACGGTCAGTCGCGCAGCTCCATGGTGCAGCACTTCACGCTGCCGCCCGCCTTGTGCAGTTCGGACATGTCGACCGTGAGCGGCTCGAAACCGCGCTCCCGCAGCGGCTTGAGCAGCCCCTTCGCCGCGGCCGGGACCAGGACGTTCAGACCGTCGCTGACGCAGTTCATGCCGAAGGCGAGGGCGTCGTCGCGGGTGGCGATCAGCGCGTCGGGGAAGAGCCGGCGCAGCA
The DNA here is from genome assembly GCF_040644455.1 of Streptomyces sp. NPDC046977. Lineage (NCBI taxonomy): Bacteria > Bacillati > Actinomycetota > Actinomycetes > Kitasatosporales > Streptomycetaceae > Streptomyces > Streptomyces sp. NPDC046977. Next base: position 66,317 of record NZ_JBEYWO010000032.1, read on the forward strand.
CCGACCGGCTGCCGGGGGAGAAGGCGTCCGGGTAGTACATGATCTCGTCGCCGGAGAGCACGCACAGCGCCGTGTCCAGGTGGTAGAAGTGCGGGTCGGTGAGCTCCAGGCCGATCACGGGCCTGCCGAAGTACTCCTGGAGCTCGGAGTGCGACAGCGGGCTGCTGCGGAAGCCCTTGCCGGCCAGCAGCCAGCTTTCGGTGACCGCGAAGTCGCCCTCGCCCTCGTTGATGTGCTGCGGGTCGTGGACGTGGGTGTAGCCGCGGCTGAGGAACCAGTCGCGGTGCGCCGGGGCCTCCGCCTTGCGCTCGACATTGGCGAAGCGGGCGCCGAAGACCCGTCCGTCCACCACGGTCGCGCCGTTCGCCGCGAACACCATGTCCGGCAGGCCGGGCAGCGGCTGCAGGATCTCGACGGCGTGGCCCAGCGAGCGGTACCGGTCGCGGAGGTCCTCCCACTGGAAGAGGGCGAGCGCGGGATCGACCGGCTTTGCGGGGTCCATCCACGGGTTGATGGAGTAGGTGACCCGGAAGTACGTGGGGGGACACATCAGGTACCGCCGGAACGAAGCGGTTCGCGCTGCGCTCAATGAAGGCTCCTCACGGTGTGGTTGAGGCCGTTGTGCTCATGGTGGACCCGCGGCGGACGTCGCGCACCGGATTGCGGACCGAAAAATGCCCGTTCGGCCCTGGTGGGCGGCCTCTAAGGTGAGCGCATGCCGACACCGAGCGCCGCCTCCGACGACCTCCTGCTCCCCGGGACCCGCCGTGCCCTGCTGCACCGGATCGCGGTTGCCCAGTCCACCTCCCGCACGCCGTCCCTCGTGGCGGCCGTCGTCCGGGACGGCCGCACCTTGTGGACCGGCGCCCGGTCCTGCGTGGACGGGCACGCGCCGGACGCGGACACGCAGTACCGGATCGGCTCTATCACCAAGACCTTCGTGGCCGTGCTGGTGATGCGGCTGCGCGACGCGGGACGCCTCGGGCTGGACGACGCGGTGGACAAGCACCTCGGCTCCACCGCCGCGAGCGGGGTGACGATCCGTCAACTCCTGGCGCACACCGCGGGACTGGCCTCCGAGTCCCCGGGCCCCTGGTGGGAGCGCACCCCCGGTGGGCTGCGCCCCGACATCGACGCCCTGCTCGGCGAGCACGCCCGGCTGCACCCGGCCGGTGAGCGCCACCACTACTCCAACCCGGGCTTCGCCCTGCTCGGCGCCGTCGTGGAGCGGCTCCACGACGGGCAGCCGTGGGACGAAGTGCTCTGGTCCCAGGTGCTCGAACCGCTCGGCATGACCCGCACCACCCGCCGCCCGCAGGCCCCGCACGCGGGCGGCTGGGCCGTGCACCCGTACGCCGAACTGATGCTGCCGGAGGCCGTGCACGAGACCGGGCTGATGGCACCGGCGGGCGAACTGTGGTCGACGGCGGACGACTTGTGCCGCTGGGCCGCCTTCCTGGCCGCGGGTGACGAGGACGTCCTGTCCGCCGCCACTCTGGAGGAGATGCGCCGGCCCGCCGCGCCCGGCGGCGACCACGGCCTCGGGCTCCAGCTGACGGCGGCGGCGGACGGCCGCCCGCTGGTCGGGCACGGCGGCTCCATGCCCGGCTTCGTGGCCGGGCTGTGGTGCGACGCCGTCGAGCAGTTGGGCGCCGTCGTCCTCGCCAACTCCACGACCGGCGCCCAGACCGGGGTGGTCGCACGGGACCTGCTGCGCATCGTCACCGAGCACGAGCCGCGCATCCCCGAGCCCTGGCGCCCGGTCTCCGACCCCGACCCCGAACTGCTGGCGCTGACCGGCCCCTGGTACTGGGGCACCTCCCCGCACGTGCTGCGGCTGACCGCCGGCCGCGACCTGGAACTCGCCCCCGCGACCCCCGGCGGCGGCCGCGGCGCCCGCTTCCGCGCCGAACCGGACGGCACCTGGACCGGTCTGGAGGGCTACTACGACGGTGAGACGCTGCGCGCGGTCCGCTCCGCCGACGGCACCGTCAGCCACCTCGACGTCGGCACGTTCGTTCTCACCCGCACCCCCTACGACCCCGCCGCCCCGGTGCCGGGCGGCGTCGACCCGGCCGGCTGGGGGGCGCACGGGGCGTGAGGGAGCCGTACGCGCTCAGGCGGTGAGCGGGAACTCCCGCCCGAGCGCGGCGAAGACCGCCGAGTTGTGGGCGAAGGCCCGGCGGCACTCCTCCACGACGCGCTGCCTCTCCAGTTCGCCGGCGGGCAGCGCGTCCAGCAGGGCCCGGTACTCCCGCTTGAAGGCGGCGGGATTGCCGATCGCCTCGAAGACGTAGAAGCGCACACCGTCGCCCTTGCGGGTGAAGCCCCAGGTCCTCTCGGCGATGCCGCGGATGACCTGCCCGCCGGAGAGGTCGCCGAGGTAGCGGGTGTAGTGGTGGGCGACATAGCCCGCCGACCAGTCGCGGGCCGTCTCCGTGATGCGGGCGGCGTAGGCGGCGGTCTCGGGCAGGACCGCCGCCCGCTCCCGCCAGCCGGCGCCGAGCAGGTGGCCCAGATCGCGTTCGAGCGCGGCGACCCGGGGCAGCTCCGGCCGCAGGAACGGTCCCGCGACGGGGTCGCCCGCCAGGGCCGCGGCTCCGTCCTCCAGGGCCCGGTAGACGAACCACAGTTGCTCGGTGTACCGGGCGTACGCGCTCACCCCGAGGCGTCCGCCGAGCAGGTCGCCGATGAACGTGGAGTTCTCCGCCTCGGTGTGGCGGTCGTGGGAGGCGGCGCGGATCACGGTGGAGAACGGTGGGGCTCCGGAGGGGCCGGCGGTCGTCAAGGGGAGCCTCCTGCGGTCGGGCCGTGCAGGAATCGTGCCCACTTAGGCTTGCCTTAGTCAATGGGCTTGCCGACAGTCTGTCGGAAACCAGGCTACGTCCGGGCGGTGCGGTATGGGATCATTTGCGGGCACCCATCCCCCCTTCGGGGGACCTTCCGGGCACCCCGGGTGCAAACCGGATCCGTACAGGGCGCAGGATGGAATTCCACCATCCGTGGATTCCGCTCACGTCTTTTCCTTCGTTACGTAGGGTGGAGCGAGGGTTCACACGGGCGAGGGAAGGGGCTCGATGGTCACCAAGGGCAGGTTGTCCGGCTGGTTGCGCCGGAAAGCGGGGGAGCGGGACGCCGACGGCGAGGACGCCCTCGCCCGGCGGATCCCGGGCGCCCGCGACCGGGACGACCTGCTGCTCGCGGCCGCCGAGGCCGGCCTGCCACTGGCCCCCGCCGCGCACCCCTCCGCCGAGTCCGGCTACCGCTGCTCCTGCGACCGGATCGGCTGCCCCACCCCGGGCCGGCACCCCGTCTCCTTCGCCTGGCAGACCCAGGCCACCACGGACCCCGAGGCGATCCGCCGCTGGCTGCGCACCGAGCCGCTCGCGAACTTCATCACCGCCACCGGCATCGCCCACGACGTCCTGGACGTCCCCGCCGAGGCCGGCCGGATCGCCCTGGACCGCCTGGCCGCCGAGGGGGCCGCCACCGGGCCGGTCGCCGTCTCCGACGGCCGGACCCTGTTCTTCACCGGCACCCGCGCCACCGCCGACGAGGACGAGTGGTGGCCCTGCGAACTGGACTGCCACCCCGAGACCCTCGACGAGCACCCCGGCCTGCGCTGGCACTGCCGTGCCAGCTACGTGCTGATGCCGCCCTCGCGCCTGCCCTCGGGCGCCGTCGTCACCTGGCTGCCCGGCCACGGCCCCGACCGCCCGCTGCCCGACCCCCTGCCGCTGCTCACCGTCCTGACCGACGCCTGCGCCCAGATCGAGCACGAGCCCGAAACGGCCGGCTGGATCGCCTGAGCCGCCCCTCCCGGCGCCGGCGAGCCCGGCCGCCGTGCCAGCCCCGGCCCGTCGCGGTTCCCGTGGCCCCGGCGTGGTGTGCGCGAGGCGCAGAAGTCCGGCGCCTCGCTGTGCACTCGGCCGCCGCGCCCGGCCTGCTGCCGGATCCAGGGCTGTTCGCGCATCCCGGCGTGGGCGGACCTCCTCACGCTCGCGGACCGGCGCGGCCCGACTCCCGCTCGGCACGATCCGGCCGGTGTCCGGTCGGGGATCCCGGCCGCCTCGGAACACGGCACCGCGAGACCCTTGGGCACCCGGCCCGGGCCGATCCGGCGCCGAGCGCTCAGCGCTTGGTCTCGTAGCTGGTCAGGACCACGCCGCCGGGAAACGTCCGGGTCTCCACCAGGGTCAGGTTCACCCAGTTGTCCAGGGCGGTGAAGAACGGCGTGCCCCCGCCCACCAGGACCGGATGGGTGACGATCGTGTACCCGTCGATCAGCCCGGCCCGCATGGCCGCCGCGGCGAGCGTGGCACCGCCGATGTCCATGGGGCCGCCGTCGTCGGCCTTGAGCCTGGTGATCTCGGTGACCGCGTCGCCGGTGACCAGACGGGTGTTCCCGTCGACCGTGCTGGTCGTGGAGGAGAACACCGCCTTCGGCATGTCCCGCCAGCGCCCGGCGTACTCGATCGTCGCCGGTGTGGCCCCCGGCTGCTTGTCGGCGGTCGGCCAGTGGGAGCTCATCGTCTCCCACAGCCTGCGCCCGTACAGGGCCAGGCCCGTCGCGCCCACCCGGTCGGACCACCACTGGAACAGCTCGTCGTTCGGCACGCTCCAGCCGAGGTCGTCGCCGGGCGCGGCGATGTAGCCGTCCAGGCTCATGTTCATGGCAAAGGTCAGTTTCCGCATGGCGGCAGCCTCCCGTGAGCCGGCCTCCGGCGTACAGACCGCCACGGCGGAGCCCCCACCGTGCCCGGAGACCGGCCGGGCCCGGCACGGTCCGGCCTCCGCGCCGGCGGCGGGGCGCCGCCCGGAAACCTCAGCCCTTGTCGGCGACGGGCCCCGCGCCCTCAGGCACTCGCTCGCCGGAAGCGGCGCGCGCCGGCGGCGCGGCGGGCCGGCCGGGGCGCAGGAAGAAGAACATGGCCGGCGCGAGGTAGAGCGCCCAGACCGCGACCTGGAGCCAGGTCGGGTCCGGCTGGAAGTTGAACACGCCCTTGAGCAGCGTTCCGTACCAGGAGTCCGCGGGGATCGTCGTGCTGATGTCGAATGCCCGCGAGCCCAGTCCGGGCAGCCAGTCGGCCTCCTGGAGGTCGTGGAAGCCGTACGCGAGGACGCCGGCCGCCACGACGACCAGCATCGCCCCGGTCCAGGTGAAGAACTTGGCCAGGTTGATACGGACCGCGCCGCGGTAGAACAGCCAGCCGAGGACCACGGCCGTGAGCAGTCCCAGCGCCGCGCCGACCAGCGGCCGTACGCCGTCGTCGGTGGCCTGCACGGCGGTCCAGATGAACAGCGAGGTCTCCAGCCCTTCGCGGCCCACCGCGAGGAAGGCGGTGACGATCAGCGCGCCGGTGCCCATGGCGACCGCGGCGTCCAGCTTGCCGTGCAGTTCGGCCTTCAGGTGCCGCGCGGTGCGCCGCATCCAGAACACCATCCAGGTCACCAGACCGACCGCGATGACCGACAGCGAGCCGCCGAGCGCCTCCTGCGCCTGGAAGGTGAGTTCGGAGGAGCCGAACTGCAGCGCGGCGCCGAAGCCGAGGCTCAGCAGCACCGCGGCGCCGACGCCGAGCCAGACCGGGGGCAGCTTGTCCTTGCGGTCCGTCTTCACCAGGTAGGCGACCAGGATGCAGACGACCAGGCTGGCCTCCAGGCCCTCACGGAGTCCGATCAGGTAGTTGCCGAACACCCGCCGTCACTTCCTTTCAGTTGTTCCCGAAGAGCGCGCGGCCCCACCAGTCGCCGGAGTCCCGGACGCCCGGCGGTACGGCGTAGACGGCCGAACCCACGTGCTGGATGTACTCGTTGAGCGCGTCGGTCTTGGCCAGCCGCATCTGCAGCGGGATGAAGCCGTCGCGCACGTCGCGCTGGTAGGCGATGAAGAACAGCCCGGCGTCCAGCCGCCCGAGGCCGTCGGTGCCGTCGGTGAAGGAGTAGCCGCGCCGCAGGATCGTCACACCGCTGTTGTCGGGGTGCGAGAGGCGGACGTGCGCGTCGGGCTTCATCGCCTTGAAGTCCGGGGTGTCCCGCTCGTGCTTCCTGCCGAGCGGGGCGCCCTCGCCCTTGGTCCGGCCGAAGACGTCCTCCTGCTCGCGCAGGGAGGTGCGGTCCCAGGTCTCGATGTGCATCCGGATGCGCCGGGCCACCAGGTACGAGCCGCCGGCCATCCAGGCCGGGCCGTCGCCGGACGGGACCCACACGTGCTTGTCCTGGGCGGCGCGGTCGGAGCCGGCGACGTTGTGCGTGCCGTCCTTGAAGCCCATCAGGTTGCGCGGGGTCTGCTCGTCGGGCGTGGTGGAGGAGGTCTTGCCGAAGCCGAGCTGCGACCAGCGCATCGCGACCTTGCCGAAGCCGATGCGGGCCAGGTTGCGGATGGCGTGCACCGCCACCTGCGGGTCGTCGGCGCAGGCCTGGACGCACAGGTCGCCGCCGCTGCGGCTCGCGTCCAGGTTGTCGCCGGGGAACTTCGGCAGGTCCACCAGGGCCTGCGGGCGCTGCCCGGTGAGCCCGAAGCGGTCCTTGCCGTCGGCGCCACGGAAGAGCGAGGGGCCGAAGCCGACGGTCAGCGTGAGCCGGGAGGGCTGCAGGCCGAGGGCCTCACCGGTGTCGTCCGGCGGGGCCTCGGCGAGGCCGCCGACCGCGCCCTCGCCGACCGGCCGGCCCTGCGTCATCCGGCGCGCGGCCTCGGTCCACTCCTTGAGGAGCGCGATCAGTTCCTCGCGGTCCTCGGTCGTGACGTCGAAGGACGCGAAGTGCAGCCGGTCCTGGACCGGGGTGGTGATGCCGGCCTGGTGCGGGCCGTGGAAGGCGATCGCGCTGCCCGCGGAGGCCGCGGGCTGCACGTCGTTCCCGGTGTGCACGGCGGCGACGGTGCCGCCGGCCGCGGCGGCGCCGAGGACGACCCCGGCGCCGGTCCAGCCGAGCAGTGTGCGCCGCGAGGTGGTGGTCTCCTCGGACATGCTCCCCAGTCCTTTGTGGTGACGGTTACTTGGCGACGGCCGCGGCGAGCTTGGACAGCGGCTCGGCCAGCGCGTTGACGCTGTCCGAGAGCTCCTTGCGGTCGGCCTTGCCGACGGTGTCGTACGAGACGAACGTGTTGCCCTTGCGGTACTTGCCGAGCAGCCCCGTCAGGGCGGTGAACTGCTTGTCCAGTTCGGAGGTGAGCGCCGGGTCGTTCTCGGCGGCGACCGGCTTCAGCAGCTCGTACGCCTTCTGCGCGCCCTCGACGTTGGCCTGGAAGTCCGACAGGTCCGTGTGGGAGTAGCGGTCCTCCTCACCGGTGATCTTGCCGGTGGCGACCTCGTCCAGCAGCTCCTTGGCGCCGTTGGCCATGCTGGTGGCGGTGATCTCGGCCTTGCCGACCCGGGTCTGCCAGTCCTTGAGGTCGGTGACGAGCTGGTCGGCGAGGGTGCCCTCCTCGGCGCCGGCCTTCTTGTCCTTCCACAGGGACTTCTCCAGCCGGTGCCAGCCGGTCCACTTCTGGCCGTCCTCCAGACCGTCCTCACGGGTGTCGGTCAGGGGGTCGATGTCGCCGAAGGACTCGGCGACCGGCTCGGTGCGCTCCCAGCCGACGCGGGACGGCGCGAAGAGCGACTTGGCCTTCTCCACGTCGCCGGCCTTGACGGCGTCCGCGAACTGCTGGACCACCGGGATGGTCTGGTCGGCCTGCTCCTGGGCGTACTTGCGGTACGCGGCGACGGCCGCGTCCAGGCGCGGGTCGCTCTTGACGGCGCCCTTGCCGGTCACGGTGATCTTCTGGCGGATGCCGTCGCCCTGCATGCCGGGCTTGCAGGCGATCTCGTAGGAGCCGGCCTTGATCTCGGCGGTGATGGTGGCCTTGGTGCCGGGGCCGATGTTCTCCCGCTCGGTCACGATCTTGTCGCTGGGCGTGTAGACGTAGACCTCGGTGACCTTGGAGCCCTTGTTCTCCACGGCGAGCTGCACGTGCCCGGCCGGGAAGGTGGTCTTGGAGACGTCGCATGCGGTGTCCGAGGCGGTCACGGTGATCGCGTCCGAGGAGGCGCTGTCCGCCTTCTCCGCGCACCCGGTCACGGCGGTGACGGCGACCACTATGCCGGCGGCGGCTACTGCGGACATGCGGACGGCGGACATACAGGCTCCTGGCGGATCGGTGAGGCAAGGACTTAGGTGAGCCTTTCTGTGGAAAGGCTTGCCTAACTTACCCAAGCCTCATCTCGCCTTGCCCACTATTGGGTAAAGAAAAAGTAATGAAGGGGCGCGCCGCTGTGCGGGCCGGACGGGGGCCTCACGGCAGGGTCAGCACCTCGGCGCCCGTCTCCGTGACGACCAAGGTGTGCTCGAACTGCGCGGTGCGCTTGCGGTCCTTGGTGACCACCGTCCAGCCGTCGTCCCACATCTCGTACTCGTGGGTGCCGAGCGTCAGCATGGGCTCGATGGTGAAGGTCATGCCCGGCTTCATCACCGTGGTGGCTCGCGGGTCGTCGTAGTGCGGGACGATCAGGCCCGAGTGGAAGGACGTGTTGATGCCGTGGCCGGTGAAGTCACGCACCACGCCGTAGCCGAAGCGCTTGGCGTACGACTCGATCACCCGGCCGATCACATTGATCTGCCGGCCCGGCTTGACCGCCTTGATCGCGCGATTCAGCGATTCCCGGGTGCGGTCCACCAACTGCCGTGATTCCTCGGCGACTTCGCCCACGAAATAGGTGGCGTTGGTGTCGCCGTGCACTCCGTGGATGAAAGCCGTCACATCGAGATTGACGATGTCGCCGTCGCGCAGTTCGGTCGAGTCGGGGATGCCGTGGCAGATGACCTCGTTGATGGACGAGCACAGCGACTTGGGGAAGCCCCGGTAGCCGAGGTCCGAGGGGTAGGCCTGGTGGTCGCACATGTAGGTGTGGGCGATCCGGTCCAGTTCGTCGGTGGTGACCCCGGGCGCGATGGCCTTCGCCGCCTCCTCCATCGCCCGCGCGGCGATCCGGGACGCGATGCGCATCTTCTCGACGGTCTCCGCGGACTGCACCTCCGGCCCGTCGTACGGCCGCGGGGCCGGACGGCCCACGTACTCGGGCCGCGGGATCGAGGCGGGGACGTGACGCGTGGGGGAGAGCTTGCCGGGCACCAGGACAGACATGTCAGCGAGTGTATCGGCGGCCGGTCGGGCAGCATGGCGGCAGGACGTCGTACGAGGAGGAGCGATGGCGCCGTTCAGGAGGGTCCGCAAGCCGGCCGGGAAGCCCGGCGAGTGGTTCTACTGCATCGAGCACAGAAAGGTCGAGGAGGGTCCGGAGTGCCCGGCCAAGGACCGCATGGGGCCGTACCCCAGCCGGGCCGACGCCGAACGCGCGATGGAGACCGCCGCCGAGCGCAACCTGCAGTGGGAGAACGACCCGCGGTGGAAGGACCAGCCGCGCGAGGACGAGGGCGACTGACCGACCCGGCCGTTGCCGGGCGCGCGGCGCGGGGGTGCGGCGGCCGGACTCCTCCGCGCCCCCCGCCGCGTCACCCGATTGGCCAGTCCCGGCGGACCGGCCCGCAGCGCCCGGCGGCTCCCGCGCCTAGCACATCGGCCCCCTTCCCGTCCGAGGTTTCGAACGTATTGAGGTTCAGACCAAGGGCGCTCCGTTTCACAGGACATGCGGACCGGATCCGACCACGGCAGGTCGGACGAAGCCGGAGAAACCTGATGAACCGGAGGGGCCCCATGTCCAGGAAACGCAGGCTCGGGACCAAGCAGAAGATCGCGCTGATGACGGGCGCGGCGACGCTCGCCGGCGGCTTCGCCGTGGCGACCATGGCGAGCGGTCACGCCTCCGTGGTGTGCGACGGCCTCGACCAGGCGATTCGCAACAACCAGGCCTTCATCGCGGGGCAGCGGGCGAATCCCGACGCGCAGTCGGCGGCCCGGATCGCCAACCGTGAGGCGGTCATCGCGCAGATCAACGTGCAGCGCCAGGCCTCGGGATGCGGCGCGGCCCCGGCGGCGCCCGCCGCGCCCGCGGGTCAGGGTCAGGGTCAGGGGCAAGGCCAGGGGCAGAACCAGGGCCAGGCGCAGCAGCCGCCCGCCGCGCCGCCCGCGGGCGCGGTGACCGGCCAGGTGGTGTGCCCAGGGTCGACGGTGACGCTGTCCGGCGAGGCGGGCGCCCCGGCCGCGTCCAGCAACCAGTTCCCGATGGGCACCAGGCTCAAGGTGACCAACCTCGACAACGGCAAGTCCACGACGGTTACCGTGACATCGCCGTCCGGGAGCTGCGCGCTGCTGAACAACGCCGCCTTCGAGCAGGTCCGCGAGCCCGGGAAGTTCCTGATCCGGAAGGCGCGGATCGAGCGCGTCGGCTGACGGGGCGACCCCTCCGCCGATCTCCGGCGATCACCCGGCCGTCCGGGCCGCCGCCGAACCAGGAAGCGGCGGTGGCCCGGACCTCTTGACGCGGGCACGACACTCGGCTTCAATCCGGCACTACAGGTCCAGACCAACGGTCCAGACCACTTGCCCGGCACCGCTCGAACCCCCCGCCCCCCACTGGGAGGTCACGTGCTCTTCCGTCGTCGAGTCCCGCGTCCGGGATCCCGCAGATCCCGCATCCTCTCCGTCGTCACCGCCGCCTTCCTGGCCGCCGCAGGATCCCTGATCGCCCTGCCCGGCACCGCCCAGGCGGCCAACCTCGTCACCAACCCCGGCTTCGAGAGCGGCAGTCTGTCCGGCTGGTCCTGCTCGGGCGGCTCCGTCGTCAGCAGCCCGGTGCACAGCGGCACCAAGGCGCTGGCCGGCGCCGTCAGCAGCAGCGACACCGCCCAGTGCACCCAGACCGTGTCCGTGCAGCCCAACACCGCCTACTCGCTGACCGGTTGGGTGCGCGGCACGTACGTCTACCTCGGCGTCACCGGCGGCGCCTCCACCTGGACGCCGTCCGCCGGCTCGTACACCCAGCTGACGGTCCCCTTCACCACCGGGGCCTCGCAGACCAGCGTGCAGCTGTACGTCCACGGCTGGTACGCCCAGGGCACCTACAACGCCGACGACATCAGCCTCGACGGGCCGGGCGGCGGCGGAGGCGGGGACACCCAGGCGCCCAGCGCGCCCAGCGGCCTCACCTCCACCGGCAAAACGTCCTCAACCGTCTCGCTCGCGTGGAACGCCTCCACCGACAACGTCGGCGTCACGAGCTACGACGTCTACCGCGGCAGCACCCTGGCCACCACCGTGACCGGCACCTCCGCCACCGTCACCGGCCTGGCCGCCAGCACCGCGTACACCTTCACCGTCAAGGCGCGCGACGGCGCTGGCAACACCTCGGCGGCCTCCAACGCGGTGAGCGTCACCACCAACGCCGGCGGTGGCGGTGGCACCGGCTTCAAGCAGGCCGCGCCCTACCTCTTCCTCGGCTGGGGCGACCCGCCGAGCGCGACCAGCGTGATGAGCGCCACCGGCGTCAAGTGGTTCACGATGGCCTTCATCCTCTCCTCCGGCGGCTGCAACCCGGCCTGGGACGGCTCCCGTCCGCTGACCGGCGGCGTCGACCAGTCGACCATCAACTCCATCCGCGCGGCCGGCGGCGACATCGTCCCGTCCATCGGCGGCTGGCAGGGCAACAAGCTCGGCCCCAACTGCTCCACCCCCGAGGCGCTGGCCGGTGCCTACCAGCAGGTGATCAACGCCTACGGGCTCAAGGCGATCGACGTCGACATCGAGAACACCGACGAGTTCGAGTCCGAGGTCGTCCAGGACCGCGTCCTCAACGCGCTGAAGATCGTCAAGCAGAACAACCCCGGCATCCGGACGATCCTCACCTTCGGCACGTCGACGACCGGCCCGACCTACTGGGGCGGCCGGCTCATCGACCGGGCCAACGCGCTCGGCGCCAACATCGACGTCTTCACGATCATGCCGTTCGACTTCGGCGGCGGCGCCGACATGTACGGCAACACCGTCAACGCCGCCGAGGGGCTGAAAGCCAAGCTGAAGTCCACCTTCGGCTGGGACGACGCCACCGCCTACGCCCACATGGGCCTGTCCGGGATGAACGGCCTCAGCGACCAGCAGGAGACCACCACCCCGGCGATCTGGACCCAGATCCGGGACTGGGCGAACTCGCACCACATCGCGCGGCTCGCCTACTGGGCCGTCAACCGCGACCGGCCGTGCGCCGGCGGCGGCGTGGTGAGCAACTGCTCCGGCATCAACCAGAGCACCTGGCAGTTCACCTCGATCACCGCCGGGTTCACCGGCTGATCCACGGCCCGGCCGTCCACACCGGCCGGGCCCACCGACCGCCCCACGGGTCAGGCGGCGGGGGACACCGCGTCCTCCGCCGCCGTCCGCATGCCCACCGCGTGCACGTTGGTCCGCGCGTCGTACGCGATCAGCGTCGGCAGGCACACCGCCAGCGTCCCGACCGCCGCCACGCACGCCAGGCCGCCGGTCCACACCGAGGTCCGCAGCCCCAGCACCGCCGCCGCGCCGCCGGCCCGGACCTGGCCCAGCTGGGGGCCGGTCATGAAGGACAGCAGCTCGATGCCCGCGAGGCGGCCGCGCAGGGCGTCCGGGATCGTCTGGTTCCAGATCGTGGAGCGGAACACACCGCTGATCATGTCCAGCGCGCCCGCCAGCACCAGGAACAGCAGCACCAGCCACACATTGCGGGTCAGCCCGGCGGCCGCCATGCACAGCCCGAAGCCCGCCGCGGCCAGCACGATCGCCACGCCGTGCCGGTGCACCCGGGACGACCAGCCGCTCGTCAGGCTCATCAGCATCGCCCCGGCCGGCAGCGCCGCGTACATCAGGCCCAGCGACCACGGGGCGCCCAGGTCGTCCGCCATGAAGGGGAACACGGCGATCGGGAACGCCAGGCCCATCGCCGCGATGTCCACCACATAGGTGCCCAGCAGTTCCTTGCGGCTCCAGGCGTAGCGCGCGCCCTCGCCGATCGAGCGCAGTGAGGGGCGCTCCGCGTCCTGCGAGGGCGGGGACGGCCGCAGGCGCAGGCCCAGCAGCAGCGACACCGCGAAGGTCAGGGCGTCGACGGCGTACGCCCAGCGCAGTCCCGCGTACGCGATGAGCACACCCGCCAGCGCGGGGGCCGCGATGGCGCCGAGCTGCCAGCGCAGCGCGTTCAGCGAGGCCGCCGCGGTGAGCTGGTCGTGCGGCACGATGCGCTGCACGATCGCCTCCAGCGCGGGGCGTTGCAGCCCGCCGAGCGCGCTGGTCAGCGCCGCCACCACGTACAGCGGCCAGAGCAGCGGACGCGGCAGCAGGGTGTTCGCCAGCAGCAGGACCGACATCAGGCCGAGCGCGGCCTCCGTCCACAGGATCAGCTTCCGCCGGTCGAGGGCGTCGGCCAGGGCGCCCCCGTAGAGCCCGAACACCACCAGCGGTACGAGCTCCACCGCCCCCAGCGCGCCGACCGCCAGCGTCGATCCGGTGAGGTTCTTGATCTGGACCGGGAGCGCCACGAAGGTCAGGAAGCTGCCGAAGCTCGTGATCAGCCCGGCGCACCACATCAGGCGGAAGTCGCGGGAGCTGCGCCACGGCGCGAGGTCGGGGAGGAGATTGCGCACCCTCGCATGTTTCGCGGGCGGGCGGCGGGGTGCAACGCATTTTCCGGCGCCGGCCCGGTGGACGCCGTGGTCCACCGGGCCGGTCCGGGCGGCGCGTTCAGGCCATGAGGCCCGCGGCCTCCAGGCGTTCGCCGACGGCCTTGACCGCGGTGTCGTCCAGCGGCACCTGCGGCGCGGCCGTGGCGGCGCAGGGAATGACGCCCCGCAGGTGCAGGGCCGCCTTGAAGGCGCCGAGCGCCGAGGCACTGGCGCTCATCGGGGCGGCCGCGGCGCCGATGTCGACGATGGAGAAGAGCGCGGCGAGCCGGTCCTGCTCCGCCGCGGCCTCCCGCCAGCGTCCGGCCAGCGCGTGCTCGTAGAGCCGCACATAGCCGTGCGGGTCGACGTTGCCGAGTCCCGGCACGACACCGTGGGCGCCGGCCAGCAGGGCGGCGTCGACGGTGAGTTCGGAGCCGGTGAGAAGGGAGAAGGAGCCGGACAGACCGCGCCGGCGCAGCTCCACGAGCAGCCGGCGCATGCCGCCGTCGGCGCCGCTGCTGTCCTTGAGGCCGGCCAGCGTGCCGTTCTCCGCCAGCGCCAGCACCGTCGCCGCGGGCAGCTTGGTGTGCACGGCGGAGGGGATGTCGTACGCGAACAGCGGCAGGCCGTCCGCGCCGTCCCGCACCCGGCGGAAGTGGTCCGCGATCTCGGCCGGGTGCGTGGTGGTGTAGAAGGGCGCGGTCGCCACCAGCGCGTCCGCACCCGCCGCGACGGCCGCCCGGACGTGGTCCAGCACCCGGGCCGTGGTCATGTCGACGACCCCGGCGAGCACGGGGACGCGCCCGCCGACCGCCTCGACGACGGTGGTGAGCGCGATCCGGCGTTGCGCGTCGGACAGATAGGCCGTCTCGCCGCTCGACCCGAGCGCGAAGACGCCGTGGACGCCCGCCGAGAGCACATGGCCGACCAAGGCGCGCAGCCCGTCGGTGTCCACGTCGCCCGCGGGCGTGAGGGGAGTGCACAGAGGAGGTACGACGCCGCACAAGGGGGCGTGCATATCGGTCATAACGGTCACTTCTACCAGCTTGCCGGGGGCGGCGACACGAACTGCTCGGCGAGCCGCGCGAGCCGCGGCAGCCGGTCCCGCAGCCGCACCCGCCGCCCCGCGGCGGCACTGACCAGGTGCTGCAGCAGTTCGAGTCCCACCTCGCCGGGTTCCGGCGGCACCGACAGCGCCTCATGGGCGAGACCGGCCAGCTCCCGGTCGCCCGCGTCCATCGCCAGCACCCTCGCCCCGGCCCGCCGGGCGCCGTCCACCCGTTCCAGCAGCCCCGCCTCCGCCTGCCCGGGCGCGACCACCAGGACCGTCTCGCCGCGCCGCGCGGCCTCCAGCCGGGCCGTGCCCACCGCGAGATGCGCGGGCGCGCCCGGCGGCACGCGCTGCCGCACCAGGACGGGGGAGAGCTCCGGCAGCCCGCTCCAGGCGGCCTCGTCGTCCAGATGCGCGGCCATGTGCCACGGCTCGTACCCGCCGCCGCCCACCAGCAGCAGCCCGCCCGGGGAGCCGCGGCGGACCGCGCCGCGCAGCGCCCCCGCGAACGCCCGGGTCCGCTCCGGCCACTCGCTGCCGGCCAGCAGTTCACGGACGACCTCGACCCGTACGGCATCCATGCCACGGCATCCTGGCGCAGGCCTCCGCCGCCGTACCGGGCTTCCCGCCCGGCTCACCCGAAGGGGGTCACTGTGCGGGAAGGGCGCCCGCGACCCTGGCCCGTACGTCGGTGAAGTGCCGGCGCATCGCCGCCCGCGCCGCGCCCGCGTCCCCGGTGCGCAGCGCGCCCACCACCGCGCGGTGGTTGGCGATGACGCGCTCGACGGGGTCGTCGGCGGGCGCCAGGGCGGAGCCGACGTCCTGGTAGACGCTCCAGAACAGGTCCATGAGCTGGAGCACCAGTTCGTTGTCGCAGGTCGCGTACAACAGCGCGTGGAAGGTGCGGTCGGCGTCCGGGTCGGTGACCATCCGCGAGGCGAGCGCGTCGAGTTCGTCGAGCCGCTCCGGCGGTATGGTGCCGGCCACCTCGCCTATCAGCCCGACCTCCAGCAGTTCGCGCACGGCCACCAGATCGGCCAGCGCCCGTACCCGGGAGCGGATGTGGAAGGTGAGCGAGGGCAGCAGCACCCGCAGCGGAGCGTCGGTCACGAAGGTGCCGGTGCCGTGGCGTATCTCGACGATGCCGAGCGCCTGGAGCGCGCGCACCGCCTCGCGCACGCTGTTGCGGCCGGCGCCCAGCAGATCCATCAGCTGCGGCTCGGTGGGCAATGTGGCGCCGGGGGCGAGTCGCTGCTCGTGGATGAGCTCGATGATGCGATCCTGGAGCGTCGGGCCGCGGCCCCCGCCGGCGGTTCTGGTCACAAGTGGCCGCCTTTCCCACGTGCTGTCGTGCTTTCTTGACGTGCCGTCAGTGTCTTGTCTACCGTCCCTTGACGACAAGGGACGTCCTACGTCTGCCATGCAAGGGCGCATCGGAGGCAACACCGATGTCATACCTCACATCCGTCCCCTACCGAGGCGGTACCGGGGGAACCTCCGGGGAAGACCCGGGGCCCGTCTACGCGAGCTTCCGCATCCCCGCGGTCGTCGTGACCGGTGCGGGCACCGTGCTCGCCTTCGCCGAGGGCCGGCACGCCTCGGCAGCCGACACCGGCCGCATCGACCTCGTCCTGCGACGGTCGCACGACGGCGGCCGCACCTGGGACGACCTGCAGGTGGTGACGTCCAACGGCTCCGGCACGGCGGGCAACCCGGCCCCGGTCGTCACCGCCGAGGGCCGCGTCGTCCTGGTCCACGTGCGCAACGCCGGGACCGCGGAGGAACGGGACATCATCCGCGGCAAGGTGCCCGACGAGGACGGCCGCCGGGTCTGGGTCCAGCACAGCGACGACGACGGCGCCACCTGGTCCGAGCCGCGCGAGATCACCGCCGCCGTCAAACGCCCCGGCTGGCGCTGGTACGCCACCACCCCCGGCCACGCGCTCCAGTTGCGCACCGGCCGGCACGCCGGGCGGATCGTCGTCGCCGGCAACCACACCCGCCCGCCCGAGGGCCCCGACACCGGCGCCGAGCCCCGCTACAACGGCGGCCACTGCCTCTACAGCGACGACCTCGGCGGGACCTGGCAACTCGGCTACACCGACGACTCGTCCGACGACTACGTCAACCCCAACGAGACCACCGCCGCGGAACTCCCCGACGGCACCGTCTACTTCAACACCCGCACCGACTCCCGCAGCCCCGGCAACCGCGCCGACGCCGTCTCCGCCGACGGCGGCGCCACCCTGGAGCGCCGCTTCCGCCCGCAGGCCGGCCTCGTCGCCCCCGTCGTGCAGTGCAGCGTCCTGCACCTCGGCACCCCCGACGTCCTGCTGTTCTCCGGCCCCGGGCACCCCGCCGCGCGCGCCCTGATGACCATCCGGGCCAGCCACGACCACGGCGTCACCTGGCGGACCGCGCACACCGTCGACGGCCTCCCCGCCGCCTACTCCGACCTGGTGCGGCTGGACGAGGACACCGTCGGACTGCTCTACGAGACCGGCGACTTCGGCCCCTACGAGACGATCACCTTCCGCCGCGTCCCCCTCGCGGAGCTGGTCTCTTGATCGGCCGGCGCGGCGTGCTGGCGGCGGCCGGCGGCACGGCGGCGGCGCTCGCCCTGCCCGGCTGCGCCGCCACCACCGGCGCGGCGGGCGGCAGTACTACCCTCACCTTCTGGTCCTGGGTCCCCGGCATCGAGCGCAACGTCGCACTGTGGAACCGGCTGCACCCCGGCGTCCGCGTCGAACTGGAGAAGGTGGCCGCGAGCGGCGGCGCCCAGTACGCCAAGATGCACGCCGCGCTCAAGGCCGGCAGCCCGCCCGACCTCGCGCAGGTCGAGTACCAGATGGTGCCCGGATTCCTGCTCGACCAGGGCCTGGTGGACCTCGCCCGGCACGGCGCCGACCGCTACCGCCCCCGGTTCGCCGACTGGCTGTGGCAGCAGAGCGTGTACGCCGGGGGCGTCTGGGCCATCCCGCAGGACTCCGGGCCCATGGTGCTGTTCCAGCGCCAGGACCTGCTGGACCGCTGGGACATCGAGACCCCCGCCACCTGGGACGACTTCACCGCCGCGGCCCGTGCCGTCCGCCGCCGCGGCGCACACCTCACCTCCTTCTCGCCCTCCAACCCCGGCTGGTTCACCGCCCTGGCCTGGCAGGCCGGCGCCCGCTGGTTCCGGGCCGGCGGCGACACCTGGCTGGTCTCGATCGACGACGAGCCCACCCGCCGCGTCACCCGCCACTGGGACCGGCTCATCAAGGACCGGCTGGTCACCACCCAGCCCATGATGCAGAGCGCCTGGTACGCCGGCCTCCAGTCCGGCGACCTCGTCAGCTGGACCGGCGGCAGTTGGGGCGACGCCCTGCTCACCGGCAACGCCCCCGGCGGCGCGGGCAAGTGGCGGGTCCGGCCGATGCCGCAGTGGCACGCCGCCGGCTCCGGCGCCGCCCCCTCCTCGGGGAACTGGGGCGGCTCCACCACCGCCGTCTTCACCGGCACCCGCAACCCCCGCGCCGCACTGGACTTCGCGGTGTGGCTCAACAGCGACCCCGAAAGCGTCCGCCTGCTCATCCGGGGCGGCTACGGCTACCCCGCCCCCACCTCCGGTTTCACCCCGGCCGAACTCGACACCCGCGCGGCCTACTTCGGCGGCCAGGACTACGGCGCGGTCGTCGCCGCCTCCGGCGCCGCGGTCGACCGTACCTGGACCTGGGGCCCCACCATGGACACCTTCTTCCAGCGGCTCACCGACGCCCTCAGCGGCGCCGTCAGCGACGGCACCTCCCTCACCGCCACCTTGCCGAAACTCCAGGCCCGCACCCTCGCCGACCTGCGCGACAAGGGCCTGAAAGCGGAGGCCGCATGACCGCGCGGGCGGACGTCGTGCCGCCTGAAGCCCCCGGTTCCGCCGCGGCGTCCGGGGCCCGTACGCACCGGGCCGGCCCCGCCCGCCCCCGGAGCCGTTCCCGTTCCCGTGCCCGCTCGCGCGAGGCCCGCACCGCGGCCGCGTTCCTCCTGCCGTTCTGCGCGCTGTTCCTGCTCTGCTTCGTCGTCCCCATCGGCTACGCCGTGCAGCAGAGCCTGCTGCGGACCGTACGCACCGGGCCGCTCGGCTTCGGCGGCTCGCACGACGTGTTCGCGGGCCTCGCCAACTACACGCACGCGCTGAGCGACGGCTCGTTCCTCGCGGGCTTCGGGCGCGTGCTGCTGTTCGGGGTCGTGCAGGTGCCGCTGATGCTCGCGCTGGCCGCCGCCCTCGCGCTGCTCCTGGACAGCGCCTCCGCCCGCGGCATCGGCTTCTTCCGCACCGCGTACTTCCTGCCCTACGGCGTGCCCGGCGTCATCGCCTCGATCCTGTGGGGCTTCCTGTACGTCCCCGGGATCAGCCCCCTGGTGCAGATCCTGCACTCGGCCGGCTGGCAGGTCGACTTCCTGTCCAAGAGCACCGTGCTGTGGTCCATCGCCAACATCGTGACCTGGCAGTTCACCGGCTACAACATGCTCGTCCTGATCGCCCAGCTCAAGGCCGTGCCCGCCGAGCTGTACGAGGCGGCCCGCCTCGACGGCGCGAACGCGGCACGCGTCGCCTGGCACATCAAGCTGCCGCTGATCCGTCCGGCGCTCGTCCTGACGGCCGTCTTCAGCATCATCGGCACGCTGCAACTGTTCTCGGAGCCGCTCGTGCTGCGTCCGCTCTCCCCGGCCATCGACTCCGGCTACACGCCCAACCTGCACGCCTACAACGAGGCGTTCGCGGCCAACGACTACCACGTGGCCGCCGCCGAGGCGGTGCTGCTCGCGCTCGTCGCGTGCGCGCTGTCCTTCGGCTTCCTCAGCCTCGTCGGCCGCCGCGGCGGGGACGGGGCGCTGCGATGACCGTCCCGTTCCGCCACCGCGTCCTGACCGCGACCGCGCTCGCCCTGGCCGCCGTCTACTTCCTCGTGCCCGTCTACTGGCTCGCGGTCTCCTCCACCAAGTCCAGCGCCGACCTCTTCGGCAGCTTCGGCTTCTGGTTCGCGCACCCCCACCCGATCGACTACCTCGGCCGGGTGCTGACCTACGACGGCGGCGTCTACGTCCGCTGGTTCGGCAACAGCCTGCTCTACGCGGGCGTCGGCGCCCTCGGGGCGACCTGGCTGTCGGCCGCCGCGGGGTACGCCCTCGCGCAGTACCGCTTCGCGGGGCGCGAGGCGGTGCTGACCGCCGTCGTCGCCGGTGTCCTCGTACCCTCCACGGCGCTCGCCCTGCCGCTCTACCTGCTCTTCACCGACCTCGGCTTCGCCAACACCTACTGGTCGGTCCTCGTCCCGGGCATGGTCAGCCCGTTCGGGGTGTACCTGTGCCGGATCTACGCCACCGCCGCCATCCCGCGCTCCCTGCTGGAGGCCGCCCGGCTCGACGGGGCGGGGGAGTGGCGGATCTTCCACGTCCTCGGGCTGCGCCTGATGACGCCGGCCCTCGTCACCGTCTTCCTGTTCCAATTCGTCCACATCTGGAACAACTTCTTCCTGCCGCTGGTCATGCTCTCCGACAGCGACCTGTACCCGGTGACGCTCGGGCTCACCTCCTGGCAGGGCTACGCCGACCGGCAGCCGGAGCTCTACCAGTACACGGTCGGCGGCGCGCTGCTGTCCGTCCTGCCGCTCATGCTGCTCATGGTGGTGCTCCAGCGCCACTGGCGGGGCGGCCTCAGCGAGGGCAGCGTCACGGCGTGACCGTGGCAGGATCACGTACATGACTGTTGACAGCGGCAATGACGCCCCCGCCCCGAAGGTTCCCGCCAAGGACCCCTGGGACCTGCCCGACGTGTCCGGCCTCGTCGTCGGCGTCCTCGGCGGCACCGGCCCGCAGGGCCGCGGCCTGGCCTACCGGCTCGCCAGGGCGGGCCAGCAGGTGATCATCGGCTCCCGCGCCGCCGACCGGGCGCAGGCCACCGCGGACGAACTCGGCCACGGCGTCCAGGGCGCGGACAACGCCGAGACCGCCCGCCGCAGCGACATCGTCATCGTCGCCGTGCCCTGGGAGGGCCACGCCAAGACGCTGGAGTCACTGCGCGAGGAACTCGCCGGAAAGCTCGTCGTCGACTGCGTCAACCCGCTCGGCTTCGACAAGAAGGGCGCCTTCGCCCTGAAGCCGGAGGAGGGCAGCGCCGCCGAACAGGCCGCCGCGCTGCTCCCCGACTCCCGGGTCGCCGCCGCGTTCCACCACCTGTCCGCGGTGACACTGGAGGACCCGGAGGTCGAGACCATCGACACCGACGTACTCGTCCTCGGCGAGTCCCGCGCCGACACCGACCTGGTACAGGCGCTGGCCGCACGCATCCCCGGCGTCCGCGGGATCTTCGCCGGCCGGCTGCGCGGCGCCCACCAGGTCGAGGCACTGGTCGCCAACCTGATCTCCGTCAACCGCCGCTACAAGGCCCACGCCGGAGTACGCCTCACCGACGTGTGACCGCCGTGGGGCAGCGCGAGGGCATGGGGGACAATGGGCGGGTTCGTGACCGACCCGACAGGAGCCGCCCCCATGCCCCGCCTCGCCCTCTACGCGCTCATCGTGTGCGTGCTGTCCGTGGTCGCCGCCGTCGTCTCCTTCGTCGAAGGCAGCTGGCTCGGCGTCCTGTGGCTCGCGATCACCGGCCTGACCAGCAACATGTGCTGGTACTACGCGCGCAAGGCGAAGCTGGAGAAGGCGGCCTAGAAGCCGCCGCTCTCCCAGAAGCGGAACAGCTGGGAGCCCAGGCCCGAGAGGCCCTCCGGCACGCCGAAGGCAGCCGTCACGGCATCCACGAAGCCGAAGAACGCCGAGTTCACCTCGGGGATCCACAGCACGCCGAAGACGGCCAGCAGCCCGAACGACGCGAACGGCTCCAGCTGGCGCCGCACGTTGTACGACAGCCAGGGCTCGAGGATCCCGTAGCCGTCCAGACCGGGCACCGGCAGCAGGTTCAGGATCGCCGCCGTCACCTGGAGCATGGCCAGGAAGCCCAGGGCCGCGGCGAACGCCAGCTGCTCCTTGGTCTCCGGTTCCACGAGGTGGAGAGTGAACGGGAGCATCGCCGCGATCGCGAACAGCACGTTCGTCAGCGGTCCGGCCGCCGAGATCAGGCTGTGCTTCCAGCGGCCGCTGATCCGGCCCCGCTCGATGAACACCGCGCCACCGGGCAGGCCGATGCCGCCCAGGATCAGGAAGACCAGCGGCAGCACGATGCTCAGCAGCGCGTGCGTGTACTTCAGCGGGTTGAGGGTCAGATAGCCCTTCGCGCCGATCGAGATGTCGCCGCCGTGCAGGGCGGTGCGGGCGTGCGCGTACTCGTGCAGGCACAGGGAGACCACCCAGCCCGACACGACGAACAGGAAGACGGCGAAGCCGGTGTTCGAGGAGAACCCGGTCCACACCGCCCACCCGGAGACGGCCATGATCGCGACCAGCCCGAGGAAAATCGGGCTGATCTGCCGTTCACTGCGGGCTGCTGCGGTGGTCATCGTGCGGGCTCCTGCGGAGGGCTGTTCGGGGAGGGGGCCGGGCCGGCCGCCCGATCATGTCATCCGTGGGGGGTCGGGCACACCCACGGGCCGATAACGCTCCGCCAACGCGAGACGTTCCGGGGCGCCCGTTTTCCCCGCCCGCCCTCCCGTGTGCCCGGCAAGGTCTGGGCGCCCCGACGCCAGTTGTTGGGGGGCCGGGTTCGGGGCCTCCGGGGCTGCCATTCTGGACAGCACATTTAGGTGCCTCAGGTGCTTTCCGCTGCGCACTCCGGGTTGTGCACCCAAATATGCTCCACAGTCCAGAACGCCACCCCTCTGGCCCCGCCCCCTCCGTAGTTGCTAGCGCCTGATCCCCGGTGGGTGGGTATGGACGGCACCGTGCTCGGGCACCCGTTGGCGCAGCGCCAACAAAGTGCGCAGCCGTCACCGCCCACCGCACCCCCACCGGCCGTCAGTCGCCCCAACGACCCCGGGAGGGGGTGCGCCGGGGTCCGCCCGCTGGGGGCACCTCCCAGTGGTAGCTGGGGGAGGGACGAGCGGAGACTGCGTGGTCGATGCCGAATGATGTGGGGGCAAACCGCGAGCCCCGTGGGGGTCCCCCCGGCCGAAGGTTGGGGGAGGACTCCGGAGCGGCGCCGACCCCACAACGCACGCAGCGCAGGGCCCGCACTTACCGCGCCGGGCACTCGGGAGGGAGGTTGGGGGAAAAACCCAGGCCCACGGAACCGCGGCGCCGCACTCGGACACAATGGGGGCGTGCGCTACGGCATCCTCGGGACGACACAGGCCCACCGCGACGACGGCACCGCCGTCCCCCTCTCCGGGACGCGCCTCAGGGCGTTGCTGGCCGCGCTCGCCCTGCGCCCCGGGCGGGTGCGCACGACGGAGGCGCTGATCGACGAGGTGTGGGAGGGCGAGCCGCCCGCCGACGCGACGGGCGCGCTGCAGGCGCTGGTGGCGCGGCTGCGCCGGGCGATCGGCCACGAGGCGGTCGCCTCCGCGGACGGCGGCTACCGGCTGGACGCGGCGCCGGACGCCGTGGACCTGTTCCGCTTCGAGCGCATGGTGGAGGACGGCGGGCGCGCCCTGGCCGACGGCGACGCGGGCAAGGCCGCCGACGCGCTGGACGGCGCGCTCGGGCTGTGGCGCGGGCCCGTGCTGGCCGATCTTCCGGACCGGGTCTCCGTCGCCTCCCGCTACGACGCGCTGCGGCTGGACGCCCGCCGTCTGCGGATCACCGCCGAGGTCGCGCTGGGCCGCGCCGAGCAGGTGCTCCCGGAGATCGCGGAGCTGGCGGCGGCCCATCCGCTCAACGAGCCGGTGCAGGCCCTGCGGCTGCGGGCGCTGCGGGAGGCGGGACGGACCGCGGACGCCCTGGTCGCGTACGAGGACGTGCGCCGGGAGCTCGCCGAGACGCTCGGTGCCGACCCCGGGCCGGAACTGCGCGCGCTCCACGCCGAACTGCTCGCGCCGGCGACCCCGACCCCCGTTCCGGCGGCCGCCGCACCGCTCCCGCCGCCGCGCCGGGGCAACGCGCGTGCCCGGCTGACCAGCTTCGTCGGGCGGGAGTCGGACCTGACGGCGCTGGCGTCCGATCTGTCCACCGCCCGGCTGGTGACGATCACCGGCCCCGGGGGCACCGGCAAGACGCGGCTGTCGCAGGAGGCCGGGGACGCGGTCGCCGGGCACTGGCCGGACGGCGTGTGGTTCGCCGAGCTCGCCCCCGTCGAGGACCCCCGCACGGTGGCGGTGGCCGTGGTGAACGCCCTCGGGCTGCGCGAGACCCTGCTGCACGCGGGCTCGGCCACCGAGGCCGCGCTCGCCGCGGAGGCCAAGGGCGCGGTCGCCAAGGACCCGCTGCTGCAGCTGACCGAGTACTGCGCCGACCGCCGGCTGCTGCTCGTGCTGGACAACTGCGAGCACGTGATCGGCGCCGCCGCCGAGCTGACCGAGCGGCTGCTCGCCGACTGCCCCGACCTGGCGGTGCTCGCCACGAGCCGTGAACCGCTGGGTGTGCCGGGGGAGTTGATCCGGCCGCTGGACCCGTTGCCGCAGCCGCCCGCGCTGCGCCTGCTGGCCGACCGCGGTGCCGCGGCCCGTCCCGGCTTCACCCCGGACGAGGACCCCGAGGCGTGCGCGGAGCTGTGCCGGCGGCTGGACGGGCTGCCGCTGGCCATCGAGCTCGCGGCAGCCCGGCTGCGGATGATGACGCCGCGTCAGCTCGTGGACCGGCTCGACGACCGCTTCCGCATCCTCACCGCGGGCAGCCGCACCGTGCTGCCCCGCCAGCAGACGCTGCGGGCCGTGGTCGACTGGAGCTGGGACCTGCTCACCGAGGCCGAACGGACCGTGCTGCGCCGGTTCGCCGTCTTCGCCGGCGGCTGGGACCTGGCCGCCGCCGAGGCGGTGTGCGGCGGGGAGGGCGCCGGCTCCGTGGACCCGCGTGACGTCGCCCATCTCCTGGCCTCGCTGGTCGACAAGTCGCTCGTGGTCGCCGACCTCACCGAGGACGGCGCCCGCTACCGCACGCTGGAGACCATCGGCGAGTACGCGGCGGAACGGCTCGACGAGGCCGGCGAGCGCGACATCGTGGGGCGCCGCCACATCTCGTACTTCCGCGAGTACATCCGCACCGCCGATCCCGAACTGCGCGGCGCGCGCCAGCTGCTGTGGCTGGACCGCCTGGAGCGTGAGCACGAGAACCTGCGGGCCGCCATCCGCCGGGCGGTGGAGACGGGCGACGAGCAGGAGGCGCTCTGCCTGGTGCTGGCTTCCAGCTGGTTCTGGGAGATGCGCAACTACCGCAGTGAGATGGGCTACTGGCCCGGCGTGGTGGCGAAGATGAGTCCGGTGGACGCCTTCGCCGCACCGCTCGCGCTGCCGCCGCTGGACCGCGGTCCGCTGGACGACCCGCTGCCGATGGCGCCGCAGCTGCTCACCGAGGCCAGGCGCTGGGTGCGGACCGCCGAGGTGTTCGCCCGCATGGAGGAGACCGACGCCTGGAGCGACCCGCGGTACGTCGCGCTCGGCGAGGCGCTCATCGAGGCCTATCCGCCGGACCTGCCCCAGTCCAGCCTGCGGCCAGGGCTCTTCCGCATGCTGGGCGCCATGCTGACCGGGCGCTTCGACCTGATGCCCGAGCTGATCGACTCCACGGTGAGCAGTTGCCGGCGGCACGGCCGGACGTGGGAGCTGGCGTACGCGCTGCAGTTGCGGGCCAAGATCATGAACGACGTCGAGGACCGGTTCGCCCAGTCCATGGAGGACATCCGCGAGGCCCGGGCCCTGTTCCGCGAGGCCGGCGACGACTGGGGCCTGGCGGAGGTGCTGGCGGCCGAGGCCGAGGCGACCGCCAACGCCGGCGACTGGGGCCGCGCCGCCGAGAGCTGCCGCGAGGCGATCGCCCTCGCGCTCAAGCTCGGCGCCCACCAGCAGGTCCCGATGATGACGGTCCGCCTCGGCGATGCCCTCGCCAACAGCGGTCAGGAGGAGGAGGGCGAGCGGCTGGTCCGGGAGGGGATCGCCGACGCCCAGCGCTTCCGCCCGGTCGGCGACGACGCGAGCTACTACGGCAGGGTGCTCCTGGTCGCGATGCTCGCCCGGCGCGGCGACCTGGACGAGGGCTTCGCACTGCTCGACGCCATGCAGGCCGACCCCCCGCGGGGCATGCCCTCGTTCATCTTCGGGCTGCTGGCCGCGATCCGCGGCTGGCTGACCGGCATGGCCGGGGATCCGTACGGCGGGCTGCCCCATCTCCGCGAGGCCGTCGACTACATGGAGGCCCATCCACTGAGCCCGGTCATCGGGCCGCGCATGGGTGTGCTGCTCTTCCCGCCGGCCGTCACACTCTTCACCGGCATCGCGGGACTGCGCGACGACGGTGACGCGCGGGAAGCGGCGCGCCGTGCCGCGCTGGTGCTCGGCGCCCACGACAGCCTGCGGCAGACCGCCTGCACCCCGTGGGAGCGCCAGAGCCTCGACGAGGACGCGGCCTGGCTGCGCACGCACCTGGGGGAGCGGGATTTCGACGCCGTCTACCGCGAGGGCGGGGCCCTCACCTTCTCCGGGACGATCGTGCTGCTGCAAGAACCTCTGTGACGCGGGCCGGTGCTCAGCCGGCCTTCTTGGGCGCCGCCGTCTTCTTGGCCGTCGTCTTCTTGGCGGTGGTCTTCTTCGCCGCAGCCTTCTTCGCCGGGGCCTTCTTGACGGCCGTCTTCTTCGCGGCGGCCGTCTTCCGGGTGCCCCCGGCCTTCTCGGCGGTGCCCGCCTTCTCGGCGCCCCGGGCGTCGATGCTGGCCTGGAGCGCGGCCATCAGGTCCACCACGTTGTCGGGGGCGGAGGTCACCTCGGCCGTCTCGGGCACGGGCTCGCCCTCCAGACGGGCGGCGACCAGGGAGTCCAGCGCCGTCTGGTAGTCGTCGTGCAGGGACTCCAGGTCGAAGTCCTCGGAAAGGGTCTCCATCAGGCTCTGCGCCATCTTCAGCTCCTGCGGCCGCACGGCGATGTTCTCCGGCGGCGCCAGCCCCCCGGCGTCGCGGACCTCGTCCGGCCAGTACATGGTGTGCAGGACCAGCAGTTCCTCGTGGACGCGCAGCAGCGCCAGCGACTCGCGCGTCCGCAGGGCGATCTTGGTGACGGCAGCCTTGCCGCTGGTGGCCAGCGCCTCGCGCAGCAGGACGTACGGCTTGGACGCGGCGGCATCGGCGCCCACGTAGTAGGCCCGGGACAGCGACAGGGGGTCGATCTCGTCGGTGTCGACGAAGGCGAGGACGTCGATCAGCTTGCGGCTGGGCAGCGGCAGTTGCGCCAGGTCCTCGTCGCTGAGGACCACCGTGCGGCCGCTCTCGTCCTCGTACCCCTTGGCGATCTCCGAGTAGGGGACCTCCTTGCCCTCCTTCTCGCAGAACCGCTTCATGCGGATGCGGCCGCCGTCCTCGGCGTGCACCTGGTGCAGGGAGACGCCGTGCTCCTCGGTGGCCGCGTAGAGCTTGACGGGAATGGAGACCAGCCCGAAGCCGATCGCACCTTTCCACATGGATCGCATACTTTCGTCCCTTTCCGGGGACTTTCCACACTATGCCCGCCCCGTCAGCCTCGCCCGACCGGCAGCCGGCCGAGGTGGACGGCCGACAGGTGGTCCTCACCCACCTGGACAAGGTCGTCTTCCCGGCGACCGGCCACACCAAGGCGCAGCTGCTGCGGTACTACGCCCAGGTCGCCGCGGTGATGGTGCCCCACGCGACCGGCCGCCCCGCCTCCTTCGTCCGGGCCCCCGAGGGGCCGCACGGGCAGGCGTGGTTCGCCAAACGGCCGCCCGCCGGCACGCCCTCCTGGGTGACCACGACCGGCGGCCCCGGGGAGCCGCACGTCGTCCTCGACTCCACCGCCACCCTGGTCACCATGGCCAACCTCGGCGGCTGGGAGGTGCACGTCCCGCAGTGGACCGCGGACGCCGGGCGCGACGGCCACGACCGGCTCGTCCTCGACCTCGACCCCGGCGAGGGCGCCGACCTCGTCCTGTGCTGCCGGGTCGCCGAACGGCTCCGCCAGATGATGGACGACGACGGGCTCACCGCCTTCCCCGTCACCTCCGGCAGCAAGGGCCTGCATCTGTACGCGCCGCTGGAGCCCGCGACCGGCAGGGCCGTCAGCGGCTACGCCAAGGCGCTGGCCGGGCGGATGCAGGGCGAGCACCCCGGCCTCGTCCTGGTCTCCATGACCCGCAGCCTGCGCCCCGGCAAGATCTTCATCGACTGGTCGCAGAACGCCTCCGCGAAGACCACCGCCTGCCCCTACACCCTGCGGCTGCGCGACCGCCCCGGCGTCGCCACCCCCGTCACCTGGGACGAGGTCGCCGCCTGCCGCGCGCCGGGAGACCTCGTCTTCGGGCCCGAGGACGTGCTCGACCGGGTCGGCCGTTACGGCGACCTGCTGGCCGGCCTCGACGACGGCGCCGCCCGGGGCCGGCTGCCGTGACCGATCCCGTCCCGCCGCCCGTCGTGGTGATGCTCGCCCGGCGCGTGGAGACCGTCCCCGAGACGGGCGCGCTGCCCGGCGGCTGCGCGTACGAGCCCAAGTTCGACGGCCACCGGATGGTCGTCCTCACCGGCCCCGTACGGCTCCAGACCCGCTCCGGGAGGATCGTCACCGACACCTTCCCCGAACTCGCCGAAGCCGCGCGGGCCCTGCCGCCCGGCACCGTCGTGGACGGCGAGGTCGTCATCTGGCGCGACGGCCGCATCGACTTCGGCGCGCTCCAGCGGCGCGCCCTGGGCGGCACCCGCAGACGCCCGCCCGGACCGCCCGGACCGCCCGCCAACTATGCCGCCTTCGACCTCCTCGCGGCCGGCGGCACCGACCTGCGGGCCCGCCCCTACGACGAGCGCCGCGCCGCCCTGACCGCCCTCCTCGCCCCGCTCGGCCCGCCGTTGCAGCCCGTCCCCATGACCACCGACCGCGACGAGGCGCTGAACTGGTACGCCTCCCTGGCCGCCACCGGCATCGAGGGCCTGGTCGTCAAGGGCCGCGCCCAGCGCTACCGGCCCGGCCGCCGCGACTGGCTCAAACTCCGGCACTCCGTCCCCCAGGACGCCGTCGCCATCGGCTTCACCGGCACCCCCCGCGCCCCGCGCGCCCTCGTCCTCGACCTCGGCGACGGCCCGCTGTCCTCCGCCCCCCTCGACGCCCCCCTCCGCGCCGAACTCGCCGCCCTCCTCACCCCCGTGCCCCTCGCCACCGCGGCCCTCGACGACGGCACCCCCTACCGCCCGCTGCCCGGGCCCCTCCCCGTCGAGATCCTCCAGGGCGTCGGCCGCCACGCCCTCACCACGGTCCTGCGCCTGCGGCCGCCCTGACCTGCGGGACGAGGCCCGGGACGCCCTGAGCGGAAAGGCCGTTGAGCGGTGTCGGGTGCCCGCATACGATGGCGCGTCGCCACTCGGCCGTCGTTCGCGATCCCCGCTCCCCAGGAGACCCCTTCCGCCATGCGCGCGTTGTTCCATGCCGTCCGCCTCCTCGGGCTGCTCCTCGGCTTCTACGTCATGGCCCTCGGCCTGCTCGCGGCGATCGTTGCCGCGAACGTCGTCCTGTTCGACGCGGCGCTCAAGGGGGGCTATGTGACCTTCCTGTTC
Source organism: Streptomyces sp. NPDC046977 (assembly GCF_040644455.1). Classification (NCBI taxonomy): domain Bacteria; kingdom Bacillati; phylum Actinomycetota; class Actinomycetes; order Kitasatosporales; family Streptomycetaceae; genus Streptomyces; species Streptomyces sp. NPDC046977. The sequence continues at coordinate 95,551 of NZ_JBEYWO010000032.1, forward strand.
GTGGGCATCAGCGTCGCCTTCGCCTCGCCCTTGGTGTCGGGGCTGCTCGCCTCGGTCCGCGGGATGAACCGCCAACGGCCCGCCGGTCTGCGGGTGAGTGCGGACGAGCAGCCGGAGTTGTGGGCGCGCGTCCTTCGGGTGGCCACGGCGATGGACACCCCCGCCCCCGCCGAGCTCTGGCTCGTGGCGGAGCCGCAAGCGGCGGTCTGGCAGAGTTCCTGGCTGCTCGGGCTGGTCCCCGGGCGCCGGCGGATGGTGCTCGGCGTCCCGTACCTCACCGGTCTGACGGAACACCAGCTCGACGCGGTCATCGCCCATGAGATCGGCCACTTCGCCCGGCGCGACACCTTCCTTTCGGCACTGGCCGCCCGCAACCGCAGCGGTCTGACGCGGGTCCTCGACCGGTATGCCGAGGACGGCAGTGGCATCGGCCACGCGATGGGCTCGCTGTTCGCCGGCTATGCCCGCTTCTGCCTGCGGGTGACGCAGGCCGAAGCACGCCTCGGAGAACGTGCCGCGGACCGCGCCGCCGCGCGGGTCGCCGGACGCGACGCCACCTCCGCCGCCCTGCGCCGCATCCCTCTCATCGACGCCGCGCACACCCGCTATCTGCGCGAGTACGCCGGAATCGGCATCGGGCTCGGTCTGCTCCCGCCGGCCGCGGAGGTGCACTCCGGCTTCGCCGCGTTCCTGGACAGCGACACCTGGCGCGAGGAGGAACGGCGGCTGATCGCCGACCCGCCGCGCGAGAAGACCTCGCCCTACGACTCGCACCCTCCGATGCGCGAGCGGGTCGCGGCGATCGAGGCGCTGCCCGCGGACGCCGCCGGGTTGTTCCCCGACGAGCCGTCACCGGCCGCGGCCGGACTGCTCCACGACCCCGCGGGAACCGGTTCCCGTACCGTTCTGGCACTGCCCGGGACGGGCGGGCTGCGGCAACTGCCCTGGCGGGAGCTGGCCGCCGCGGCGGGTACGGCGGAACTCGGTGCCGAGACGGTGCCGGTGCTCCGGGCGGGCCGCGCGGTCCTGCGCCGGCCCGCGGACCTCGGGGCGCTGCTGGACGCCGTCGACGACGGACGGTGGCCGGAGGTCGTCGACTGCATGCCCCGCCCCGGCGACGTGGGCCACATGCTCCTCGACGACTCCCTGCGGGCCCGCAACGAGGCCGCCGCCGCGGACCAGTTGTACTCCCTGGCGCTGGCGGCCCTGGTCGAGGGCGGTTGGGCCCGCTGGGAGCTGGACTGGGAACGCGGCAAGCACCTGGAGTTCGACGAGGGCGTGCATGCCGCGCTGGACCGGGCGGTCGACGCCGCGACGGCCCCGCAGGACGGCGCCGAGCCGGACACCACCGCGCTGCGTGATCTCCTCGGCCTCGCGGTGGACCGGACCGGCGCTCAGGCCTGAGCGGTCCCCGGAGGCACCCGCCGGGTACGGGTCCAGTGCAGGAGGGCGTCCGCGGGCCATGTGTTGACGACCCGTTCCGGCGGGACGCCGCACTCCTCGGCGCGGGCGCAGCCGAAGATCTGCCAGTCGAGCTGGCCGGGGGCGTGGGCGTCGCTGTCGATGGAGAAGAGGACGCCCGCGTCGACGGCCGTGCGCAGGAGCCGGCGGGGCGGGTCGAGGCGGTCGGGGCGGCTGTTGATCTCCACCGCGACGCCGAAGCGCTCGCACGCGGCGAAGACCAGGTCCGCGTCGAACTCCGACTCCGGGCGGGACTTGCCGCGCACCAGGCGCCCGGTGCAGTGGCCGAGCACGTCCACCAGCGGGTTGCTGACGGCGGAGACCAGGCGCCGGGTCATCTCGTCCCGTTCCATCCGCAGCTTGGAGTGGGCGGAGGCGACCACCACGTCCAACTGGTCCAGCAGTTCGGCGTTCTGGTCGAGGGAGCCGTCCGCGAGGATGTCGCACTCGATGCCGGTCAGCAGCCGGAAGGGCGCGGGCAGCCGCTCGTTCAGTTCCGCGACGACCGCCAGCTGGGCGCGGAGGCGGTCGGTGGTCAGGCCGCGGGCGACGGTCAGCCGGGGGGAGTGGTCGGTGAGCACCGCCCACTCGTGGCCGAGCGCGGCCGCGGTGCGGGCCATGGTCTCGATGGGGCTGCCCCCGTCGGACCAGTCGGAGTGCAGATGGCAGTCGCCGCGCAGCGCCGCCCGCATCCGCTGCCCCGCGTCGCCCTCGGGCCGCGGCACGGCATCGGTTCCGCCGCCCTCCTCCAGCCGGGTGAGGTAGGCGGGCCGGCCGCCGTCCAGCGCCTCCCGGACGACGGCGGCGGTCTTCGGGCCCAGGCCCTTGATCTCCTCCAGGGAACCGGAAACGGCCGCGCGCCGCAGGAGCTCGTCCGGCGGCAACGCGGTGACCGCGGCGGCGGCGCCCCGGAAGGCCTTCACCCGGTACGTCGGGGCGCCGTCCCGCTCCAGCAGGAACGCGATCCGGTCCAGCGCCTCGACGGGGTCCATGCCTCCAGGATCAGGTCTTGTTGCGGAACCGCGCCACCGCCAGCGGCGCGCTGATCACCGTGATGCCCACGGCCCACATGAGCGTCATCATCACCGAGTGCGCCACCGCGCCCCCGTTGATCAGATTGCGGGAGGCGTCCGCGAGGTTGGACAGCGGGTTGTACCGGGTGAAGGCCTCCAGCCAGCCCGGCATGGTCGAGGGCTTGGCGAAGATCGAGCTTCCGAACTGCAGCGGCAGGACGACGATCATGGACAGCCCCTGGACGGACTGGGGGGTCCGGGCGACCAGACCCAGCAGGATGAAGACCCACATCAGCGAGGCCCCGAAGGTCAGGGACAGCACCACCGCGCACACCAGGCCGAAGACACCGTTGTCCACGTGCAGGCCCAGGATGAAGCCCATCGCGAGCAGGATGACCGTGGCGACCAGCGCTCGGCCGATCTCGACGACGATCTTCGCTATCAGCACGGAGGAGCGGGCGATCGGCATGGTCCGGAAGCGGTCCATGACCCCGGTCTTGAAGTCCGAGTTGACGCCGGTGCCGACGGCCATCGCGATGTTCATGCCCATCATGGCCATCAGGCCGGGCACCATGTAGTTGACGTACTTCTCCTGGCTGCCCTCGAGCGCGCCGCCGAAGACGTACACGAACAGCAGCGTGAAGACGATCGGCATCAGCAGTGCGTCGAACATCGACTCAGGGTCCTGCCGGATCTGCAGGACGTTGCGCCGCACGAGGGCGCCGACGTGCCGGAGATTGGCCCGCAGCCCGATCCGCGGATCGGCGTCCACGGCCGCGGCGGTGGGCGCGGCGGGGGCGGTGATGGCGGTCATGCGGCGAGTTCCTCTCGGTCCTTGGGGGCCCCGCCGTGCGTGACGGCCAGGAACACCTCGTCCAGGCTGGGCAGATGGGTGTCGATGCCGGCGATCGCGAAGCCGTGCTCACCGAGCGCGGCCACGACCTGCGTCAGCTGCTCGTCGCTGATGATCGGTACGTTGAGCACGCCGCGCGCGTGGTCCGGGACGGCCTGCGCCCCCGTGCCGAGGGCCGCCGCCATGGCGTTCAGCAGGGCCGGGTCGACCGGGCGCACCTGAAGGGTGCGGCCGCCGACCTTGGCCTTGAGCTCCTCGACCCGGCCGCCGGCGATGACCCGGCCGCGGTCGATGACCGTCAGCTCGTGGGCGAGCTTCTCGGCCTCCTCCATGTACTGCGTGGTCAGCAGCACGGTCGACCCCTCCGCGACCATGTTCTGCACCTCGTCCCACACCTCGTTGCGGGTGCGGGGGTCCAGGCCGGTCGTCGGCTCGTCCAGGTACAGCACGGCCGGGCGGCCGATCATCGACGCCGCCAGGTCCAGGCGCCGGCGCATACCGCCGGAGTACTCCTTCGCGGGCTTGCGGGCCGCCTCCGTGAGCGAGAACCGCTCCAGCAGCTCGTCCGTGCGCGACCAGGCGTCGCGGCGCGACAGGTCGAGCAGCCGGCCGATCATGTACAGGTTCTCGCGGCCGGACAGCGACTCGTCGACCGAGGCGTACTGCCCGGTCAGGCCGATCACCCGGCGCAGCTGCCGCGGCTGCGCCAGCACGTCGTACCCCGCCACGGTCGCCGTGCCGGCGTCGGGCCGGATCAGCGTGGACAGGATGCGCACCAGCGTCGTCTTCCCGGCCCCGTTCGGTCCCAGCACCCCGAGCACGGTCCCCTGCCGTACGTCCAGGTCCACTCCGTCGAGGGCTTTCGTCTCCCCGTAGCGCTTCACGAGCCCCCGCACCCTCACGGCGGCGTCCGCGCTCTTCACGTCTCGC
>NZ_JBEYWO010000033.1:0-80496 GCF_040644455.1 Streptomyces sp. NPDC046977
GTGGACTGTCCATGTTGCCGCAGACGAATCCGTACAGCCCTCCGCACCCGCTACGGCCACCCCCACGCCAGGGGTGAACGAGCCCGGCAGCGCGAGCACCCCCCGCCCTCGCAGCAGCAGCGACCGGTCCCTGTCGGCGCTCGCGAAGACAGCCGACAGCACGGGGATCGCGACGCAGAACGTTGTCATCGACGACGGCCACGTGGATGCGATCGCCGGGAAGATGGTGGGCGGCACGCTGCGGACGCTGTTCAAGGACAGCCGCAATCCCGGCAACATCATCTGGCGGGAACCATCCTCGGTGGTCGTCCACGTCAAGCAACAGGCCAAGGAGAAGGTGCCCGGCAACAGCACCTACGCCTTCCTGGGCAAGCCTGGAAGCGACTTCTGGCTCATCCCGCAGGTCCAAAAGCAGGGCGTGGTCTGGGCCGGATGGAACACCGAGGCGCTCGGCAGCAGCGACTTCAAGGGGCCACTCGACATGATGCTGACCAAGGTCAGCGGACCGGGATCGCTGGCCATCTGGGAAACTGCGGGCCTGGGTGGGGCTCAGGTCCTCTACAACAGCAGGGACGGCCTTCCCGACTCCCAGAAGGTCAACCTCGGCGTCCACGCGCACGGCAACTGGGGCTTCAGCAAGCAGGGCGTCTACAAGCTGACGTTGCAGCTCAGCGGAACACTGGCATCGGGAAAGACCGCGTCCGACACCCGGACGTACACCTTCGCGGTCGGTGACGTCGGCACCTCGCACGTCACCCCCGGTGGCGGCAACACCACCGGGCCAGGCGGATCCACCGGCGGACCCGGCAAGACCGGATCTTCCGACGGTTCGACTCCGAGCGGCTCGGGTTCCTCCACTACCGACGGCAGCCTTGCCCACACCGGCAGCGGCCCGGCCCAGGCCCTCGCGCTCGGTGCCGGAGTGCTCGTTCTGGGAGGCGCCGCCGCCGTCGGCATGAGTGCGGCAGCCCGCCGGCGTGCTACCGCATCCGGCTCGCGCGACATCGCCCAGCCATGAACGGGTGCCCGCCACACCTTCGGCGGCGGGCACTCTTCCCCGGGCGGCGCCGGGCCCTGCTGTCCCCCTCACCCGGCGCCGCCCCCTGTCTAGGGAGTCCTCTTCTCATGCCTTTGCCCCGCCCGATGACCCGGGCACTGGCCACCGCGGCAGTCCTCGGTCTCGCCGTGACCGGCTGCAAGGGAAACGCCCGGCCCGTGGCCGACACCGACAACCCGAACGCAGCCCTGCGCGTGGTCACCACCACCGAAATCCTTGCCGACCTGGTACGTCAGGTCGGCGGCGACCGGGTCCAGGTCGACTCGATCGTGCCACCCGGCGGCGACCCGCACTCCTACGAGCCTACGCCCAGGGACGCCGACGCGGTCTCCAAGGCCGATGTCACCTTCACCAACCATCTGCTCCTGGAAGAGCACGCCCTGATCAAGACCGTCGATTTCAACGCACGCAAGGGCACCCCCAACGTCTCCCTCGCCGAGGCGTCGGAAACCTACGGCGCGAACGTCATCCCGCTGGTCGAGAACATCGGACTGGATGTGATCTGGCTCGGACTGCGGGTCCGCGGCGAAGGAGAAGCACGAGGAGCCACCCGCTCCTCCGACATCCTGCTGACGGCCACCGATGTCCAGGGCCCCGGTGATCTGGTGGCCTACCTCACGGAGTCCCTCGGTCAGCCGAAGATCTACTTCAACTCCGCCGACGGCTTCACCACCACGGACACCACCACTCTTCCACCGGCCGCCCACACTCATCTGAACTGGGCCTTCACCAAACCCGGCGTGTACAGGCTCAGCCTGGAAGCCAAGCTGAAGAACCCCGGGAACACGTCACCACAGCCGGTCGGCAGGGGAACCTTCACCTTTGCGGTGGGCGTCGACCCGCACACCGTGGCCGGACCCGGAGACACGATCCTGGACGACGGCCACACGGACCTGACGGTCAACATCGACACCGGGCAGATGTCCGCCTACACGGACCTGCGAACCGAAGGAAAGACGCAAGAGGAGATACCGCCCGGTGACGTCGTCATCGACGTACCCAACCGGGCCCTGGACAAGGTCCCTGCCGGCAAGCAGTTCTCCTTCCTCGGCCACCCTGGCGGGGACGTCTACCAACTGCCACAGGCAGTCCTGGGCAAGCACGTGCACGGCGAGATCGACCCGCACCTGTGGCAGGACGTCCAGAACGCCAAGGCCTACGTGCAACTGATCCGCGACACCCTCAAGAAGCAGGACCCCGACGGCGCCTCCGCCTACGACGCGAACAGCCGCCGCTACGAGAACCAACTCGACACCCTGGACGGCTACGTACGCGGTCGGATCGCCAGGATTCCCGCCGACAAGCGGCAGCTGATCACCACCCACGACGCCTTCGGCTACCTCGCCGACGCCTACGGCATGACCGTCGCCGGGTTCGTCGTCCCCAACCCCGCCCAGGAGCCCAGTGCGGAAGACGTCGAAAAGCTCTCCCGCACCATCGCGAACCTCAAGGTCCCGGCCGTGTTCATGGAACCCAACCTGGTCCAGCGCGCCACCGTGCTCACCCAGGTCGCCAAGGACCAGCACGTGAAGGTCTGCATGCTCTACGGCGACGCCTTCGACGAGCACGCCCGGCACTACACCGACATGATGCGGCACAACGCCGACGAGCTCCTGTCCTGTCTCGGAGGCAGCACGCCATGAACCTCCCCCCTCTACGCGCCGCAACCATCACGGTCACCGCACTGCTGATCGCCATGAGCCCCCTGACCGCCTCGGCAGCCCCCGCACCGTCAACGGCCCCGACCTCGGGACCGGAGTCCGACGCGGCACCGGAGACCGGCCGCGGTCGCACCGTCATCGGCGACGGGCACATCGACATGGGTCCGCGCTTCGACCACGGACGATGGACGGTGCAAATCCGCGACGACACCGGCAAACCCGCGGTATGGCGCAACACCGACGACGTGGTCCTGCAGGTCAAGGACCAGGCCAAGGTCGAAGTCCCGCAGGACAAGACATTCGCTTTCCTCGGCAAGCCCGGCAGCCACGTCTGGCTGCTTCCCCAGGTGCAGCAGGACGGCGTGCTCTGGCCGGGCTGGAACAGCCAGGAACCCGAGGTCGCCGCCACCGTCGAACGTGAGGTGACCTGGCAGCTCACCGACGTGAACGGCCCCGGCGACTTCATCCTCTTCCTCAACGGCAGCTTCGGCACGCCCGGCATCATCTTCGACGGACGCAAGCGGCTTCCGCAGGAGACGGGCATCGAGGTCAACAGCCACGTCCACGGCAACTGGGCCTTCACCCGTCCCGGCACCTATCTCATCCAGGTGCGGATGAGCGCGAAGATCAAGGACGGCACCGGCCACACCGACACCCGCACGCTGCGGTTCTCGGTCGGCCCGCAGGACCCCCACAAGGCCTTCGCCGCAAAGACTGCCCAGACCCCCGACGCCGCCAAACCGGCAGGACCGTCCACCGACGCCTCCTCCGCCGCCCTGTGGTGGGGAGCCGGAGCGGCCGCGGCCGCGCTGGCGGCATCCGTGGTCTGGCGCCGCGGCCGCCGCCTGCAGACCGCGCCCGGAGCCAGCGATGCCGCTACCGAAGGGGACACGAAGTGACTGACACTCCCGCGCTGAAGGTGGAGTCCGTCTCGGTGGAACTGGGCGGGCGCCTGGCCCTGCACGATGTCGACCTCGCCGTGCACACCGGTGAACTGGTCGGCCTGATCGGGCCCAACGGTGCAGGCAAGACCACCCTCCTGCGTACGATCCTGGGCCTGCTGCCTCCTCACGGCGGCGTCATTCGCCTCGACGGGCAGCCCGCCGGGCGTCGACGCGGCACCATCGGATATGTCCCCCAGCGCCACGAGTTCGCCTGGGACTTCCCGCTGTCGGTGGAGAAGGCCGTCCTCACCGGCCGCACCCACAAGGTCGGCTGGCTGCGGCGGCCCGGCAAAGCCGACCGTGAGGCGGTCCACGAGGCGCTCGAACGTGTCGCCATGACCGACCTGCGGAGCCGTCCGATCGGTGAACTGTCCGGGGGCCAGCGCCAGCGCGTCCTGGTGGCCCGCGCCCTGGCCCTGCGTCCGACTCTCTTGTTGCTGGACGAGCCGTTCACCGGCTTGGACGTACCCACCCAGGAACTGCTCACCACCCTGTTCCGGCAGCTGCAGCGGGAGGACAAAGCGCTTCTGATGACCACGCACGACCTGCCGGCGGCAGCGGACATGGCCGGCCGCCTGTGCCTGCTCAACAAAACAGTGATCGCCGACGGCCCGCCCGAGACCCTGCGGGACCCTGCGGTGTGGCTGCGCGCCTTCGGCGTGACCAAGTCCGACCAGCTCCTGACCTCCCTGGCGGTGACTCGATGAGCGCGATCGTCGACTTCCTCACCGGACCGTGGGAGCACCTGTTCATGCAGCGTGCGTTCGCCGTCGCCGTCATGTGCGGCATCGTCTCGGGCGTCATCGGTGCTCATGTCGTCCTGCGCGGCATGGCCTTCATCGGCGACGCGGTCTCCCACTCCGTCTTCCCCGGAGTGGCCATCGCCTTCGTCTTCCAGTTCAACCTGGTCCTCGGCGGCGCCATAGCCGGCCTGCTCACCGCACTGGCCGTAGCGGTCTTCTCCCAGAACCGGCGCCTGAAGGAGGACAGCGTCATCGGTGTCTTCTTCGCCGCCGCCTTCGGCCTGGGCATCGTCATCCTCAGCACCGCACCCGGCTACAGCGGATCCCTAGAATCCTTCCTGTTCGGACAGATCCTCGGCATCAGCGACGGCGACGTCGCCACCGTCGCCGTGATGGGACTGCTCCTGCTCCTGGTGGCCGCGGCCATACACAAGGAACTCGTCACCGTCAGCCTGGACCGGGAGACCGCCAAAGCCGCGGGACTTCCCGTCTTCGCCCTCGACATCGTGCTGTACGCGCTGGTCACGGTCACCGTGGTGATCTCCCTGCAGGCGGTCGGCAACATCCTCGTACTCGCGCTGCTCATCACACCCGCGGCGTGCGCGCGGCTGCTGACCGACCGTATCGGCACCATGGTGGTCCTCGCCCCCGCGATCGGCGCGGGGTCGGCCGTGGTGGGCCTGTACCTGTCGTACGCCTACAACCTCGCCGCGGGCGGCCTGATCGTCCTGGTCGTCACGGCCGTATTCATCCTGTGCTGGCTTCTTGCCCCGCGCCACGGGCTCTTGGTGGCCAGGCGCGGACGGCGCAGCCCCGCCGTTGAACCGTCCCAGGCTCAGGAGCCCGGGCCCCGGTCCACCCCGGACCGGGTACCGCTTGAGGAGTCGGCGACGTCGTGACCACGAGCCACCGGCTGCTTCGCGGCGCGAGCGATGCCGCGCTGACCCTGGGTCTGCTGCTGGTGCTGTTCGCGACCTACCTGTTGTGGTGGACCAACCACACCGCTCAGGCGCAGGCACGCCAGGAGGTGCACCGGCTGGAGCAGCAGTGGGCCCAGAGCGACCGGGTGGGCATCCCCGACAGGGCCGGTGAATCCGCCGCGGCCACGAAGAGCGACGGCTCCCGCCGGCCGGCGAAGGATCGCAGCCCGGGTGCGGGGGCGCCAGCAGAGCTGCGGTCCTTCGCGATCCTGCGGATCCCGCGGCTCGCGCTGAACGTGCCGGTCACGGAAGGCGTGGACAAGCACCGGATCCTGGACCGGGGCTTCGTCGGACACTACCCGGGCACGGCGCTGCCCGGCCGTGAAGGGAACTTCGCGGTGGCCGCGCACCGCAACACCCACGGTGAACCCTTCCGGTATCTGAACCGGATGCGCCCCGGCGACATTGTGACCGTCACCACCGCCGACGGCGACTTCCAGTACCGGATCGACTCCGTGCTGCCGCAGACCTCACCCAGCGACAGTGCCACCATTGCGCCGGTGCCGACCACGTCGCTGGCTCACCGGATGCGTGCCGTCGGGTATGACATACCCGGTCGCTACCTCACGCTGACCACCTGCACACCGGAATTCACCTCCCGCTACCGGATGGTGGTCTGGGGCCATCTCGTAGGAGTCCGCTGACCTGCGGCCGACAACAGCGCCCGTGCCCGCATGCCGGGCCTTATCCGTCGGCACGTCAGCACGTGTGTGGGGGACCGCAGTCCTGCGGTCCCCCACACACGTCCCGGACGGGGTCAGCAGTCACGGAACTCCGGCGATTGGTTGAGCACCTGGGACCGGACCGAGGTGAAGCGGGCGTGGATCTCGCCGCCCTGGTCCTCGGGCCGGAAGACGGCAACCCGGTGACAGTTCTGGAAGGCCAGCGTCACCCCGAAGTGCCGCTCCAGGCTTCCACGGATCGCGTCGCTCGCCAGGGCCCGCAGCAACTGGCCGCGTTCCTTCTCCGACGGCGGAGGAGTCTGGTTGTCGGCGAAGGTCGCGCTGCCGGCACGCAACTGGTCCACGAGTGCGGCGATCAGGTTGTAGGCGTAGGGCAGTGAGGTGCGGACGGTGTCGACGAAGTCCTGCGGGTCGACGTCGCCGCTTTCGGCGTCGGCAAGCAGCTGGGGCGAAACATCCAAAGACATGGCGGGGGTTCCTGTCGGGTAGCGGGTCGGATGATCGGTTGCGAAACGTTGCCCAGCGGTTATCAGGCCGCAGGCGTCGTCAATGCGGCGGGGCCGTGCCGGAAGTCGGGGTCGATCTGGTCGGCGAGGTTGCGGCCGGTGGCCCGGTTCGCCCATGCGGTGGCGTTGCGAAGGTGAAACTCGACGGCGTGAGCCTGGAACGCCGTCCAGTCCTTGTTGCGGGCGTCGAGGGCGGCCCGCAGCTGGCGCAGGGTATGGAGATTGTGCGGCTCGAGCTCTCCCTGGCCGCGGCCCTGTTCCTGGGCCCGGACCCAGGAGGAGTGCGCGCAGTAGGCCAGCAGGTCGTCGCCCACGTGCTCCTTGAGGAAGAGCAGGTCGTCCTCGTCCTGCACCTTGTTGCCGACCACCGCCAGGGGAATGCCGAATTCGGCGGCGTGGTCCCGGTACTGCCGGTATACCGATACGCCCTTGCGGGTGGGCTCGGCGACCAGGAACGTCATGTCGAAGCGTGTGAACAGGCCCGAGGCGAAGGCATCGGCGCCTGCGGTCATGTCGACGACGACGTACTCTCCCGGCCCGTCCACGAGGTGATTGAGGTAGAGCTCCACCGCGCCGAGCTTGGAGTGGTAGCACGCCACTCCCAGGTCACTCTCGTCGAAAGCGCCGGTGACCATCAGCGGGACCCCGCTGACGGGCTGGACATGCCGGGCGTGCACCGGGTCGTCGCCGAGGAGCCGCAACAGACGCGAGCCCCGCCCGGGCGGCGTCGTCTTGACCATAGCCTCGCGGGACGGGATCCGCGGATTGGTTCCCCGTAGGTAGTCCTTGATCTCGCCCACCTGGGTACCCAGGGGTGGGGCAGCGAAGGAACCACCATCCTGCAGCCCCAGCGCGTGCGCCAGGTGCTGGTTGATGTCCCCGTCGATGGCGACGACCGGCGCACCCGACTGGGCCAGATGCCGGGCGAAGAGAGCCGACAGGGTCGTCTTTCCGCTGCCGCCCTTGCCGACGAACGCGGCGCGCACCGTCACCACCACCTTTTGAAAATGGATGTCATGTTCCAAGACTCATCAGTTGCGGGAGCGGTGTCAAATCACGTGGGACCAACTGGCCCGGACTCGCAATGCAGTTCGAAGTTCAGGGAGTCCTTGGAATGCCTCGGGTTGCGGCGAGCGTGGCACTGGGAGGGGCTGGGGGCGGCGAGGACGTGCTTTAAAAATGGAAACCATATTCATTAGGGGCTGATGTGGAGCACAGACCGCCCAGCCGACGCAGGCAGCGGTCCAGCCTGGCTGCGCGTGCCGCGTGCCGGCACGCGGAGCCGGGGCGGGCGCTGGATCGTTCCTGCCAGGGGCACTACCCGCACTGCGTCTCGCTTGCGACCAGGTTTCGAAGGGCGGCGCTGCGGTGCACCCCGGCGCGGTCCTGCAACGGGATCCCCGGGATCGCGGGTGTGGTCAAAAGCCTGGGGCCCTTCGGGTCCGACGTCCTTGCCGAGGCGGCTGCCGGCTGGTTGCGGGGCGGCCTGCCGCGTCGTCTTCGTCCCGTGCCGGCTTTTCGGCAGCACCGATCCGAGCCGAGGGGAAACCTGTGCCCAAGGGCAGTCTGACGGTGGTCATCGGCAATACGCCGGCGTCGAGGGGCGCCGCGGTCGACGAACTGTCGCGAGCGCACCCGGACGCCGTACTCATGGCTGTCTCCGTTCACAACCGGGACAGCCGCTATCCGCTGGTGCAGCGCTTCACGGTCGGCGCGCACCCCGGGGCCATCCCGTCCACACCCCGTGGCGCCACCGGAGACCCCGCTGTCATCGTCCACCAGGACCTGATGGCCCTGCGTAAGGCGATGGGGAACCCGCGGGTCATCCTCGCCCTGCCTGATGAACTGGACACCGCGTCATTCGTGGTGGAGCTCTGGCGCCCCCGGGTGGGTCACAGTGCTCTGGAAGACCACTACGAACCGGCCCCCATCGTCATGGGCCTGGATCCCGGGTCCTTCCTCATCGACCTGAAGTGCGTCCACCAGGCGCAACCGCTCTGGGACGGCGGCAATGGGGCGGTGCGAATGACGACTGCGGAAATCGCCGCCCGCCAAGTGGAAGCCGCCGACTGCGTGTTCTTGCTCGGAACCTCCGGCGGCCAGCAAGGCGTCGACAGGGCCGAAGTCCTCGTACGCCACTTGAACCCTGCGGTAGCGCTACACGTTGCGGAGAGCAGTGGAGCCGTCGACGTACCTGCCGACAACAGCACACTCCTGGATGCCTGGCGACATCGCCTTGAACCGATACGAGTGCTTCGCGTCCACGGGGCCACCGGCCACGACATCGGTTCCTTCGTGTGGCGGACCCGCAGGCCCGTGCACCCCCAACGGCTGGCCGACGCGCTCGGGGTCGTCATGTTCGGAGTGCTGCGCAGCCGCGGTCACCTGTGGCTCTGCAGCCGTCCCGAAGCTGTGGTCCTCTGGCGATCTGCCGGTCCCCACCTCGAACTGCTGGAATCCGGGCACTGGCTGAAGGAGGACGACATCTCGGCATGGCAGACGGCCTCCGCGCAGCGCAGGACGATGGCCTCATGGTTCTTGCACACACGCTTCGGCGAACGCCGTAACGAGATCGCTTTCACGGGTGCTCTGCTTGACCACTGCCGCATTCGCGGTGCCCTCGATGCGGCCTTGCTGGACGACTCCGAACTCGCGCTGGGCCCGCAGAGCTGGGCATCCGTCCATGACCCGCTGCTTTTCGAAGCCGACCCGTGAACGAACTCAGAGCTGGGTCACGCGCGCAGCCCCGCTGCACCGACCGTAGTCGTCCTGGGGCTCATGAATGCCGCTGCCGCGCCGGGGGCTGCACCCGCCGGCGGGGGGAGTCGTCTCAGTGGTCGTCCCAGTGTCCGTCGTGGGCCGCGTGACGGTGCCCATCGTGGACGTAGTCGACGTGGTCACCATGCGGCACGCCAACATGCCCGCAATCCTCGGCGTGCTCGTGACTGTGCCCCTCGTGGGCCACGTGCGCCGTCGCCTCGCATTCGTCGATGTGGTCGCCGTGGGTGCGATGAACGTGTCCGTCGTGGGCGTAGTCAGTGTGATCGCCGTGCGGCACGGAAACATGGCCGCAGCCTTCGCCATGGGTGTGCTCGTGCTGGTCGTGCGGGCGGTGCTGGTCTGTGCTCTGCATCCGAACTCCTTCGGGACGCCTCGCGCGTGCACGAGCCGCCGGTCACTCGTCACCACTGGCGCATCTCCGGCCGAAAGGCATCGTATCGCCGGATATGCTCCCATCGCTCGCCGATGCCCGCACCGACGGACACGGACAGGCCCGCGTTTATCGCAGAAGTAGATGGTTTTGAAATTCGTTCTCATCTACTCTGGAGGCACCTTGAACTCCGCCGTCACAAGGCCCCGCAACTGTCGAAAGAGACCCTCCATCGTGATCGCCGCCATAGCACCACCCATCCGCCGCCGGCCACTCCTCAACAGCTCCGGTCCGCTGTGACGCTCGCCGGTGAGCAGGCCTGGACCGTCACGTACGGTCGATCCGCTGTTGCCCCGACCTGGAGGCCGGCGTGACAGCCATCCGTTACGACGGAGAAGTGGTCGTGCTGGGCGGCCGACGCACCCCTCAACGCAAATGGGTCCTGAACGCCCTGATCGACAGCAATGGCTTCGTGAGCGCGCAGACCCTCTACACCCGCCTGGTCCAGCTGGGTAGCCCGGTGGGGCTGAGTACCGTGTACCGGACCCTCAGAGTTCTGACCGAGGGCGGCCGCGCCGACATCGTCCGAGACAGCAACGGCGAGCGGCTCTTTCGCTACCGCCCATCTGTCGAACATCAGCATTACATCCTGTGCCGTCGCTGCGGACTCAGTACGGCGGTCGAAGCCACAGCGGTTGAGGCGTGGGCCAAGAACGTCGCCACATTCTCGGGCTTCGCCGAAGTCGAGCACACGGTCGAACTCAGCGGTCTGTGCCCGCAGTGCCGCGTACGGGGATGAGTGTCGGCAACGTCCGAGACGGTGACGCTCGCAAGTTCGGCGAGGTCTGGCTCGCGTCGCTTTCGGGCGTCGAGAAGAACCGCTCACTGCCCCAAAGTTTCGTCACATATGGTGCGAATAGCGCAGATCTGACGGCGCAGGTCGTTAACCTGGCCTCACAGTTGGAAGGTGAGGGTATGGCCGATCACGACCGTGTCTTGGTGCCGTCACGGCCATCCGAGCGCGAGCAGAGCCGGTCATCCGGTCTGGGAGGCCCGATTCGGTGGGCAGCCGCGGCCATGCGCGCTGGCGTCGTCGTGGCCCTCGCCGGGTGCGCAGCAGCGCTGGTCGGTATCACCAGCGTCCTTCTGGGACCTGAACTCGTACTCTGGCTGAACACTGGCGCCGCGGCGGCCTGGCGGACCGTGTTCATTGCGATCGTCGTCCAGGGTGTGCCGTTTCTCCTGCTCGGTACCTTGGTCTCGGCAGCCATCAGCGCCTTCGTCCCAGCCCACGTCTTCACACGCGTACTGCCCCGCAACCCCGTGCTCGCGGTGCCCGTGGCGGGTGCTGCGGGTGTTGTGCTCCCGGGATGCGAGTGCGCATCAGTTCCCGTCGCGGGCAGCCTGATGCGCCGCGGGGTCACCCCAGCTGCCGCCCTCGCATTCCTGCTGTCCGCCCCGGCCATCAACCCCATAGTGCTTGTCGCCACCTACGTGGCTTTCCCTGCCAGCCCGCAGATGGTGGCGGCACGGTTGCTCGCCTCACTGGCCACTTCTGTTCTCATGGGCTGGCTGTGGCTCACGGTCGGCCGTCCCGAGTGGTTGCGGCTGTCCAAGGGCCCGACCGGTCACGCCCCGGGCGCCGGCCGGCTGGAGGAGTTCAGGCTCTCACTTCAGCACGACTTCCTTCACGCCGGAGGGTTCCTCGTCCTGGGCAGTGCGGCCGCAGCCACCTTCAACGTCGCCGTCCCGCACTCCGTGCTGAGCCTGTTCTCCGACAACCCCTGGCTGTCGGTTCTCATGCTCGCGCTGCTCGCCGTCGTCCTGGCCGTCTGCTCCGAAGCAGACGCCTTTGTCGCGGCCTCACTCACCGGGTTCTCCCCGACCGCACGGCTCGCCTTCATGGTCGTCGGCCCAATGGTCGACCTGAAACTCATCGCCTTGCAGTCCGGTACCTTCAGTCGCGCCTTCGCTTTCCGCTTTTCCTCGGTCACCTGGATCACGGCAGTGCTGTGCAGCGCCGGCGTCGGATGGTGGCTGCTGTGAAACGCAACCTGCAGGTTCTCCTGTTGCTTCTCACCGGTGCAGGGCTGCTCCACATCACGGTGTTCACCGACCTGTACCTGCGTTACGTCCAGCCCGGTCTGCGACCGCTGCTCATCGCGTCGGCAGTGGTGCTGACCATCCTCGGCGTCGTCAGCGCTGCGCGAGACGGCTTTCCGTTCACCCGCCACAGCGGTCATGACGGCCACATGCAAGACCAGGATCGTGGCCACGACGTCAGCCACGGCCACGACCACACCTCAGGCCCCCTCATCGCCTGGCTGTTGTACGTCCCAGCATTGATCTTGATCCTCTTCGCGCCGCCGGCGCTGGGCTCGTACACCGCCGCCCGCGACGATGCCCGCGCTTCGGTGGCAGGCGCCGGTGGTTTCCCAGCGCTTCCCGGTACTGGGACGATCACCCTCTCACTGAGCGAGTTCAGCTCTCGCGCCGTGTGGGACACCAGCAGCTCCCTGCAGGGACGCACCGTGCGCCTCACGGGTTTTGTCACGCCCGGCGATGATGGCATCTGGTACCTGAGCCGCCTGCTCGTCTCCTGCTGTGCCGCCGATGCCCGGGTTCTCAAAGTGCGCATCCATGCAGCCGCGCCACCGCCCGCTGACAGTTGGGCGACGGTGACCGGCACCTGGCACCCGGAGGGCAAGCCAGGCACTGACTCCGCCAACCCGTCCCTGGACGCCCTGCGGGTCCAGCGAGTCGACGCCCCGGCCAACCCGTACAAGGATGCCGCTGATACGCGGAAACGGAACTGACGCCAATACGTGGCGAAACAGCAGCGTCGGCCTTGCGAATCGGTCTGTGGCGGGGCCGGGCAGTGCCGTGGCTGCGGCCACCGCCCGGCCCGGGGTCTAGAGGGACTGCGTCAACTAACCCGCATGCTCGTGCTCACAGGCATCGTCCGCCTCGTGGACGAGCCACTCGGGAAACGGGTCGCTCGCCGGGGCGTCGTCCTCGTCGGCCATCAGGCAGGCCGTCAGTGCCGCGTGCAAGGCCTCCGAGCGCAGGCCCACTCCGATGAACACCAGCTCCTGGGCGTGGGGCGAGTCGGCCTCAAGAGCGCCGGAGGGTTCGAACCGCGCGACGGAACCGGCCTGCGACCACAGCCCCGTCACCTGCGGCCTGCTGACGAGGCGGAAGAACCCCTTGGAACGCAGCACTTGCCCGAAGGCGCCGCTGTCGAGACTTCCCGTGACGAAGGCCCACAGGCGCCCGGGATGAAAGAGGCGGTCGGAGCGAAAGACGGTGCTGGAGATGCCGTACTCCTCGGTCTCCGGCACATGGTCCCCGTTGAGTTCCATGACCCACCCAGGAGCTTGCTGAGCCCGTTCCAGGTCGAATCGCCCGGTGCCGAGCACCTGACGGACATCGACCCGACCGTGCCGGGCCGGCACGATGTGCGCGGCCGGGTTGAGGCGCGTGAGCGTCGCCTGAAGCCGGTCGGCGTCGCGGTCGTCCACGAGGTCGAGCTTGTTGAGCACGATGACGTCGGCGAACTCGATCTGGTCCACGAGCAGGTCGCTGACCGTACGCTCGTCGTCCTCGTACTGGTCGAGTCCACGTTCGGCGAGACCGTCCCCGCCTGCGAGTTCGGACAGGAAGTTCGCGGCGTCGACGACGGTGACCATGGTGTCGAGCTGGGCCAGATCGCCGAGCGTCGCGCCGTCGTCGCGGGGGAAAGCGAAGGTCGCAGCCACCGGCATCGGCTCGGAGATGCCGCTGGACTCGATGAGCAGGTAATCGAAGCGCCCCTCCCCGGCCAGCCGGGCCACTTCTTCGAGCAGGTCGTCCCGCAGGGTGCAGCAGATGCAGCCCCGTTGGTCATCTCGACCAGGCGTTCCTCTGTGCGGGACAGGGCCGCCTGGCCGCCACGCACCAGTGCGGCATCGATGTTGATCTCGCTCATGTCGTTGACGATCACCGCGACACGCAGGCCGTCGCGATTGCGGAGCACATGGTTGAGCAGCGTGGTCTTGCCCGCGCCGAGGAAGCCCGACAGCACCGTCACCGGCAGTCGATCGTGTGCCACGCCCGTCAGCCTTCCGGGCGGAGCAGGCCTCGCTCGTAGGCCCTGGCCAGCCTGCGAGGTACCCGGTACACCGATCCGTCCACCACGACGGGGACCAACTCCGCCGGAGTGGCCTTCCACTGGGCCCGGCGATGGCGGGTGTTGCTCCGAGACACCTTGCGCTTCGGTACGGCCACGACAGATCACTCCTCGTTGAAGTCGAGGCCACGCTATATGAAAATGATTTCCGTTACAAAAAGGGTCCGTAGTGGCCACTCCGGAGGGTGGGGTGACAGATTTCGGCGCCGAAGTGTCGCGATGGCAAGCACCTGACGCGCGACGCCCCCCTTCGCCGGTAATACGGCGCCTCAAGCGCACGCTCGCCCTGCCATCGACTTCGGCAGCGGCGCGAGCTGCTGGGGGCGTGGAGTGAGGGTGCGGCAGCCTTCGCGGGCTCTTTACTTACCCCATGTCGATAGTGGTAGTCGTTTTCATCTAAGCTGCCTGTGTGTGCGTGGCCATGAGCCCGCTCCAACGACTTCTCTTCGTAGGCCTTGGAGGCTTCCTTCATGTCCCAGTCTTCTTCCCGCCTTGCCGTGCTGCTGGCCGGTGCCGCATCGCTCAGCCTGCTGACCGGCTGCGGGGGTGCCTCCGACGACGCCGCCAGCGACAAGAGCAGCGGTTCCGCGTCCAAGGTCACCGTCGTCGCCTCCACCAACGTCTACGGCGACATCGTCGAGCGCATAGGCGGCGACCGGGTCGACGTCACGTCGATCATCAGCGACCCCGACCAGGACCCGCACTCCTACGAGGCCAGCACCCGCAACCAGCTCGCCCTGTCCAAGGCGAAGGTCGTGGTGGAGAACGGCGGCGGCTACGACGACTTCATCGACCGGATGCTGGACAGCGGCAACGCCTCCGTGGACGTCATCAACGCCGTCGAGGTCTCGGGCCACACCGCTCCCGCCGGCGAGGAACTCAACGAACACGTCTGGTACGACTTCCCCTCGGTGAGCAAGATTGCCGACCGCATCGCCGACGCCCTGGGCAAGGCGGACCCGGACAACGCCGCCACCTTCACCAAGAACGCGGCCGCCTTCAAGGAGAAGGTCACTGCGCTGGAGGACAAGGAAGCCGCCCTCAAGTCTGCGCACACCGGCGACGGCGTGGCGATCACCGAACCGGTGCCGGTGTACCTGCTCGAAGCGTCCGGCCTGGTCAACAAGACCCCCGGGGAGTTCAGCGAGGCCATTGAGGAGGGCGACGACGTGTCCGCCAAGGTCCTCAAGGCCACCCTGGACCTCTTCTCCGGCAAGAAGGTCAAGGCCCTCGTCTACAACGAGCAAACCTCCGGCGCCCAGACCGAGAAGGTCAAGTCGGCCGCCGAGGCGGCCGGTGTGCCCGTGGTGCCCGTCACCGAGACCCTGCCCGAGGGCAAGGACTACCTGACCTGGATGGGCGACAACGTCGACGCACTCGCCGACGCCCTGAACAAGTGACCGGCGAGACCCCGCCGTCGGTACCCGGGCCCCGTACCGGGAACACCGGCGGTCATGGCGGGCCGGGGCCCCTGATCCGGATGAGGAAGGGCGGTCTGCGGTACGGGGACCGCACCCTGTGGAAGGACCTCGATCTGGACGTGGCCCCCGGGGAGTTCTGGGCGGTGCTCGGACCGAACGGCTCCGGCAAGTCCAGTCTGGTCCAGGCCCTCCTGGGACGCCGGCCGCTGTCCTTTGGCAGCCTCAGCGTCCTCGGCGGCCAACCCCGGCAGGCCGCGCGCCACATCGGGTACGTGCCGCAGCAGGGAACAGCCACGTCGAACGACATGGTCCGGGCCCGCGATCTGGTGGGCTACGGCTTGGACGGACACCGGTTCGGGCTCCGCCGGCGCGACGCCGCCACCCGGCGCCGCATCGACGCCATCCTGGATGCCGTCGGCGCGTCGGCCTACGCGAACGCGCCGCTCGGCTCCCTCTCGGGCGGCGAACGGCAGCGCGTCCGCATCGGGCAGGCCCTGGCCACCGACCCGCGCGTGCTGCTGTGCGACGAGCCGACACTCTCCCTGGACCTCCACCACCAGCGGGCGGTGACCGAGCTCATCGACCGCAGGCGCCGAGAGCACGGGACCGCGGTGGTGTTCGTGACCCATGAGATCAATCCCGTCCTCGACCTGGTGGACCGGGTGCTCTACCTCGCCCCACAGGGACACCGCACCGGTACGCCGGAGGAGGTACTCACCTCGGAGTCCCTGTCGGCCCTGTACGGCTCGCAGGTCGACGTGCTGCGCGTACGAGGCAGGATCGTTGTCGTCGGCACCCATGACCAGCAGGCTGTGCACCACCCAGAACTCGATGCTGCGGACGAACATGCGACGGACGGAGCACGCCCATGACGGCAGCTGAGATGTGGCACCAGATGTTCAACTTTCAGGACTACGGCGCCCTGCTCGGCCTGGTGCGCAACTCACTGATCGTGGGCGGCGTGCTGGGGCTGGTCGGCGGGCTGACCGGAGTCTTTGTGGTGCTCCGGGACCTGCCCTTCGCGGTCCACGGGATCAGCGAGCTGTCCTTTGCAGGCGCCTCGGCTGCCCTGCTGCTCGGGGTGAACGTGGTGGCGGGCTCGATCGCTGGCTCGCTCATCGCCGCCCTGGTCATTGGAGTGCTGGGCGCCCGCGCCCGGGACCGCAACTCGGTGATCGGCATCCTGATGCCGTTCGGGCTCGGCCTCGGTGTGCTGTTCCTGGCCCTCTACAAAGGTCGCTCCGCCAATAAGTTCGGTCTGCTGACCGGCCAGATCGTCGCCGTCGACAACCCTCAGACCGGATGGATGCTGGCGGTGTCCGCACTGGTACTGGTCGTCCTCGCTGCCATCTGGCGTCCCTTGACCTTCGCCAGCGCCGACCCGCAGGTCGCCGAGGCGCGCGGCCTGCCCGTCCGTGGCCTGTCCGTGGCCTTCATGCTCCTCCTGGGACTGACGATCGCCCTCTCTGTACAGGTAGTTGGAGCACTCCTAGTCCTCAGCCTGGTCGTCACCCCCGCCGCCGCGGCCTCCCGGGTGACAGCCTCTCCGGTACTCCGGCCCCTGCTCAGCGTGCTGTTCGCCATCGTCGCCATGGAGGGCGGCATCCTCCTCGCCCTCGGCAGCAGCATCCCCATCAGCCCCTACGTCACGACGATCTCTTTCCTCGTCTACGTCGTGTGCCGGCTGATCGGGACCCGTCGCACTCGACACGGACGGACAATCCGCACCGTGACAGGGCTTGCCGGCGAATCGGTACGCCTCTGAAGTGCTTACAGAGCCTGCAAACTTCCCTGCCGCCAAGCCTCCAATCGGGCAGTTGGTCGGGACTCGGCGTGAGCGAAGTGACGTAGACGAATCCGCGGGAGGGGACGCTCGCAGCCGACTCGTTGGAATGCAGATCGGCCGAAGGTCGCCACGTCAGGGCATCGAGGGCGGCGCCTTCGGCCTGTAGGACTCCCGGACGCAAGAGCGGCGGCATCCGGGCGGGTGCCGCCGCTCGGCGTTGACGCCGGGGTCAGGGCCGGCGCCGCCGGCGGGTGAGGTCGGGGACCGAGGCATGGGCGACCACCTGCTGCTCCAGGGCCGCGTTGGTCTCCTTGAGCTTGCTGTTCTCGATCTCCAGGACGTGGACGATTCTGGCCAGGAGCTGCGCCTGCCCGCGCAGATCGTCGCGTTCGGCGCGGACGCGGGCCAGGTCCTGCTGCTGCTTGGCCGCACGGGCCCGCGCCGAGTCGGACAACGTCTCGGGGACGGGGGTGCGGGCCTTGACCAGGGCATAGAACAGGTCCTTGAGGCCGGTGTGCTTGTGGGTGAGCTTGTTGCGGCGCAGTCCGGCTTCGGCGGCCAGGGAGACAACGGTCAGCTTGCCGTCGGAGTGCAGCGGGGCGCCGATCAGCAGGCGCACCATGGCGTCGGTGATGGCTCTGATCTCCGCGGCGTCCTCGGTGGCTGCGTAGCCCTGGGCGTGGGCCAAGGCCTCGCCGACGAGCTGGGCCAGCGCCGCGCTGTCGCGCGGTCCGGGGGCGGCCGCGGCAGGGCCATTCATTGTCGCTCCGCAGGTTCGGTGTCGGCCGGCGGCTGGGCGTCGTGGCGGCGGATGATGACGGTGAGTTGGTTCTTGCGCTGCTGTTCGCGGGCGGCTGGGGTAGGGGTCGAGGCCAGCGTCGGCGGCGGCGTCGATCCGCGCGACCTCGGTGCGCAGGGCGGTGATCTGGCTGTCGGTGCGGCTGATGTTCGCGCACGCCGGGTGGCAGCGGGAGTGGTCTGGGGTGTTCCGGCCGCTGTCGCCTGCCCGGTCACGGTCGGGGTTGCACAGCGCGGTGAACGCGTCGTGGTTGCAGGTCAGGAACGCCTTCGGGTCCTCGTAGACCTGGAGGCGGGGGTTGGCTACCAGCGCGCGCAGTTCGCGTTTGCCGAGGTAGGTCCCGGTGTAGCGGTCGGAGAACTCGGCGGCCGCGGCGCGGTAGCGATCGGCGGCCGGGCCGCTGACCTGCTCGCCGGCGGCCAGGCGTTCGCTGGCCTCGGTGAGGGTCTCGGCCAGGGCCAGGCCCTTCTCCTGGTCCAGGACCTCGAGCATGTCGGTCGCCGGGCGTGACCTGAGAGAGTTCGGTGATGCCGCGGCCGCCGAGCCAGGAGGCGAAGCGGGTCCAGATCTGAAAGTAGTGGCGCAAAGTGCCCGGTTGGGTGGTGGAGCGCGAGGCCCGCTGCTAGAGCAGCACGGCCGGGGTCGGCACGTTCAGCTCGGCGAAGGCCGCGCGCATGAAGCCGGGCCGCAGCCCGGCAGGACAGCGGCTCCAGTCGATGACCAATGAGCGGTTCGGCTCCTTGGGGCTGATCAGCGCCAAGCGCCAGGCCAGATCGCGGAACCGCGGCAGCTGCTCCGGGTCGAAGCCGGGCCGCAGTCGGTTGAACGGGAGGACGAAGGTGTCCGGGGCGGGGTCGATCACTTCCGGCCCGGCGGGAAGGGGCGAGGACGCATTCACGGGTCGAGCCTCCGTTCCAGCATCGCGTGGATCAGCTCCCGCTCGCTGTCGGCCGCGGCGGCGACCAGTTGGGGCCGCGCGTCGGTGGTGGTGTAGGTGGTCAGGAAGTCACCGATTCGCGCATGGTGTGTCACCCAGTCCGCAGCCCACACCGTCGGGGTCACGGCCGATCGCAGGGATTCGAGCGCCTGGTGCAGATAGGCAATGCGGGGCAGGTCTCGGCCGATGGCGACCGCGTTGCGGCAGGCGAAGCACAGCAGGAATGACACCGCGCACGGCATCCCGGCCGTGCTGTGGTCGGAGTTGAGGAAGTCCGCGCACGAGGCGACCGGGGTGCGCAGACGGCCGGCCACGATCCGGCGCGCCACCTCCACGTCGATCCCGGCCTCCTTGGCCACGAGCTCGGCACTCACCTCGCCCTCGGCGTCGAGCCCGTCGACCAGGCGCATGGCGACCGTCTGCCGGGCGGAGGCCAGAGCCTGGGCCAGCCCGAGCTCCACAGCGCCGCGCGAGGCAGCGCGGACGTCCTCGTCCTTGAGCTGGTAGTCCCGCTCGTGGGTGGCCTGGGTGTTGTTGCGGGCCCGACCGTGGTGCGCCTGCGCGCTGTGGCGCAGCGCCTGGGCGTGCACCCGGGCGGGCAGGTCGACGCCGCCGTCGCGGACCTGCTGCTGCCAGCGCCGGATCGCCCCGTCCAGGGCTGCACCGAGCACGTGGTCGCGCAGATTCTCGCGTCCGCCCAGGCCGCGGTGGCCGACCAGCAGCTTCGTCGCCGGGCGGCCCAGCGCCTCCAGGGTGGCCCTGGCTGGCGCGGTCAGCTCCAGCACATGCCGCAGGGCCCGGCCGCTGGAACCCTCGCCCACGTCGACGAGCGTGTTGCTCGCGTGCCGGCGACGACCCCGCCGCGCCTTGTCCGTGTCGACCTGGTGCACGGCGGGGTCGTCGCGGTCCGCGTTCGGCCACCAGGTGGGGACATCCATCTTCTTGAGCACCGACAGGTTCCACCCCTCGTGCACGATCAGCAGCACGGCCGCCGCCCCGATCTCCACCGGCGTTGCGAACAGCCGACTCAGCGAGGCGGCATTGCCCTCGAAGCCGCACGCGCGTTCCGCGTACGCGGTCACCGCGCGGTCGGCGCTGTTGGGGTAGCGCGGCAGGTCCCCGGTGCGGGCCAGCACGTCCAGCACCTCCCCGAGGGGCCAGTCGCCGTCCCCGGGCTCGATCGCCCCCGCTCTCCACCGCTGAAGGACCACGGTGTTCGCCGCGATCCTCAGCCGCCCGGCGCGCACCGTCGCGGCGGCCGCGTCCCGGATCCGGCGCAGTTCCTCCCGGGTGTGGGCCTGCTTGCGCGGCCGCCCGCGCCGGGCTGGCGGCCGGCGCCGCGGCGTCTCCATGAATACCCGGGTCGCCTCCGGCACCCCGGGCGCCCGCCTGACGACCGCGGCCAGGACCCGGCGGGTATGGGTGTCGCCGGTCCGCTGCTTCCACCACTCCACCGTGATCTGCCCGGTCGCGGCGACGGGCGGTTCGGCCGCCGCAGCGTCCTTGAACAGCAGTTTCAGCGCGCCGGCGTTGGTCTGGTAGGTGTCCTGGCTGCCCCAGCCCCGGCCCTGCGCGGCCAGCGCGGCCACCAGCGCCCGCCGGAAGTCGACGGGGCCGGCGCTGTCCCGGAAGTCCCACACGCCCAGAGGCTTCCCGGCGCCGCTGACCGGGCGGATGACCAGGCCGTCCGCGTCCAGCACCGGCGCCTTGCGGTAGTCCGTCGGCGGCAGCGCCGCCCGGCGCCCCCGCCCGCTCACGCCGCGTCCAGGATCAGGCCCGTGCGCGCCGCCAGCTCCGCGATCGTCTCCGCGTTCACCGGGTTGTCGTCGTCGCCGAGCAGCGACTCCAGCTGCAGCCCGCGCACCGGCTCCAGGTACACGTCCCGCGTCACCTGCTCACTGCGGTGCCCGAGCATGTCCTTGACCATCAGCCAGACCTGCCCGTACACCTCCTCGTAGTGCAGGCGCTCGGCCGGTGTCAGACCGAGTCGGCGGTCCAGGGCGTTGTGCAGCGCGATCAGCGTCCGCAGGGCCATGGAGTGCCGCAGCATCTTCGGCGTCGCGAAGACCTTGAGCCCCGCGGCGGCGCACCGGTCGCTCGCCCGCTCGAAGACCTTCGTCCAGCTCGTGTACCGCAGAGGCAGCCCGCTCTCGGTCAGCCACAGCATCGCCGGCTCCAGGCCGTCCTCACCCTCGACGAACAATCGCATCCGCTCAGCGGCCGTCAGCCGCCCCAGCGCACTCTCGCCCGCACGCCCGTCCCGCCCCTTCCACTGCACGCGGCCCGCCCGGCTGACCCTCTGGATGATGCGCAGGTCGGGCAGCCGGTCGTAGACGCCGCGCCGCCGGGCGCGCGCCACCGCGAAGGCGCGCGTGCTCATCCGGTAGCCCTCGACGCGCTGAAGCGCCTGATGGCCGACGTAGAAGGTGTAGCCGGCCCTCTTGGCCACAGCCTGGCCCACGCGGCCCGCGTAGTAGTTCCGTCGCCCGAGCGCCGGGAGCTCGCACAGCAGCAGGGTGCCGCCCTCGCGGCGCCGCAGGCCGCTGGAGTACATCAGGTCGGCGTAAGCCGTGTCCCGGCCAGCCGAGCGGCCGCGCCACGCCTCGTCCTCCAGGCCGCTCGGCAGCATGCCGCCGAGCCCGACGTTGCGCCACAGCCGAAAGGCCCGGGGCGACAGCCACTTCACGTCCGAGGTCTTCACGTCCGACGGCGAGGTGAGCGTCACCGGGTTCGCCGGTACGAGGCCGCGCTGGGCCGCGATGCCATACAGCAGCTTCAACGCGGCCTGCTCCTTCGCCCACGTACCGCCGTCGACCGGCGCCGGATTCGTCGCCCCTCGTCGACGCCAGTCCTCCCAGTCCTCGACGTCGTCCTCCGACGCCTCGTCCCAGTTCAACCCGCGCTGCCACAGGAACGTGAAGAACAGCCGGTAGAGCGGGGCGTAGGTGACCTGGGTGCCCTGCGCCTTGGCTGAAAACGCCGAGCGCCGGAGGCACTCACTCAACCGAGGATCAACCCGGCCATCCGGCGAGACGAGGATCGGCTGCCGCTCGCGCAGCCCGAGCGCCCGCTCGCGAGCCTCCAAGTCCTCCCAGCCGGGGACAGGTCGGCCTCCGACGGGATCACCGCCGTCGCCCACCCAGAACAGCCGCCATTCGTAGATCACTTGACTCCCTCAGCCGCAACACGACATGAGGCAACACAGCGTATGTCCACAGAACACCGGTACGCCCTGGCCATCGGCCCGCGCACCCAGCGCCCTGAGATCCGCGGCACCGTGCTGCCGTACCCGAAGCCCTACGCCGAGGCCTTCACGGGCAGGTGAGGTTCTTCCTGGGCAGCCACATGCCGCACTGGCTCGGTGAGCTGGACGTGTCGCTGTGCATCAACCGCAACCGGCTGGTCAAGCGCAAAACCTTCCCGCGGGCCCGCGCCCCGTGGGCCCTGGACAGCGGCGCCTTCACCGAACTGAAGGAACACGGCCGCTGGCGCATCACCGCGGCCGAGTACGCCGCCGAAGTCCGCCGCTACCACGACGCCATCGGGCAGCTGGTGTGGGCCGGTCCACAGGACTGGATGTGCGAGCCGTGGGTGATCTTCGGAAGGAACCGCCACCTGGCGCCTGGGCACCGCGACCGGTTCGAGGGCACGCGCCTGGCGCGCGGCCTCGAACCGGACGACCCGGAACAGGACCTCACCACTGCGGTCCGCTTCCACCAGGAGCAGACCGTCGCGAACTTCCTGGAACTGAAGGAGATCGCTCCAGACCTGCCGATCATGCCGGTGGTCCAGGGGTGGACCCTGGCCGACTACAAGCACTGCCTCCGCCTCTACAAGCGGGCCGGGATCGACCTGGCCGGTGAACTCATCGTCGGTGTCGGCTCGGTGTGCCGCCGGCAGGCCACCGCCGAAGTCGGCGCCATCATGACCACGCTCGCCGACCGCGGACTGAGGCTCCACGGCTACGGCGTCAAAGCCCTGGGCATCGCCGCGTATGGCCACCTGCTCGTCTCCTCGGACTCGCTCGCATGGAGCACCGGCGCTCGGTACGGCAAACGGCTGCCCGGCTGCACCCACCGGGCCGCCAAATGCCAGAACTGCCCCCGCTACGCCCTCCAGTGGCGCAGCCGGATCGTCACCACTGACCCCGGCTGGCGCCAACTCGCCCTCACAGAGCCCCTCGACACACAGGCATGACCCCAAGGAGACCCCCAATGCCCCAACGAGAGTGCCGCCGAGGCCGCTCGCGGCCGATCCCCTTCACGTGCCGCCGCGGCGTCGGCCACCGCGGACCCTGCAGTCCGTTCACCCATCCTCCGCAGCCACCTGCCGATCCGACGGCACACGCCGCGCTGCTCGCCATGAGCCGCAGCACCCGGCGACAGCTCAGCCCGACGACCACACATCCGCCTATGCCGACCCGCAACGCCAAGGAGACGACATGCCCCGCGGCTGCACCCTTCCTCCCTCGGACTGTCAACTCGACACCGGCCACCCCGGTCCCTGCAGCCCCTTCCCTCAACGCTCGTTCCTCGTCCCGCACGCCCCGCTGATCATTCACGTCTGGCTGCACCGGCCCACCGGCGCCGTCGGCGTCTCCCACATCTGGCGACTCCCCCAGGGCTGGCCCACGGCAGGACACGGAAGCCGGCTGATGGAGCCCACACACCCGCTGCCCTACCGCCGCGAGGATCCCTGGTCGCCCCGCACCCCCGGTGACATCGAGGAGGTCCTGCAGGCCCTCGGGTGGCGGACGATCTCTCGTGCCGAGGCCGCACGCACGCTGACCGGGAAGTTCACAGTGCCGCGCCCCGAGTGGGGCGTGGGCCTCATTCATTCCGCCGAGCCCGATGACGTCACCTGGCTCGTGTCTGAGTTCGAGGCGGTGGCCTTTGCTGTCCGCCAGGCCGCCCAGGGTTCCGCCCGCTCCGCTGCAACGCCTCACAGTGGACGTCCCCTGATCCGGCACACCAGCTACGGCCGCGTCCTGGTGCTGTGCCCGGCCGGCCACCTGGTCCAGTCCGTGCAAGCCACGGATTGGACGGGATCCGCACTAGCCGCACGCTGTGCCGACGCCGGACTTCACGGTCGACTGCGACGGCGGCAGGACGTGACCGCGGCCGGGTGTGCACGTTGGCCGGTTCAGGTTCCGAAGTTGACACTCATCACAGAAGCGTGCATCATTACAAGTGTCGGCCGCGGGAGCGGCAGACAGAATGATGGCCGGCAGGAACACCTCGAGAGGTGTCGGCCGCGGGCGGCAACCCCGACCGAACGTCCTACCGACCATCGGTACTCCAGCCCACCAAAGGAAGGAGTACCTCCAGTGTACGGGCCCTCGACCCGTGCCAGCACCCCGTCCCACCAGACCCTGCGGAGGTCCCACGACATGGCCAAGCAGCCCAACCCCGAAACCCGCACCTTCAACGGCCGCGTCGTGGTCAACCGCGACTGGATGGCTGAGCAGACCGGTGCCAGCCGTGCCACGGTCAATCTCTGGTACACCAAGCGCTCCGAGCAGCCCGAGGATGCGCGCCACCCGGAGAAGGCCGTGACGATCGAGCGCGTCGACTTCTATGACCAGGAGGAGTTCGAGCGGTTCTACGCGGCGCACCAGGAGCGCAAGAAGGCGAAGGTGCTGCCCAGCGACCCGGCCTTGTACGAGGGCGACGTCGACGACGTGCTCTCCATCAACCAGGCTGCCGAGCTGCTCGGCTTCACCGATGCCGGCGCCATCCGCAAGTACCTGAGCATGGACACCGGGTACTTCCCCCAGCCCGTCGGGACCGTTGTCAGCCCCAGCGGCCGCCGGCAGATCGCTGCCTTCCGCCGCGGCGACCTGCAGGACTTCGACCGCCGCCGGACCGGCGACGGCACCGGCGCAGCCGGCCGACCCACAGGACCTCAGCCGCGCGAGCGCAAGTCCGAGACCGTGGAGCGCGTCGAGACCGCCGTGGCCTACCTGCGGGAACACGGCTATCAGCGCGGCGTAGGCGCCAAGCTCGCTGTCATCCACGGTGAGCCGGCCTGGAAGTGGGAGCGCATCGTCAAGGAGGCTCGTCAGCACCTGGAGTCCGGAACCGAGTCCTGATCCCGCACGGTGACACCAGGACTCGGTGCGGCACACCGATCTGTCACCCAGTGACCCGCAGACTGCCTGCGGGCCACTTGCCTTTGCGCACGCCGCCGGTACTGCCTCCCGGCTTTGGGCACTTCGCTGATCTGGCTGCGCAGCGCCCTGTGTGTTCCTGCGCAGTGGGCCGTGCGCAGCGACGTCCCCCGTGCCGATACCGACGGCGGGACCTGCGCGTCCGAGCGATGCGCAATCACTCGGTGAGTGTGCTGTGCATCGCCGGTGAGCAGCTTTCTGGGGCCCGGTGCCGAACGGCTCGGCAGTGTCCGCACTTCTGCACTGAAGACGCGGCGCCCGGCTCGCCGGTGATACTCCGGGCTCTTCGGGTCCTCGAAAAGGGACTCGGCGCTGCCGGCGATGGCGGCCGGACAGTCCCACACCGGATCCACAACTGCCGGGCCGTTGGAACACGGTGAGTGGCGGCGCAGCTCTTGTGACCTGCGGTGGTGAGCAAAGTCGTCGCAGCTCACCGGCTATTCGGTGCTACTCACCGACTACTCACCGAAACGACTGATGCCGAACTGTAATTTTTGACCCCCCAATTCGGTGAGCGAATCGGTGAGTGGTCCCGGGCTTCATGGAGGACGTCCCCCCGTCCCCACCATGGGAGCCCTGGCATGACCACAGACGTCCGACAGCCGCCACCGTCCACCGTCGCGTCCGCAGCCCTACATACTCCACGCCTGTCGTTGCGCAGCTTGCGCACCACCCGCCGGGGGGTGTCGCTGGCCCGGATCGGGGTGTGGGCAGCCCTGGCCGCCGGCCCACTGGCCCTCCTGACGAACTGCGCAACGCCCCACACGAGCGGAGCAGTTGTGCAGCCGAAGGCCCCCGTCGCGGCTGCGGTGCGCATCGCTGATCCGGGCGGTGTGGCCGCCCTGTTCACGGATCTGTGGCTGCGCAGCGGCAGCGCCGATGACCAGAGCGGCACTGCGCAGGCGGTGCGTGCGCTCGCGCCCACCGTTGCTCTCCCGCAGCGGTCCGGCAAGCCGGCCGGGCTGGTCCTCCAGCGCACGGTGGCGGTGCGCAGTGTCGAACTCGGCAACGGCAGCTGGTCCGTGGTCGTGGCCGCGCAGTTCGACTCCGCCGGTGCGCAGGGAGCGTCGACGACGCCGGCCGTGCGGCTGCGTTCGGTGCGGTACTTCGCCGTGCCCGTTCAGTCGGCCGAGCACAGCGACGGGGCGGGCGCGTTCACGGTGACCGCGCCGCCGGCGGAAGTCGCCGGACCCGCGTCGGCTCCGGTGCCGGAGTCGACTCTTTCCCGTCCGTTGCCGACCAACGGGCCGGTCACACGCTCGCTGGCGGAGTTCTTCGCCGCCTACCTGACCGGCGTCGGTGAGGTCGACCGGTACCTGTCGCCAGGGACCGCGCTCGCCGCCGTACGCGGTACCCGGTACCGGTCGGTGACTGTCGACCAGGTCGACGCGGACAGCGACAGCGCTGACGGCGCTGTCCCGAACGCCGGCCGGCGTGTGACGGTGCGAGCGCAGGTCACCGCGACAGATCCGGCCGGTGACCAGTGGCCGCTGTCGTACGTGCTGTCCCTGGCCGCCCGCGGCGGACGGTGGGAGGTCACCGCCCTGGAAGCCGGAGCCCCGCTCAAGACGACGCACGTGCAGACGACGCCCGGCGCAGGAACCGCGACCGGCGGTGAGGGCCGATGACCACCACGGGCACGCTGATGGCGGGGAAGTTCGCCGACGTCGGCAACTCGCTGATCACTCTCGTGGGCAGCTGGGCCGAGCGGTCCCTGCCGATCGTCCTCACTGTCATCGTCGTGGTCACCGCAGCCCGGAAGTTCTCCGTGAAGGCCGCGGTCGGCGCGCTGATCGGGCTGGCGCTGTGCATGGGCCTGTACGCCTCTCGTGACGTGCTGTCCGATGCGTTCACCGACGAGATCAACAACCCGTCCAAGGGGTCCGGCGTCATCGAGCGGACCGTCACCGACCTGCCCGCACCGCCGCCCTCCGGGGCGGCGGGTACGACGGGCGGGGTGCTGTGAGCGCCGCGGCGGAGCGGGACCAGGTCGCCCGTGTCTACACCTCGGCGCGGCGGCATCCGTGGGTGCTGGGCAAGTTGGGCGACTTCACCTTGCCGTTCGGCCCCTACACACCGACGCAGCTGGGTGTCATGGCCGGCGGGGCGCTCGTGCTGATCAGGACGTTCTCCTGGTGGTCGTGGCTCGGGCCGCTGCCTGTCGTGGCGTGGGGCGTGGCGATCTGGGCGGCCCGGGGGACGAAGATCGCGGGTCGGTCTCCGATGGCGGCCGCCGTGGGCTGGCTGATGCTGCTGGCCGCGCCTGCGGCCGGGCGGATCGGCGGCCGTGCTGCCCGCGACCGTGGCCCTCACCGCCTGAGCGGGGCGTTCGTCATCGAGGACGCGCCCACCGCGTCAGCCAGGCCTCGCCGTCGGGCGAAGCGCCGCCGGTCCCCCTCTTCCGCCAGCCCCGCCCCGGTCCGACCGGTCAGCGGCCTGGCCCAGCTGCTCCACAACAGCAACCCCACGCTCGGAGGCATGCGATGAGGATTCCGTTTCGGCACATCGCCGGGCACTTGGTGTGGTCCACCTCCGGCACAGTCTGGGCGGTCTGGCGGGTGGGGCCGATGGGCGGCCGTTACGTGCCGGCTCGTGTGCGGGACGAGCTGCTGGGGCGGGTGACGGGACTGGTGCGGTCGCTGGCCGGGTCCCCTCGGCTGTTCGGCTTGGCTGCACAAGTCGATCCGGGGGAGATCGCCGAGCAGATGGTGACCGGCCTGGACTGGCGGCACCTCCCGGCGTGGCGGGAGACGGCGGCCGCGTCGCTGAAACTGTTGGCCGGGCAGGAGATGCACCGCCGCACCTTGTGGCTGGCGGTCCCGCTGACCACTCCGAGCGG
Organism: Streptomyces sp. NPDC046977; assembly: GCF_040644455.1. Taxonomy (NCBI): domain Bacteria; kingdom Bacillati; phylum Actinomycetota; class Actinomycetes; order Kitasatosporales; family Streptomycetaceae; genus Streptomyces; species Streptomyces sp. NPDC046977. The sequence goes on from NZ_JBEYWO010000033.1 coordinate 27,845, forward strand.
CTCGTACGACCTGTCGGCCACGGTCCAGGCGATGTGGTCCGAGCTGGCTACCGCGACCGGTCTGCCTCCGACGCCGGTTCCTGAACCAAAAGTCACCGAGTACACCGAGCAGGCCAGCCGGGTACAGGCCGCCCTCGGTGGCGGTCTGTCGCTGCGGCCCGCGTCGCCTGCGGAGATCGTGTGGATGGTCCAGCACGCTCTGCACCGCGGCCTGAACGAACCGCTGCTCGCCGACGCCGAGGCCTCCGTGCTGTACGGCGGTTCGGTGCGGGACGGGCGGCTTCGTTCCCCGTCCTACGCCGACCTCGGGCAGGTCCGTCTCGCCGAAGGCGGCCGCCCCTCACCGAGCGAGTCCGCCGACGGCTCGAGCAAGGCAGCCCGTCGGAACGAGGGGACCGGGGGACGCCCGTGGTGGAAGCGTGACGAGGCCGCGTCCCCGTTGGTACGTCGGTGGCTGCAGGTCGAGTGCGAGGCCGGCACCGGCTACCAGGCCCACCTCGCGCTCGCCGAGCTCCCCCCAAGCCGCGCGGTTGACACCTCGGATGTGCTCGCACAGCTGGAAGGGCTGGACTTCCCGGTCGACTTCACCGTCGATCTGCAGATCGTGGCCGCCGACAAGGCCCGGCAGCAGGTACAGCGCAAGAAGAGGGAGCTGTTGGACCAGGCTGAGCAGTACGGCGCGCAGCCGACCGGGATGCCGCATTCGCTGCCGCACGCGGCCGGTGACCTGGCCGAGGAGGACGCCCGGCTCTCGCGCAGCAGCGTCGAGGTCGAAGTCCAGTCGGTCACGGTGCTGACCGTGTGGAACGAGGATGCGGTGGTGTGCGACGCCCGGGCCCGCGCGCTGGCGGCGGTGCTGTCGGGGGCGGACTACCGGGCGATCCGCCCCCACGGCATGCAGGAGCAGCTGTTCGCGCTCGGGCTGCCCGGCGCGGCCCGGCCTGCGGTGGTGCGGGAGTTCACCCAGCACCAGCTGTCGCAGGACTGGGCTGCTGCCGGTGCCTTCACGTCGATGTCCGTGGGTGACCCGACAGGACTGATGGTTGGCGTCGATCTGGACTGCGGCACGATCCGGCCGGTCCTGCTCAACATCGCCGACGCACCGCAGCGCAACGCCAGTGCGTCCCTGGGCATTGTCGGCGACCTGGGCGCCGGCAAGAGCGTCGTGGAAAAGCTCCTCACCTCGTCAGTGGTGGACCGGGGCGGGCGGGCGATCGTCATCGACCGGACCCCGGTCCGCGAGTGGGCCGGCTTCGGCCGGTCCGCCGCCGGAGAGCGCTGCCAGGTCATCGACGCCGCGAAGGCCGAACTGTCCATCGACCCGCTGCGGGTGTTCGGCGGGCGGATCGGCGCGCACTACGCCCTGTCCTACCTGACGCTGCAGCTGGGGGTCGGGCCGATGACCGCTGCCGGCGCCGTCCTCCACCACGCCGTCGCACAGGCCGCCGCCGACCCGAAGCCGTCCATGAGCCTCGTGCTGGACTTCCTAGCCACCCTGGCCGCGGACGATCAGATGCCCGGCACCCGGCGGGACGCGGCCGCCACCATGGCCGACCTGGTGAGCATCGTCGCATCCAACCCGCTCGCTGGAATGGTGTTCGACCCGGGCCTGCCGCCGGTCTCCCTCGATGGCGACCTCGGCTCCGACATGGTCGTGGTCACCACTGCCGGCCTCACGCTCCCCCCGAAGGAGGCAATCGGCAGCATCGACGTGCTGCGGCAGCAACCGCTGGAGGCGCTGATCGGCCGGGCAGTGCTGTATCTGATCGCCGCGCTGGCCCGGCAGGCCGCGTTCACCGACACGAGCCGGTTCTGCACGGTGGCCCTGGACGAGTGCTACTGGCTCACCTCGAGCGCGGAGGGCTCCGCGCTGGTCTCGGAAATACTCCACGACGGCCGCAAGCACGCCGCCGGCGTCATCCTCGGCGCCCACGACGTCGACGAGCTCGGCCCCGACGCAGGTCTGCTCGCCTACAAGCTGCTGGCCCGCACCAGCGACCACGCCCGGGCCGCAAAGGGCCTGTCCTTCCTCGGTCTCGACCCCGAGTCGGAGGACCTGGTGCGGCTGGTCACCACCGGTCTGTCCCCGGTCGGACAGGCCGGCCGGGAGGGCGAAATGCTGCTGCGCGACCCGCGCATGAACGTCGGACGCATCAAGGTCCACGTCCCGCCCGTGCCACGCATCCACGACGCAATCTTCACCACCCCCGGGGCGGCCCCGAGCGTACCGGCCAGCACCGGGCGGGCACCGAAAACGGACACCGCCGTGCCCTTCACCACACCGGCCGGGAGTTTCCAATGAAGCCCCGTGGAACACGGACGCGGCTGGTGCTGACCCTCGGCACCGCGGCCGCCCTCATCGGATGCCTCGTGGCGGTCTGGGCTCTGCCGCGACCTGTCGCGGCGTCGGCCACCGGTCCGGCACCGCAGCAGACGGCCACGACCACCGCCGCGGCGGCTGGCAGCCCGTGCGACCTGATCGTCGGTCCCGCCCGTGACTACTGCGCTCCTGCTGGCTTGGAGGCCACTGGTCCCGCTGCGCTGACCGGCCGGGTGCCGAGTCGGGCTCAAGGGTTGTGGCTGGTCGGATTCTCCACGGCCGCGCTGACGGCCGCCATCGGTCTGATCGTCACCGCCAGCGGGAGGGCACGATGAAGCGCTGGGACCGCGGCACGCTCCGCTCCGCCGGATTCGTAGCCCTGCTGGTCGTGGTGTTCCTGACGGTGAACACCTCCGTCGCCGCGGCCGCCGACCACGCCGCGACCGCCGGGGGCGGCGGTCTGCTGGCGCCGCTGAACGTGACGACCTCCGAGGGCGCTCCCTTGAGCGGGTACAAGCTGCGGGCCGACGGCGGTGACATCACCGACGTCACCAGCCAGTTCCAGACCCTCATCCTCGGGGGGCTGTTCTCCCTGGTGAGGCTGCTGGTCGGTTTGGCGTGCTGGCTGATCGGCTTCGCGTTCCGGTTCCCTCTGCTGACCGCGATGCTCCGCCCGGCTCAAGCCGTGTCCGACGCCTACGCCACCCACGTGGTCGGCGCGATCGGCCTGGAAGGCATGCTGCTGTCCTGGGCGTTCGTGTTCGGGCTGATCCTGGTCGCCCGCGGCAAGGTCGGCCGGGGCCTCGGTGAGATCGTCCTGACACTGGTCATCGCCGCGCTGGCCGCATCCGCGTTCGTCCGGCCGGACTACCTCCTGGCCAAGGACGGCCCGCTGGACCAGACCCACCAGGCCGCCGTCGAGCTCGCTGCCATCACCAGCAACTCCTACTTCGGCAACACCCCCACCAGCGGCCCGGGCAGCCCTACATGCGACCGCGTGGACCGGCCCGCACCGGCCAGTTGCTCCAGCCCCGCGGTGGGCAGCGGGGACGACGTGGCGAAGTCGGTGCAGGACGCGCTGACGAACGCCCTGGTCGTCAAGCCGTTCCAGTTGCTGCAGTACGGGCGGCTCCTCGACGATGGCAAGCCCGAGAACCGGGCCGCCTACGCCGCCCACCTGAAGATGGTCAAAGGCGCGGGCGAAGCCGACAAGGACGAAAACAGTCCCTGCGCGGAAATCCACGGCCCGGCGAAGGACTACTGCAACGGCACGGCGACCTCACCGCTGGAGCCGGGCCCCTCGGACCCCGAGTTCGCCGCGCTGCTGGACGACCTCGACAACGCCGGCGACGTCGGGAAGCAGGCAGCCGACTACGCCCGCGCTCCGTCGTGGGACCGGATCGGCGGGGTCCTGCTGCTGGGTGTCGCCGCCGTGGTCGTCACCGCCATGGCTGCCTCGCTCGCGGTGATCCTGCTGGGCACGCAGGCCGCCGATGTCGCCGCTGCCGCGGTCGGCGGGGTCACGTTCATCTGGGGCATGCTGCCCGGTCCGTCCCGCATGGCCGTGTGGCGGTGGATCGGCACGTTCCTGGCCTCGGTGATGGTCATGTTCACCACCGCCATGACGATCCCCCTGTTCGGGATCGGCATCGACGCCCTGCTCACCTCCACCGACAGCAGCTCCATGATCGAACGGCTGCTGCTGCTCGATGCGTTCGCCATCGCGGCCCTGGTCTTCCACCGCCGGCTGCAGGCCGCCACCGCCCAGTTCGGTCAGCGCCTGGCACTGCGGTTGCGGTACTCCAAGATCGGCGGCACCCACCTGCCCGGCGACAGCTCCGAACTCGGTGCCGCGATCGGCGCCCACCTGTCCACCAACGGTGGAGGCGGTCTGCGCCTCGGAGGAGGGAGCGGCCTGTCCGGTGCGCACGGCGCACTGCTGCTGCGCCAGCGATTCCTGTCCAACGCCCTGGCGATGACGGACACCACGGGCACGCCGCTCGACGGCGGCCGCATGACGAGCGACGCGCTGGCCGAGGCCCGCCGCGGGCTCGCCCCGGTCGGCATGGCCGTCACCGCGGCCACGCTCGGCCTGCGCGGCGCCTACGCCACCCTGATCGGCCGCCGCCCCGACGACGAAGCGCTGGAGCGGATGCGCCGCCCAGTCGGGCCGGACATGCGGGACGGCAAAGGTGACATCATCCAGCAGGGCGAAGCCCCGGTGACCAACCGGCACACCGGGGAGCTCTTCCACGACCCGGACACGGACCGGACGCTGCTCAGCTCCCGCGTCCACAACCGGGCGGTCCGCTTCCGCGGCTACCGCATCGCCCGACGCGGTGCGCTCATCGCCCATGGAGCGACCCTCGGCCTCCCGCGCAGTGTCTCCGAGGGCCGTCGGCACGCCACCGCCTTCACACGCGATGCCCTACACCAGTTGCAGGTGACCCGGGGACGCGTCGGCGAGAGCATAGACGACTGGGCGGCCGTGGGACGCGATGTCCAGCGGGGAACCGCGCACGTCGGGCAGCGCCTGGCCACCGCCATCGACGTCCACGACCCGGCAGCCCAAGCCCGGGCCTTCGTCCGCGACGCCGCGGTCGGTGGCTGGCTGCTCGGCGCCGGCAGCGAGCGGCGAATGGCGGATCCACGGGAGCCTGGGCCGACCGCATTCCACCCGGACCAGGGGCCAGGAGCGGACCGGCGCCGAGTGTTCGACGCCCTGATGGAAGCTCAGCGCACCGACTGGCAATGGGACCGCGACCATGGCGGTGAGTCGTGAAGGGCGTACGGAGGGGCTGCTGGCTGATCGCGTTGATGATGGCAGCTGCGGTGTGCTGCGCTGGGCCGGTCGGCGCGATCCTGGCTGCCGGGATCAGTCGAACAGCCGTGACCGGTGGCGTCGCCGCGGTCACGGGCATCCCGGCCCGGATCCTCACCGCCATCACCCACCAGGCTCAAGCGGTGACCAGGGTGTCGCCCACGTGTCGGGGGATGCGCTGGCAGGTCCTCGCCGGCGTTGCCACCATCGAGTCGGACAACGCCGCCGGGCACGCCATCAGCCCGGGCGGGGACATCACTCCCCGAATCCTCGGGCCGCGCCTGGACGGCTCCGGCGCGGGCGGCAACACCACCGCGATCCGCGACACCGACCACGGCCGCTGGGACGGCGACGTCCAATTCGACCGGGCAGTCGGCCCATTCCAGTTCCTGCCCGCGACGTTCGCCACGTACGGCAGGGACGCGAACGGCGACGGCCACATCGACCCGCACAACGCCGACGACGCAGCGCTCACCGCCGCGAACTATCTGTGCGGGAACGGGCGCGACCTCGCCGACGAGGACCAGTTGCGGGCCGCGGTGTTCTCCTACAACCACTCCACCGCCTACGTCACCGACGTCCTGAACGCGATCCACCGCTACGACGTCACCGTCACCACGGCCGGAACCGAGGGCGCGTCCGGGGCGACCGGGGACGCCCGGACAGTGGTCGCCGCTGCTCTGGCTCAGCTCGGCGTCCCGTACTCCTGGGGCGGCGGCAACGCCAACGGCCCCTCCCCCGGGATCTGCTGCTCTCCCGGGCAGCACCAGGACGGCCGCACCGTCGTCGGCTTCGACTGCTCCGGGCTGACCTTGTACGCGTATGCGCAGGTCGGCGTTCGCCTGCCGCGGACCACCGAACCCCAGGCGGGAGTCGGCCGCCGCATCCCCGCCTCCGCCGGATTCGGCGCCCTCCAGCCCGGTGACCTGATCTTCTACGGTCCCGACCCGACCAGCAACGCCGGCATCCATCACGTCGGGATCTACCTCGGCAACGGCCAAATGATCAATGCCCCGAAGCCAGGAACCCGGGTCCGGATCGACCCGCTCACCGCCCTGCCCGACTACGCCGGAGGAGCTCGAATACTATGAATTCCCTTTTGTCGCCGCGGTTTTCGGGATCCGCTCTGCTCGCGATCGCAGTGGTCCTGGCCGCCGGCGGCGCCAGCATGATCCTCTTTGCGCTGCCCGAGGGAACGGCGCCGCCCTCCGCAGGGTCGTCACCGCGCCCAGCCCCGGCTGCTGCCGACAGCTCTGTCCATCGTGAAAGCTCCTCTCCGGGCCCCACTCGGAGCTTCAGCCCCGGCCGCCTGGCCGCCGCCACGGCCGCCGTGGTCGGACCGCGCGCACGGTTGCCGACCAGCGGGCTGGTGACCACGACGCCCACCACGATGGACGCGCCGCCGCTCGGCGCGGGACCGGCCGCGGACCACCTCATACAGGAGGGCTTGGACCGGGCCGAACCCTCTGGCCTCGGCTTGCCCGCCGACACAGCAGCCCGCGCGGTCGCGATCGGCCGGGCGGTGTGGACCGCTGATGCCACCGGTGCCGGCCGCGAGCAGTGGCCGGACTACTTCACCGGCTCCGCCCCGGCCGCCGCCTACACCCGCTTCCGCATCCAGGCCGCCGCCGCACAGGCCGACCGCGATCACCCCCAGGGCGTCGTGGTGCGGCTGGTGTGGGCCGGCGCCGACCCGGCCGGAACTTTCCTCGACCAGCGCACGGCCACCGTCCGCCTCATCCGGAAAGGAACGTCATGGACCCCCGCACAGTAGATCTCGCCTCCAGCCCTTGGTGGAGCGTCGCCTTCGGACTGATCGTCTGGACCTGGCACGCCGGGGTGTGGCTGATGGGCAACGCGTGGTGGCTGGCACTGATCGCCGCCCTGGTATGGGCCGGGTGGGAGGCGGTGCGGCATCACCTGGCCGAAGAGGCACTCAAGCAGCGAATGTTCGTCGAGCTGGTGCCCTCCGGCCAGTTCGAGACGAACGAAGAGGAGATCCTGCGGTTCGGCGCCCAGCTGATCCGGGCTGCCTCTGCCGGCAAGTGGTGGGCTCCCCGCCACGCCCGCACCGTACGGATCCGGCTGCGGGCCGACGGCAGCAAACCGCTCACCTACCGGGTGGAAGGCCCGGCCTCAGCTCAGCACCTGCTGCAGCAGACCCCCTACGCCCGGGTACAGACTGAGCCGGCCCGTCCGGTGGCATACAAGAAGAGCAAGCACACCGTGCGCGCGGTGTTCGCCCTGCACGGCACAGCAAGCTCGAAGCTGCGGGAGGTTCCGCTCCAGCCGGATCCGCTGCAGCCGCTGATCGACGCGGTGGCTGACCTGCGGTCCGATCTTGGCGACCTCGCCGAGGTGTGCCTGGATCTGTCGCCCGCCTCGAAGTGGGGGATCAAGAGCCGCCGTTGGCACGTGGTCCATGCGTCCCGGCAGCGGGCGCGGCAGGAGGCCCAGCGCGAGGCGCGTTGGATGGCCCAGGACTCCGCTGCTTTGGAGGATTCGTGGGGCTGGCAGCTGACCCAGCTGCTGGCGCCGCCGGATCAACGCGGCGGCCGACGGCTGATACGGATGCCGCGCCCGCCACGGATTGACCGGGAAAAGGCGCTCGGCAAGCTGATGGAGGACACCGGCCTGGTCCGGGTGCAGTTGCTGGTGCGGTGTTCCTCGGAGGAGACCGGGCGTGCCGAGCGGCGATTGCGGCACATCGAGGCCGCGCTGGATGTGTTCGCGGCGCGGACCAGGTTGTCGTCGGTGGGCTGGTCGTGGGGACCAGTGCGGTTCGGTCCGGACTCCTGGCCGTGGCGGTCACGGTTCGACCGCCGCTGGGCCAGCGGTCTGATCCGGCCGGGCCGGGATTCCTGGGTTCGCATGGAGGAACTCGCCGGTCTCCTCAAGCCCCCGACGATGCATGCCCGGTTGCCGCTGATGGCCGGTGACATCCCCACGTACGTGCCGAAGTCGTCGTTGCTGCCGCAGGGTTGGCACCGGGGCCCGGACGGCACTGCTCGGCTTTTGGCGACCCGGGAGTCGGACACGCTGTTCGAGGTGCAGGTCGGAAAGGCTGGCTGGGGCAAGACCACCCGGGCCCTGGTCCAGGCTGTCGCTGTCGCCCACCACGGAGGCGGGTTGGCGTTCGTCGACCCGCACCGCGACTCCTGGGCCACCGTCGCCCCCTACCTCGCCCACGACACGATCATGGAACGGACGTGGCTGTTCGATCTGACCGTCCGGGATCCCGCCGATCGGCTGGCGTCCTGGAACCCGCTCAGCATGACCAGCGGGGCGGCGGCGCACGAGGTGACGGCGGCCGTCGTTGATGCCTTTGCCACCAGCCTCGGGTGGGGTGATGCCAACGCACCCCGCGCTATCACGATTTTGACCAAGGCCGTCGAAGCACTGGTTGCCGTCAACGCCAAGGCCGTCGCCGAGAGCAAGGCAGACTGCCAGGCCACCGTGTTCCAGATGCGCCCGCTGCTGACGGACGCCACCTTCCGGGCCTTGGTGATCGCCCGGCTCACCGCTGACGCCCAGCGGTGGTGGACGACCTCGTTCCCGGCGATCCCCGCCGACGCCCTGCCCACCGTCCTCAACCCCCTCGACCGGCTCGCTGCCTCCCCCGTCATCAAAGCCTTCCTCGGCTCCCCCACCGGCAGCTACGACATGCGCCGCGCCATGGACGAATCCAAGGTCGTGTGGATCTGCCCCGCCGGTACTGGCCCGACCGACCGGCTTCTGACCTCCATGATCGTCCGCGACATGCTCCGGGCCGGCCTGTCCCGGCGCGACCTGCCGGAAAAGCAACGCACCCCGTTCCGGCTGTATCTGGACGAGCTGATTTCACTGGACGGCTCCGCCTCAACCTCGCTGGCGGAAATCACCGAGCAGCTCCGCAAGTTCGGGGTCCGGATGCACGGCATGACCCAGCTCCTGCACCGGATCAGCCCCGACGTGCGGACCGCGCTGCTGCAAAACGCGTCATCACTGTCGACCACCGCCGGATCGACAGAGGCCGTCCGGTACGTCACCAATGAGTGGGGCGACCAGGTCAGCCCCGCCGACGCCGCCGAACTCGGCCGCTACCAACACTGGGCTTCCTTCACTGTCGGCGGAACACGCGTCGGGCCACTGCGGATCCGCGGCCCCGAACTCAACGAAGTCTTCGGTGACCTAGCCCTCGGAAGCAAGACCAAAGAGCTGCAGGACGCCGCCGACACCCATACCGACGCCAAGCCACTGGCGGAACTCACCGCCGTCGCCTCGACCCATGAAGCCATCGTCCGCGCGTTCCTCACCGTGCCCGGCAAGGCCCCCGGGCCAGAAGCGGACACCAGCCAACCCTCCACCTCCCAGCCGTCCCCCGGCGCGACCCGAAAAGGACAGTTCGCATGAACACCGATCCCGACCTCTACGCCGACCTGCCGCTCCCGGAAGAAGCGGAGGTGGACTCCCAGCCCAGTGCAGAGGACTCCCAGGCCCACCGGACTCTGGCTCTGCTGGCTCAGCACCGCCTGGCCACAACTCCTCAACTGCAGCAACTCGTGATGCCTGACGTGACCCGGCAGGCCGCGTCCCAGGTCCTGAACGCACTGCGGGAGGACAAACTCATCTCCTTCACGGTGCTACCCCGCAGCCGCATGACGCGTATCTGGTATCTCACCCACCGCGGAGCCCGGATTACCTCCGGCTGGCCGGAACTGCGGGGCAGGCTGGTGCAGCCGCTGACCGGGGGGACCGAAGCCTCACTGCGGGCCCCGCACACCCTGACCGTCCTGCGCACGCACCTGGCCTTCCTCGCAGACGCACGGACTCGCAGCGACGAGTACGGGCCTCTTGACTGGGTCCCGGAGATCGCGCACCGGCTGCCGGACACAGGCGGCGAGGACAAGCTGATCGCCGACGCCGTACTGCACTACACCGCCTCTGCTCCCAGGCGTCTGCAGTACCGGGCGTTCGTGGAGGTCGACCGGGCCACCATGAGCAGCGAACGCCTTTCGCGAAAGCTGATCTCCTACGCCCGTTTCCACGACTACACCCCGCAGCCTCCCGGCCGGCGGGGCACCGTCGCCGACCAGGAGACCATGCTCGCCTGGCAGCGGTTCTACCCGCGGTTTCCCCGCGTGTTGTTCGTCCTCACCGGCGCTGGACCGGAAGCCCTGCAACGGCGGATCAACGATCTCCGAGCAATGGTCGGAGTGCACTCCTTGGTGACACAGCTCGCCTCCCAGGTCGCGTTGGGGGCCGCGGTGCTGGAAGACCTCGAACAGCACGGGGCATCGGGGCCGGTGTGGACACCACTGGCCGGCCCGGCTGACCGCCGGTCGTGGATGGAGCTGTAGGCGCCGATGAGGAAGCTCCGGAGCCGGCCGCCTCGGTTCGTCGCCCTGGACAACCGGGCCGTGGACGACGTGCGGCTCAGTGTCCTGGACGTCGGGCTGCTCGCGATGGCGCTGCGGGCTCCGGACGGGGCGGACTTCACCGTCGCTGGCATGGCGCGCAAGCGCCGGCCCGGCAGGGAAGCGCTGACCAAGGCGATGCGGAACCTGGTGGCCTGCGGCTACATCGTCAAGCTGAAGATCCAGGACGCCGCGACCGGGACGTGGCGGACCGAGTTCTCCGTCGCTGACCTGCCATTCAGTCGTGAGGACGTTGACGGCATGCTCGGCTTCGTGACCGGGGCGCGGGCGGTGCGGGTCGAGCCGGCCTGGCTCGACCCGCGCGCCGCCGCGGCGTCGAATCCAGGAGCGGAAAGCGCCGCTCCTGCGGTGCCGGACCGAGTGACGGGATCCCGTCAGTCGGTGGTGACCAGCCGGAACATCGTTGATCCGCAGGTGGGACCGACTGACGGGTTTCCGGCGGTCGGTGAGCCGACGGTCGGTGACCCGTCGGCTAAAGAACAAAGACTTCACGTACAAGACGGAAGGGACTCTCTCTCCTCTCCTCCCGACGACCCGGCGCTCACGGCGGAGAGAGAAGGCGCGCCGCCGGGAGGTCCGTCGCTGATCGCGGTGCCGGGCCCGCTGCTCCTACCGTCACGGTCCGGCGAGTCCCTTCACGATCTCGGCAGCCTCGGCCGGCCCGTACTGGTCAACGCGCGGGCAGCCGGAATCCGGGTTGCCGACGCATGGGCTGAGGCCCGCCGGCGGCGTGGGCACCCGGTGCCGGTGCTCGGGCACCGGCGGCTGGCACGAGTCGCGGCCGCACTGGCGGCCGCTGGTAGCGCAGAAGAAGTCCTCGCTCAGGCGGCGGTGGACATGGCGCGGGAGCCGGCATGGCTGGATCTGGAGCGGCATCTGGAGCACTGGTCGCCGCCCTCGCCGAGACCGGCGCCGACCGGGTCGGTGCCGTTTTGCGGGAGCTGCGACTACGGCTGGGTCACCGGCGACGACGACCGAGTCCGCAAGTGCCCTTGCCGGTCGGGCGGGGCGCCGTGACCGACCGCTCGATTCCACTCACCGAAATCGTCGGTGACGTGCAGTGAAAAGTCACCGCCCCGCATACGAGGGCAAAGGCGCACGGAACGGTTCAGTGCGCTCGTGATCCCCGTTGGAAGCGGTGAGTTGGCGCCGTACGGTGCGTCGTACATCGCACCGCGACACCTGCCGCATGATGCGCCGTCTCCCCGACGGCGTGTATCAGCGTCGGGCGTCACCGACGGATGCGCAGCCGATGTAAGGGGGAGGCAGTCCCGTGCCGAGCACCACCACCGACAAGACTCACCGCCAGGTCCGTCGTGTCCACCGCGGTGCCGTCGTGGCAGCCGCCGTCGTCATCGGCGTATTCGCCCTGGCTGCCTGCGCAGGTGACAAGGACTCCGCCGAGCCGGCCTCCGTGTCCAAGGCCCCCAAGAGCACGGCGTCGAAGGTGGCGGCCGCCTCACCGAACCCGACGGCAGCCGCGCAGGACAAGGTCGCCGCCGCGTTCCAGGGTCTGGTCGATGCGGAGACCGCCGGGTTCGCGAAGGCCACGTTCGAGGGCACCGGCATCGAGCACTACGCCTCCGGGCAGGTCCTCGCCGACGACAAGAAGACGCTGCTGATCAACCGCGCCAACGGCATCGTCACCCAGGGCAAGCCCGCTTTCACCGTCACCAAGACCACGGTGGATCTGTCGGTGAGCCCGCACCGGGGCGCGTTGACCGTGTGCTGGGACGACACCGGCTGGACTCCGGTGAAGAAGGCGACCGGCAAGAGCGTCGCCGCCCCGGACCAGGCCCAGCGGTACGTGGTGAACTCCAAGCTCCGCACGATCGGGACCCGATGGGTCGTCACCGACAGCACCGCCACCCGGGACCAGTCGTGCTGAGGCGAACGTTGCCGGCAGTCGCCGTCCTGGCCGGCGGACTCCTGCTGGGATCAGTAGGTCCAGCCGCCGCGGACAACGGCGTGGTCTGCCCCTCGCGGGGCGACTGCTCGGTCGGGGTGACCGTGCCCGGGCAACCCGGTGGCAGCACTCCCGGCAACGACAACCCTGGCGGCGGAATCTCTGCCCGCCGGTGTGTGGACACCCTGCAGAACGTGGAAGTGCCCTGCTACCTGAAGGATCTGGGGTGGTGGAGCCCGAACTGCTACTACCAGGTCATGGACCCGCAGCCACCGGCCGGGGACCCGGCCTGGGAAGGCCACAAGCCCGGCGACGGCGCGGTGTACGACGCGTACTGCCCCGATGAGGGTCGGCCGGTGCAGTGGCGGGCGACGCCGCCGCCCGGGGCGAACGGGGGCGTCGACCCTGCCCAGCTTGCTGCCGAGGCCGTGAAGCGGCTGCCGATCGACGGTCCGGACATCGGGATCGTCCCCAAGCCCGGCACGACCGGCGTGGTCGGCATGCCGGTGTGGCTGTGGAACCGCACCAGTCCCCGTACGTGGGGCCCGGCCGCAGAGTCGGTCACCGCGGGCGGCGTGACGGTGACCGCGACCGCGCACGTGTGGCAGATCCAGTGGGACATGGGCGACGGCCACACCGTCACCTGCGGCGCCGGCACCCCGTACAAGGCCTCGTACGGCGCGAAGGAGTCCCCGGACTGCGGCTACCGCTACACCACCACCTCCAACGGCGGCGAGGGCGACGTGTTCTGGGTGACCGCGACCGCCACATGGGACGTGCACTGGGCCGGCGGAGGCCAGCGCGGCGACCTCACGACGACCCGCTCTTCCCAGGTTCAGCTGCGCGTCGGCGAAGTCCAGGTCCTCGGCCAGTGACCGCTGGCCTCCCCACACAGGAGGCACCCCTCGTGAACCCCACCACCACGCCATCACCTTCTCTCGCTGGCACGCAGGCAGCCCCGGCAGGGCCACCAGCCGGCCCGGTCGCGCCGCCGCGGATGGTCCGGCAACGCCGACGCCGCCCCGGACTGATCGCCTTGTCGGTCGCGCTGATCGCCGCCGGCGGCCTGTCCGGAGCCGTTCTCTACTCAAGCTCAGGGCACCGCACCGCGGTGGTCGTGGTCGCCCGGGACGTGCCGGTCGGCTCCCGCATCACCCAGCAGGACCTGACGACGGCGTCCATCGCGTTGGACCCTGCCGTGCAGTCGGTGAAGGCCTCCCGTGTCGGTGACCTTGTCGGCCGACGCGCCGCGACCGATCTGAAGACGGGTTCGCTGCTCGCGCTCTCGCAGATCACGGACCAGTCGCTGATCGGGCCGGGCGAGCAGCTGGTCGGGGTGAGCGTGAAGCCGTCCCAGCTTCCGGCGACTCCCCTGGTCCCCGGGCAGAAGGTACTGATCGTGGCCACGCCGGACCCGGATGCCGGAGCCGTCCGGCCCGGCACCGGCAACAGCAACGCCGCGGCGGGAAACGGCACGTCGCCGGTGACGCTGTCGGCGAAGGTCGTCGCGGTCGGCCGGCCCGCGACCGCCACGGGCGAGGTGGTGGTCGACGTCGTCGTGCCCGCTGCCGACGGGCCCGCGCTGGCCGCCCGGGTGGCAACCGGGAACGTCGCCGTCGTCGTCCTCGCGCGGGATGGTGCGTGATGGCGGTCATCGCGCTGGCCGGAGGCCTCGGCGCGCCCGGAGCGACCACCACGGCAATGGCACTGCTGCTGACCTGGCCGCTGGAGGCCGGCCACCGGGTGGTGCTGGCAGAGTGCGACCCGGACGGCGGGGCGATCCTGCCCGGAGCCCTTCAGGGGACTCTCAGCGGCTCTCATGGGCTGCGGAACCTCGCGCTCGCGGCGCGGCAAGGACAGCTCCAGGAGGCGTTCTGGCGGCAGTTGGTCGACGTCACCGACGCCCGCACCCGCGACCGTCTCGTCCTGCCCGGCCTGTACGACCCGGCGCACGCGTCCTCGATGGGCCCGGTGTGGAAGCCACTCTCGGCGATGTTCGCCGGGATCGAAGCCCACGCGCACGACGTGCTGGTCGACCTCGGCCGGCGCGGGGCGTTCGGCCCGTCCCAGGTCCTCGCGCAGCGCGCCGACGTAGTGCTGCTGGTCGCCCGGAACGGCCTGCGCGGACTGCAGAGCGCCGAGGTCCGCCTCGCCGCTCTGCGGGAGCAGCTCGGCACCACCACCGAGGTCCGGCTGCTGCTGGTCGACGGCGGCCCGTTCCCGGCCGCCGAGGTCCAACGACAGCTCCAGGCGCAGGTAGTTGGGGTGCTGCCGTGGCGGCCGCGGGAGGCTGCGGTGCTGTCCGACGGTGCGGAGCAGCCGCGGAAGTTCGAGCTGTCGGAGCTGATGCGCTCTGCCCGGTCGGCGACCACGCGGATCCGGCAGTTGGTCGCGACCCGCCGTGCCCGCTTGTCCGTCCCGGCGCGTGGTTCCCTCGAGGAAAGGACGGAGACCGGTGCGCGCTGAACCCCTGCACACCCAACCGGTCCCGGCGCCCCAGTCGGCACCGGCACAGATGCGCCCGCTGCACCTGGCGCCAAGCACCCCAGCAACGGCTGCGGCACATTCCCCCACATCAGTTGATAACCCGGCTGCGCCGCAGGCCTCCGTCGACTACGCCGCGGTGCGCCTGATCAAGAAGGAGGTCGGCGACCGCCTCGGTGAACTCCTGCGCACCCGGCCGGGCATGAGCGCGGCCGCGCAAGAGCAGCAGGGCCGCGCGCTGATCAACGAGCAGGTCGCGATCTGGTCAGACGCCGAAGCCATCCGCCGCGGCCAAGCCACCAGCCCGGTCGAGGACGCGGCGATCGCCCAGGCAGTCTTCCACCTGCAGTTCCGCGCCGGCCGACTCCAGCAGCACCTGGACAACCCACTGGTGGAGAACATCTTCATCAACGGCCACCGCAACGTCGTACTCGACTTCACCGACGGCCGCCGCACCCAGGTCGCCCCCGTCGCGGACTCCGACGACGAACTCCGCGAGCTCCTGCACGACCTCGCCCGGCGCACCACGGGCCAGTCGGAGAGAAGCCTTTCGACTGCGGACCCGTTCCTGGCGCTCCGCCTGGCCGACGGGTCCCGTCTTCAAGCGGTCACCGACGTCACGCCCGGCATCTACGTGACGATCCGCCGGCACTCCATGCGCCACGCCGACCTGACCGAACTGGTGCAGCGCGGCATGCTCGACACCACGTTGCAGGCGTTCCTGTCCGCGTGCGTGCGGGCGGAGAAGAACGTCATGGTCGTGGGCGGTCAGGCCGCCGGAAAGACGACGCTGCTGCGGGCCCTGCTGAAGGAGATCGACCCGGCCGAGCGGTTCGCGACGCTGGAGACGGAGTACGAACTGTTCGCGCATGAGAACGGCCACCACCAGCAGGTCGTGCCGATGGAGGCGCGGGAGTCCAACGGCGAACGCGTCGACGGGCACGGCGCCGGCGAGATCACGCTGATGGACCTGATGTACCGGGCGCTGCGGATGAGCCTCGCGCGGATCGTGGTCGGTGAGGTCCGCGGTCCGGAGATCGTCGCGATGCTGCAGGCGATGACCAACGGGCAGGGCGGGAACCTGTCCACGCTGCACGCGATCCACCCGTCGGTGGTGTTCGACCGGATCGCCGAGCTGTACCTTCTCGCGCAGGCGAACATGAGCGAGGCCTTGGCGTACCGGCAGGCCGCGAACGGCCTGGACTTCATCGTGTTCGTCAGCTCCATCGATGAGACCCGCATCGGCGGGCACCGGCACCGGTTCGTCTCCCACGTGCTGGAGGTCACCGGCATCGGCGAGGGCGGCCGCCCCGACACGAACCTGATCTTCGGGCCGGGCCCGGAGTGGGACGAGCCCAGGGCCATGCCGCTGATGCAACCCCGCTGCATCCCCGACCTGCGGCGGGCCGGCTTCGACCCCGACCTCCTCAACACCCCGCACGGCACCTGGCCCGTACCGCTGCCGCTGCTGATCCGGGAGGCTTCGTGACGGGCGGGACGGGGCTGCTGCTGTGGGTCATCACCGGCGCGGCACTGATCGCCGGGCTGGTCGGCATAGTCATCGGCGTGACCGGCACCGACGTCCCGAAGCGACCGCCGCTGGCGGCACGGCTTCGCGTGGCGCGCTCGGGCGGCGGGGCGTTGGAAGGCCGCAGGGCGAAGCTCGCCGCCGGTGCGGTAGCGGGCGCGATGGTGTGGGCGGTCACGGGGGTGTTCGTGGCGGGTGCTCTCGTGTTGCTGGCGGTTCCGGGGGTGCCGTGGCTACTGTCCCCGACCATGGGCGCAGCCCAGCGCATCGGCCGGCTGGAGGCTCTCGGGGACTGGACGCAGCGCCTGTCGAACGTGCTGCGGCTCGGCCGCGGTCTGGATGAAGCCCTTGCGCTGTCCCGCAAGGGCGTGCCGGAGCCGATCGCGGTCGATGTCGGCGACCTGGTCGACCGGCTCGCCGTCGGCTGGCGCCCGGCTGAGGCCCTGCGCGTCTTCGGTGACGCGCTCGACGACGTGACCGCGGACAAGGTCGTCGCCGCGCTCATCCTGTCCGCCGCCGACCGCGGACCGGGCCTGGCGCAGGCGTTGGACGACCTGGCGGCGTCGGTGCACGACGAGGTCGCCAAGCGGCGGCAGATCGAGGCGGACCGGGCCAAGCCCCGTACCACCGTGCGGTGGATGACCCTGATCACCCTGGGTGTGGTCGCCTTCGGGTTCCTCATCCCCGGCTACACCGCCCCGTATGGGTCGTTGCTCGGACAGTTGGTCCTCGCGTTGCTGGCCGCCGCTTTCGTGGCGGTGCTGGTGTGGATGCGGCAGCTCGCCGACCACCACCCGGTGGCGCGGTTCCTCATCGCCGACCCGCGCAGCCGCGTCACCGGAACAGCCGTGGCGCCCACTGCCAGTGAGCCGATCGGTGCCCTCGTTGCCGCCAGTGGTGGGGAGGCGCGGTGATCCCGGTGGGTGCGCTGCTTGCCGGCGCCATGGTCGGCGCCGGGACGGCGCTGCTGGTCAAGGAACTCCTGCGGCCCGCTCCCGCGTTGGGTCCCGCGCTGCAGCGGCTCAACCACCCCGTTCCCCCGGCCCCGGAACTGGTCGGCACGGACCGCGATGAGCGGTGGGGGGCGTGGCTGGTCGACCACCTCGGGACACTGCCCGGCGTGCGGATACCCCGGAAGCACCTCGCCCTGGTCGGGACGTCGCCGGGGAAGTTCCTGCTGACCAAGACCGCGCTCGCGGCCGCCGGGCTGCTGGTGCCGCCGCTCGCCGGCATCCCACTGCTGTTCCTCGGCCTTCCCCTCTATCTACCGGCCGTGGTCGGCTTGTTGTTCGCCGCGGTGCTGTGGTTCGGCCCGGACCTCGCCCTGCGCGACCAGGCGAAGCGGGCCCGGGAGGAGTTCGCGCACGCCATGGCCGCCTACCTGGACCTGATCGCGCTCCGGCGGGCCGGGAACGTCTCCGCTGAACAGGCCCTGGAGCAGGCGGCGCAGGTCGGGCAGGGGTGGGCGTTCGTCCGGATCCAGCAGGCGCTGGTGCAGTCACGGGTGGACAAGGTCCCGCACTGGGAGAGCCTGACGCGGCTGACCGGCGAGCTGGACCTGCCGGTGGTGGAGGACCTCGCCGCGATCATGCGGCAGTCCAGCGACGACGGCGCCGCCGTCTACGCGACGCTGCGCGCCCGGGCCCGCAACCTGCGCACCGAACTCCTGGCCGCGCAAGCGGCGGAGGCCAACGCCGACAGCGAGAAGATGACCGCCCCCGGCGCTCTGCTCGCCGTTTTGGTGATGCTTCTCATCGCGTTCCCCGCGGTCATCCGCATCCTCACGACCTGACGTCCATGCCGAAGGAGCACCCGACGATGCACCACCTCACCCGCGCTGCGACCGTCGCCGTCCTGTGGGTCCGCGGCCGCCTCGAAGAAGGCCGTGCCCGCGGCGGCGACCGCGGCGACATCTCCATCACCACCGTCATCATCTGGGCCGCCGCCGTCGGCGGCGCGATCGCCATCGCCGCCACCATCAGCGTCATCGTCACCAAGTACAACGGCCTGCTCACCGGGATCTGACGAGCCGATGGCCAGGACAACGGGGAAGGGCAGATCCGCGGGACGGGCCGCACGCCGGGTGGCGGCCCGGACCCGGTGCCTTGGTGACCGGGGCGATACGTCGATCCAGATGGCGATCGTGTTCCCGTTCGTCATCCTGCTCACGCTCGCCGTGGTGCAGGCCGGCATGTGGTTCCACGCCCGCAACATCGCCCTGACCGCCGCCCGCGAAGGCGTCACCGCCGCCCGCACCTACCAGTCCGCCGACGCTGACGGTGCCGCCCGAGCGCGTGAGGTCCTGGACCGGACCGCCGGGGACAGCCTCCGTGACCCGGCCGTCAGCACGGCAGGAAGCGGCGCCGAGGCCGTGCGTGTCACGGTGACCGGGACCGCCCCGTCGCTGCTGCCCGGCATCGCGGGCCTTCGCATCAACCAGTCCGCCGCTGCTCCACGCGAACACTGGACCACACCATGATCCCCTCAACGCCACAGCAGCGACGTGGACGGTTCCGCGGTGACCAGGGCAGTGAGGCGATCCAGGCAGCGATCGTCACCCCGCTGCTGATCGCGTTCCTGTGCCTGGCCATCGCCGCCGGACGCCTCGCGGTCGCCGGCGGGAAAGCCGACGCGGCAGCTGAGGACGCCGCCCGCGCCGCCACACTGGCACGCACCGAACCCGCCGCCGAGTCCGCGGCCGTCGACGCCGCCACCCGGTCCTTCGCTGACCAGGGCGTCCGCTGCGCCCGTACCGACGTGGACGTTGACGCCTCTGGCTTCACGGTGCCGGTCGGCCAGGTCGGCTACGTCACCGTCACCGTCCGCTGCACCGTGGACCTCTCGGACCTTCTGCTGCCGGGAACTCCCGGAGCCAGAACTCTCACCAGTACCTTCACCAGCGTCGTTGACGTGCACCGCGCCCGGCAGGACACATGACGACCACCACGGGACCGGCGGGGAGCCGGCCGGCTCGGGGCGACCGGGGCGGAGTCGCGGTGTTCGTCGCCATCTGCACGATGGCGCTGCTCGCGATCGCCGGGCTGGTCCTGGACGGCGGCGGCAAACTACGTGCGACCGAGCGCGCCGATGCCCTTGCCGTGGAAGCCGCCCGCGCCGGCGGCCAGGCCCTCGACCCGGCCGGGGCCATCACCGGCACCGTGATCCGCGTCGACCCCGCAGCCGCGCAGGCCGCCGCCACCGAGTACCTGCGCCAGGCCGGTGTCCACGGGACCGTGACCCTCTCCCCGGACCGCAGCCAGCTCACTGTCGTTGTCGACACCACGTATGCCACCCGGTTCCTGCCCGTGATCGGCATCGCCTCCATGGACGTCACCGGACACGGCACCGCGACGCTGCTGCACGGCGTCGACCAGCCCGAATAGCCCACGAGAAGGGCCACCCGCCATGCCCCAGCCCGCCGTTGTCCGTCCTGCTCGCAAGCATCCTTCCGACCCGACCCGAACCCGCGGCGCTGCTGTCCGTGCGATCGGGCGCGCGACGGCAAGCCTGACGCTGCTGGCCACGCTGCTGCTCGGCCTGCCTCTGGTGTTGTGGTGGGGCACCGCCATCGTCGCCCCGGCCGGCATCCAAGCCCTGGGCAACCTGCTGACCACGCAGGACTCCGGGCAGGTGTTCCTGCTCGCTCTCGCCGTGGCCGGCTGGGCCGGGTGGGCAGGCTTCGCGGCCGCCGTCCTCGTGGAGATCCCGGCTCAGCTGCGCGGCCGGACCGCCCCACGGCTCAAACTGCTGGTCGGCCAGCGCGCGGCCGCCGCGCTGGTCGGCGCCATCCTGGTCGCGCTGCCCACCAGCACCGCCCTGGCCTCCCCCACCCCCGCCCACGCTGTCACCAGCACCGCGGCGGCCGCCATCACGCAGGCCCGGGTACCAGAGAGCCACGACCGTTCCAGCCCCAGCGCGGCCGCACGAGCTGAACAGGAGGGGGCGACAACGCACACGGTGCAGGCGGTCCGGCCGGCGGAGAGCTTGTGGTCGATCGCCGAGGACCGGCTCGGTGACGGCCAACGATGGGAGGAGATCGCCGCCCTCAACAACGGACGCACCATGCCCGACGGCACCACCTTCCGTGCCGAGGACCTCATCCGGCCCGGGTGGGTACTGCTCCTGCCCGGCGATGCCGCCCGCGTCGGCCTTCATGCTGAGGGCGACCGCGGGAGCGTCCTCGAGGAAAGCGGCCCTTCCCAGTACACGGTGCGGCCGGGCGACACCCTGTCGCGGATCGCGGAAGACGAACTCGGGGACGCCGACCGCTACCCCGCGATCTTCCGGCTCAACCAAGGCGAACCGCAGCCCGGCGGTGGTCGCTTCACCGATCCCGATCGCATCTACCCCGGCCAGCACCTCGACCTACCCGTTCGGCACCAGCACCCTCCCACGGCTGGCCCGCAGCGCGACATCCACGAGCAGTCCCGTGACCGGGTGCCGCCACGAGGTAACGCCGACGTTCCCAGGGAGCTCGACCGTACGGCGGGCCCCTCTACGGCAGCGCAGACACCGCCGTCGACAACGGTCACTCCACCGGCGGCCGCGCCTTCGACGACGCAGATACCGACGACGCCACCCAGGGCGGCAGAACCCTCAGGACCGGCCGAGACTGCCTCGCAGGCACGACCCCCAGGGACGACCAGCGCAGCCCCACCGACGGCTGCCCCCACCCACGAGTCACCGCGACCTGCCGCCCCGACCACGGCGCCCGCCGCCTCGCCACCAGCCACTCCGCCGTCATCGCCGTCATCGCCGTCCACGCCCCTGGCCCCGGCAAGGGCCGTTCATGCCGCGCAGGACTCCGGTGGTGACCGGCAGATGGTGCTGACGGCGGGAATCGGCGCGCTGCTCGCCGCATTGCTGACCGGGGCCTTGGGGGTACGGCGGATTCTGCAGCAGCGGCGGCGCCGGGCGGGCGAGACCATCGCGATCGACGACGACCCGACCCGGACCGAGCAGGTCCTGCAGGCCACCGGCGAGCCGGCCGACGTCGCGCTCCTGGACACCGTGTTGCGCACCCTCGCCCACCGTGCGGCCAGCTCCGGCCACCCAGTCCCCGCGGTGCGCGGCGCCCGGGTCACCGCGTCCGGCGCGGTGCACCTGGTCGTCGACGACCCCGAGGCCGACCCAGTCCCGCCGTTCACCGCAGGGCCCGCAGCCGGGGTGTGGGTGCTCGACAGCGATCTGCCGCTGCTTCCGGCGGAGCAGGCTCGGGAGGTTCCAGCGCCGTATCCGGGGCTGGTCACGCTCGGCGCGGCCGAATCCGGCGACCTGGTGCTCATCGACCTCTTCCACACCGGTGGGCTCCTCCTGGACGGAGCGGCGGAGGACGTCCTGGCTGTGGCCCGGGCGCTGGCGCTGGAGGCAGGCACCAGCGCATGGAGCGACCACACCGAAGTCCTCACCGTGGGCCTGGGAAGCCGTCTCGCGAGGCTGTTGCCGAAGGGCCGACTGAGGGCGATGCCACATCTGTCGTCGGTGGTCTCCGACCTCGGGGCGCTGCTGGTGGAGGTGTATCAGCACAGCGAGGACCAGGCGGTGGAGCCGCTGCCGTGGATCCTGGTCTGCGCAGCCGACGTCGAACCCGCACAGGTCTGGCAGCTCGCCGACGCGATCGCCGCGGCCCGGCACCTGCCGGTCACCGTGGTCCTGCCCGAGAATCCGGCAACCCGGCAGGCCTTCCCCGACGCCGGCACCGTTCCCGTCGCCCACGGCACGACGGCGGTCTTCCCCCATCTGGTGACCGGGCCGGTGGAGTTGCAGCGGCTGTCGGACGAGCAGTACCGGGAGCTGGTTCACGCTCTCGACGTTGCTGATCACGCGGCGGCTCGCGCGACGGGCGCGTGGCAGTTCGCTGAGGACCACGACCGCAGCGCAACCTCCTCCCGCCCTGTACCAACCCCGCTGCTGCTGGTCGCGGGCACCGGCGCAGACGAACCGGCCGAAGCGGGCAGCCCGTTCCCGTCTCTGCTGGCCACCGCCGCCCCAGGTCGGATCCACCTCGTCCAACCGACAGCCGCGGACGACTCCAGCACCCACAGCACCGGAACCCACGACCCCGTCGACGACGGCTCGGTCCCCGGCGATGCAGGTGCGGCACTGGCGGCCGCCGGCCAGGACCACGACCTGTCGGTGCCGGTCCGGATGGATGAGGGCGCGCCTGAGATCAACGTGCTCGGTCCGCTGAAGGTCTCCGGAATCACCGGGTCCGGGCACGGCCCGCGGGTCGAGATGCTCGCGGCGCTGATCTACCTCAAGCCGGGCCGCACCGCCGATGCGCTGTGTACGGCGATGGACCCGGCTTCGCCCTGGTCGACCCGCACCCTGCAGTCACGGCTGTCGGAACTGCGGGCCCGGTTCGGCACCAACGCCCGCGGCGAGCCGTACCTGCCGCGGCCGCGATCTGGCTACGCCTTCCTCCCGTCGGTGCGCTCGGACTGGGCTGAGTTCCAACGGCTGGCGACGCGCGCGCTCGCGGCGGGCCCAGTGGCGGGGATGGCCGATCTCGAGGCCGCTCTGGCTCTGGTCCGCGGCCGGCCCTTCGACGGCCATGAACAACCGTGGGCCGCCTCGGTGCAGCAGGAAATCCTGTCCCGCATCGTCGACGTCGCCCACACCCTCGCCACCTGGCTCACCACCGGTGACACCCCGGACCTGGACGCGGCCCGCGCTGCGGTGCTACGCGGCCTGGACATCGATGAGACCGCCGAAGTCCTCTACCGGGACTGGATGGCCATCGAGCACACCGCCGGCAGCGTCTCCGGCGTCCGCAAAGCCGTCTCACGCGTGCAGCAGGTCACCGCGGCCTACGACATCTCCATGGACCCGCGCACCGAGTACGCCATCACCGAAGTCCTCGAATCGCAGGACCTGGCGGCCGCCACCGGCCACGGACTCTGAGGCCAGCCAAGGACGCGGTTGCCGGACCGCGACGGGGGATGCACGGTCCGGCAACCACTGCCCACCAGACTACGCACAGGAAGAGAGGACACCAGGTGGTTGCCGCGGTACGACTCGAACCAGACGGCACATGCGAGGCATTCGACCTGCCCGAGGACTACACGAGACAACACCACTTCCTGCGATCCCTGTTGGGTGGCACCGTAGACGGCGCGGTCTACCACCGCCGCGCCCTCCTCCACGTCCACGGCGAAGGCGCCCTCAGCCTGGACCGGGAGTTCAACGTCGCAGCGTGGGCGCTCGCGAGCATCTGGCGCGGCGCCGATCTGTCCTACGGGCTGTACGGGACCGCGGTGGTGACCGGACCCAACCGCGGCGACGGCAGTTCGGCCGAGCTCGACAACGACCTGGTCGAACAGGTCCGGGCCGTGGGCGGCGCCGTTTCCGACACGGTGCGCGTCTGGCGGACCGGGCCCCCCGCCAGTGAGGCGGCGGCACGCGCCGAGGTCCTGGCTGCTGCACGAGCGGCCGCGGGGCTGTGCACACCGCAGGGGTGACGTGGCCGCCATGATCGACTAGCGTGTCCGGCGTCTGCACGAAAGAGAGGGGGGGAACATCATGAGCGACACTTCGTGGGCCGCCGGTGACAGCACCTGGGGCTTCGACATGGGCTGGTAGCCAGCACCGTCGAAGGGGCTCCCGCCGCCACCCGTTGGCGGCGGGAGCCCCTTCGACTCTGGCGGAGGACGTCAGCCGACACGCCCCCGCTGCCTGCAGCGGGCCGCCCACCGGCCCGGTGATGCGTCGCGGGCGCCGCCCGGTGGCCGGGCGGCGGTCTGCGGTGAGGACATGGCCGACTGCTGCTCGCCCGGGGACTGGCAGCGTGGGCACAGTTCGTGGTGGCCGAGGTCGGTGACGATGGTTCCCCATCCGCGACAGTGTTCGCAGTCGCGGGCCAAGGCGGCGTTGGCTCGGGGAGCGGGGCTTACCCCGTCAGTCATGGGGTGCTTCCTCCGATGCGTCTCATTTGTGACCCTTGAGTCATTTGTAAGCGACCGGCACCACACCCGCCAAATACGCGCTCGACGCTAGGCGTCGCTCAGCATCTGGTCGGCCGCGAGTGCAGCACGACGGCGCGGGAAGTCTTCCACGAACGGCTGGAGTTTGCCCGGGGTGTAGACGGCCCCGTACTGGGCGACGACGCCGCGGTCGGTCAGCAGCTGCGCGAGCAGGTACTCGTCGGGTGCGACGCCCTCGCGCTCCACGTGGTCGTTCCAGGCGGCGTAGATCCGAAATTCCGGCAGGTAGCGGCGCAGGGTGGAGGGGCTGACGGGGCGGCCGCCGCGTCCGGTCATGCCGCGGACCGCGCAGTAGGCGGACAGTTCCTTGTCGTTGGGTTCCGTGCCTTCGGCCCGCGCATGCTCGTCCCAGACCCGGTAGTAGCGGTCGACCATCGTCAGCTGCCGGACCGGCCCGCCGGCTCTCTCGGCGACGGCCGGCTCTTCGGGCACGGCGGGTTCCACGAGGGCGTCCGTCTCAGTCTCCGGTTCCGGGCTCGGCTCCGGAACGGCGACGGTCACCGTGAGGCGGCGCGTCGGAGTCTCGGTGGCGGCCGCCGTCTGCGCTGGAGCCACGGTGACGTCGGCGTCCGGGGCCGTGGGGTAACGCAACTGCTTCACCACCACCGGGGCGTCGGCCGGGTCGGAGTCGCCTCGTTGCGTGGGGACAGACCCAAGTGCCTTCATGGCCGGCGCCTCCGGGGCGGGGGGCAGTTCGATGCCGGCGGCGGCAAGGCCAGCGGGGCCGGTTTCGGTGAGCGGGATGCCGAAGCGGGTGAGCTGGAGCGGCATGAGGGCGTCGACGGGGGCCTTTCGGCGCCAGGCGCGGCCGTAGCGGGCGCGGAGCCGGGCCTGGTAGATGAGGCGTTCCTGCTCGAGGCGGATGACGTCGTCGTAGGAGCGGAGCTCCCACAGTTTCATGCGGCGCCAGAGCCGGAACGTGGGCGCTGGCGCCAGGAGCCAGCGCGCGAGGCGGACGGACTCCATTTGCTTGTCGGCGGTGATGTCGGCGACCCGGCCGATCGCGTGCCGGGCCGCCTCCACCGAGACCACGAAGAGGACCGGGATGATGCCGTGCATCCCGACGCCGAGCGGGTCCGGCCAGGCCGCCGCGCCGTTGAAGGCGATCGTCGCGGCGGTCAGCAGCCACGCGGTCTGGCGCAGCAGCGGGAACGGGATCCGCAGCCAGGACAGCAGCAGGTCCAGTGCGAGCAGGACCACGATGCCGGCGTCCACCCCGATCGGGAAGATGTTGGCGAACCAGCCGAACCCCTTGGCCAGCGCGAGCTCGCGCACCGCCGCGTACGAGCCCGCGAAACCGATCGCCGCGATGACCACCGCACCGATCACGACCACACCGATCAGGATCCGCTGGGCACGCCCCAGCTGCTCGGTGCCCTGTGCTGCCCCCTCCACGACCGGCGGCCCCTCCTGCATCTCCTGTCACACCCTGCAGCCAGAGCCAACACTCTCACGGCAGGGTGCATGATTCACCTGCTTGGCCTACCAGGAGACCGCTGTGCGGCTTAGACGCCCTGCGGCGAAGCTCAACGCGGGGCACCCCCGTCTGCCGGACGGCGCGCATGGGCGCGCCTCAGGCGTTGTCGGGGCGTGGACCAGGTCCTCTACGCGCCGTACATCGACGACGTAGCTACCGCCTTGACGGAGCTGGCATCACCGCTCGCCCTTGGATGCGGCATCCGGGCCGGTGTGGTGTAGCTGCCTCTCCTGGCGTGCCTGTTCCTGCTGGTACCGGTGATCACGGTCACCTCCCGGGAACGTCTTTGACCGTTCCACTCGCAGAAAAGGTGGCACCGGCGGTACCGTCAGTGCCATGCCTGCCATGAATGTGCCATTCGATGAAGAAGACGAGCTGCGGGCGGTGACCGAAGCGGCCGCCGCCGCAGGCGTCAGCACCCGCCAGTTCATCCGCGACGCCGCCCTGGACCGCGCCCTGGCCAAGCCGCGCGCGTTCCTCGCGGCCGCCCTCGCCGAGCAGGACCGCATCGCCGCGGCGTTCGCCGAGTATGACCCCGAGGACGCCCAGCCCGACCCCGCGCGCCGCGCAGCGGAAGCCGAGGCCGCCGCCGCCCTGGCCGCCATGGACAGCGACACCGCCCACGGGACCGCTGCGTGACCCACCCGGAACCCGAGCTCGCCGAAGTTTCGTGGCTGCTGCAGGTCGCCGAGCACGTCACCGGCGACCCGCAGCTCATCGACCTCGGCCCGCTCTTTGCCGCAGTCAGCCGGCACCGCTCCCGCGCGATGAACCGCGACGTGTACGGCTCGGTGTGGCTCAAGGCTGCGGCGCTCATGGAGACCCTGGCCAGGCTCCCGGCCCTTGAGCACTCCAACCGCCAGTTCGCATGGCTGTCCGCAGTGGCGTTCCTCACGGTGAACGGCTGCACCCTGGACTACCCGCAGAAGGACGCGGTGGCCCTGGTGAACGATGTCGCTCGGGGCGCCACCGCAGTGCAGGCCTCCGCGCTGCAACTCCGCCGCTGGGCGGTGTGAGGCGCGGTAACGTAGCGCACGACGGAGGCCCCCTGGCGGGCTGCCGGTTCATGAGCGGTCGCCGCGATGGCCTCAAACCCGGCTCGGACGGGATCCGACTCGTTCCCGACGATCACCGGGCGATGCGCGCGTTCCTCGACCCGCTACCGGTTGCGGCCCTATACGGGGTGGGCCCCGTACAGGGCCGCGGTTCTGGAGCGGTACGGGCTCCGCACCCTCGGCCAGGTGGCCCGGGTGCCGCTGGAAACCCTGCAGCGCGTTCTGGAGGGACGCGTGCAAGCACGGTTGGTCCACGAGCGGGCCCGGGGCATCGACCCGCGGCCCGTCATCGCGACAGCGCTCCCCCAGAGCATCGGCGTCCAACGGACGCCTGCCACATCTCACCATTCACCCTGACGAGGTGTGTACCGCGATCATCGACGCCGTGGTGGACGTTGCCCAGCAGCTCCGTGAGCGCGGGCAGGTCGCCCGCACACTCACCCTCGGAATCGCTCTCGCCGACAGCAGCATCAGCCGCTCCCGGACACTGCATAAGGCGTCGGCGTACATCGGCGACGTGATGAGTGCCGCCGTAGATCTTTTCCAGCGCATGGCCCTCCAGCGGGCCCGCGTGCGCGAACAGCTCGACTCTGCCGCGCCGTTGTACGGCGACCTGCCTGCCGACCCGCGCCGGCTGAGGGTGATCGAAGTGCATGTCGCCCAGCAGCTCCGGCGCACCGGTGAACAGCTCTACGAGGTGGAGACCGGCGATCGCCCCTGGGCATCGGGGCCCGGTGACAGCTGGCGACTCCAGACGCTGCCCACCGCGGTCAACCGGCCCACGCGGCAGGTCCTGCACCGGGCCGAGTGCTGGATCGACGGCGGAGACACCCTCACCGCGCCCCAAGCCGCGGCCGCCGCTGAGCGGCCGAACGTCCAGCCGTGCCCGCTGTGCCGCCCCACCCCGTCGCCGGGCCCGTTACCGGGTAGCCGCTCCCGCCTTCACAGCCGCATGAGGGCGACAGAGCGTCGTACGAACTTCAGAAATCATTCAGACAATTC
This sequence comes from Streptomyces sp. NPDC046977, assembly GCF_040644455.1. Lineage (NCBI taxonomy): Bacteria > Bacillati > Actinomycetota > Actinomycetes > Kitasatosporales > Streptomycetaceae > Streptomyces > Streptomyces sp. NPDC046977. Next base: position 55,837 of record NZ_JBEYWO010000033.1, read on the forward strand.
GCGGTAGGCGAATTCATATTGCCGCCGGCAACGCTTCGAGCACCTACATACGGCGCCGAGAAGACCGCGACCTCGTGGCGCCGGGTGGGAAGGTGTTTGTCACCGGGACTCTCTGGGACCCTGTGTTGGGGCGACAGCCCGGCTGGCTGTGGCGGGATGACCAGTGCAGGGGTGAAGCCTGCTCGTGAGCTGGCGTCGGCAAGCGCTCGCTCTGCCGAGTCAGCACACGTCACTCGTGTGAGGGACCGACGGCGGCAAGGGCATCTGGCTACGCTGCTGGATGAACTGCGTCTGATGCGCGCACAGCAATGATGGGAGCGTCGGTGGCGTCGCTGGTGACTGAGGACCTCTTCCGGACCATGCTGGCTGAGCGCAGCGGGTTGCCCGCAGACGGCCTGTGGGTACAGGCGCACATGGTGCCGCGTGATTTTGGCGTCTCCTGGCCGCTTACGGTTCCGGAAGCTGATGCTGTGCTGACCAAGCTGCACGATCGCCTGCGCCAGGTACTCCCAATCCCCTTGGCGCACAGCGTGGGTAGCGGTAGTGGAGCCAGCCCAGGCCGCAGGTACACATACCTGGCGGAGATCACCGATCGGTACCAGCGCTGTGATACTCGGAGAATCCTGCAACGCATCCACCAGTGCGGAACAACCCCCCTGCGCCCGGCCTTCGGCAACGAGATCTACGACCCGCGTTCCGAGCGCGGTTGGGGAGCCCGTCCCTCAGCCACCCGCGACAGCGAGGGCAAGCCGAACTGGGCCTGGTGGCAAGGGGTCCGGGAGGCCGGGCCGCGGCCCCTCCACCGGATGCCGGACCCGTACGCGGGCGAGGGCGGGCCGCCCGTCGACCGTGCTCTGACTCTGCGCGGTGACCAGACCTCCTACCGTGAAGCACTGACGGTGGCGGTACGTGAGGACCCACGACAGATCGACTGCTGGGCACACCTCGGCAGTAATGCATTCGACCGTGCCGACACGGAAAAGGAAGCACTCTCCGACGCCTTGGGTTACTACCAGACGGCCGTCGCGGTGGCCGAACTGTCGTTGCCTGGAGCATTCACAGGCGTCCTGGCGTGGAGCGATCTGGACAACAGGCCTTTCCACCGGGCCATGCACGGACTTGGACTGACGTGGTGGCGACTGGGCGAGATGGAAAAGGCCGCAGCAGTCTTCCGAAACAGTCTGTGGACCAACCCGGACGACAACCAGGGCATTCGCTACCTGATCGGCCAGGTACAGGCAGGTGTGCTGTGACATCGAGCGGACCTGGACTGAGTCAATACAGCTCGCCACCATGCTGCCGTGAGTAGCATCCGGCAGCACACCCAGCACAAGGAGAGCGAGCCGTACATGCCCTCGGACATCCCCACCACGCCCCTGAAGGACGCCCCGACCATCCAGGTGGAGTACATCCGCCGCCTGGACGACGACCTTGCCCGCAACAGCACAGCCCAGGCTGAAGCCCAAGACGCCATTCAGAGCTGGCAGGAACGGCTCGCCGAGTTGGAGCAGGAGGCGGCCTGGCTCCTCGGCCTCAAAAGCACGGTGGCCGGCCAGCCCACCAGCCCAGACACCCGACAGAGCATCGACACAATGCCCGCCGCATCATCCAACACGGCGACAGCTGCGGAAGGTGCCGCGGAGCAGGCGGTCCCAGCCCCCCGTAGGGCTCGCGGCCCCCGAAGCAACGGCACAGAAAAGAAGGCCACTACGGCCAGGCGCCCAGCAGCGCGAAAGCCGCGGACCACGGCGTCCGGCGCTCCCACATTGAACACTCTGGTCCTTGAAGTACTACAGCAGCATCACCAGCCTCGCACCGCAGCGGAAGTCACGGCCGAACTCGCCGAGGCTCACCCGGAGCGCAAGGCAGGTAACCCCGTGGTTCGCAACTCCCTGGAGCAGTTGGTGGCCAAGAGCCGCGTGGCGCGGACTCGCCAAGGCAGGGCTGTCTTCTACACAGCGGCCGACGAGTCCGAGGCCGCTGGGGGTGGTGCTGCCGAGGCCGTAACCACCGAATAGTGTTCAGGACTGCCACGGCAGCTTTGGCGTGGTCTACCTCATGCCGTCCTGTCGGCGCGGCCGGATCGCCTGTCTGGTCTGAGGCCACGCCGACAGTCGCGCGGCGACCGGCGGCTTGTCCTTCGTTCTCGAGCGCGATGAGCCCGAACCCATTGCAGTGCAAGATGCTCGATCCTGATGTTCAAGGCCCTGTCCGACCCGGTGCGGCGGCGCCTGTTCTCCACGATCGCCTCGCCCCCAGGAGGGGAGGCGTGCGTGTGCGACATCCAGGACGCCGGCGTCTCCCAGCCGACCGTCTCCCACCACCTGAAGAAGCTCCGCGAAGCGGGCCCGCCGGCCTCCGATCGGCGCGGGACGTGGCTGTACTACACCGTTGCTCCGACAGTGGTGGCGGGCATGGCGGCGATGCCGGAGCTGCACAGCTGAGCTCAGGTACCGCGGCGGCGGGAGCGCTCCTCAATTCGTAGGCGCCGCTGACCTGTTCGGGCTACGGTCGGAGAATGTTCGATGCCCGTCTACGGACTCTGCTCGGCGCTGCTCCCGGTGAGGCCACTTGGGGCGACTATCAGAGGCTGCTGCGGAACCCAGCCGCGGCGGAGAGCGCGGACCTAGAGTACAAGCGCCAGCAGTACGAGAAGAAGCCGGAGTGGCAGGCCGAGCTGGCCAAGGACGTCGCCGCCCTGGCCAACGCATCCGGCGGCACATTGATCCTCGGTCTGGAAGAGGACCGCGCCACCTCCATTCCAGTCAAGGCGAATCCGGAGCTGCTGACCGACCAGGTCCGCAAGAACTACCGCGAGGCGCTGGCATACCGGCTGGACCCGCAGGTGGAGTGCGACATCCACTTCATCGCCCAGGACCCGACCGACCCCGCGCCGACCGGACTGGTGGTGATCTCGGTGCCGCCCAGCGCCCGCGGCCCGCACGCCGTCATCGGTGTGAAGGACGCCCGCGACGGCGCCCTGCGCTTCCCCTACCGCAACGACAACAACGTGACCTTCATGAACCTCACCCAGGTCAAACGCGCGATCGCCGCCTCGGTTAGCCTGGCCGCCGGCCGCCACGACGTCCTTCACGCCGCCCACCAGGCCGTCGTCACCGACGGCCGTGGCCGGCCCGGGCCCAACCTCCTGCTGACCCTCACTCCCGACCTGCCCGGTACCTTCCCCATCGATGCAGCCGCGTTCCACGCCTTCCGCCGCGACCTAGCGGACGCCGAACTGCCCTTCTTCGGCCGCGAGGTGTTCCGGTCCTTCGGCGTGGGACCGCGCCGCTTCATCGCCTCCACCGGAGACTCCCGCAGCCGCCACGTCGCGCACTTCCACGCCGACGGCACCGCAGCGTGGGCCACCGAAGGCCCGCAGGTCGCCGCCTTCGGCGCCAGCGACACCGCTCTGCCGGAGCACGCCAGAAGCTGGCACAGCGACCACGTGGTGATGAACGTCCTGGCCATCCTGCAGTACCTGGCCTGCCACGCCGCCACCCGCGCAGCCGCCGCCGGCACCGCGACCGCCCGCCTGACCCTGGACGTCGGCAATCAGCCGGCCTGCGGGATCGCCAGCGACCGCGGCAGCAGCGCCCACATCGTCTTCAGCGACACCGAGCGGCAACTGGCCACCGGCCAGGCAGGAATCCTCCTGCAGGCAGCGGATGACGCAAGCCTCCTCGTGCAGGCCGCCGCCTCCCTGCTGGCCGACTGCTACCAGCACTTCGGCATCGTGGAAGCCGAACAGCTCACCCACGACGGCCAGATCAACCTGCCCGCCTGGGGCCGCCGCTACCACGACACCATCACAGCCTGGGCCAAGAACACCGGCGTCGAGGTCCTCACCGGCCCCTGACCACGCCGCGGCGCCGCTAATTCGTGCCGTTGCGCTTCAGGAACGCTTGAGGTGTGCCCGATTCAGCATCCACGAACGTGATGTCATCCGGCTGGGCCGCGGCGTGTCGATATCGGCGACGCACCCGGAGGGAATCCGTGGGCGGCCCGAGGCAGTGGCAAGCATCGGTTCGGGGAGCGTCCAGACCACATCTGACACATACCACCTGGTTTGTTCCGTATTGGGCCAGAGGCCATCGGGTGGCGGTGCCCACGGAGGTACCGGCCGAGATCCCGTGCCGTCAGCCGCCCGAAGAACACCCCCGGCTTCGCACCAGCCAGAGAGTCGGCCGGGACGACAGTCTGGGATGATGACGGCGGCGGCCGACCCCACTAACGCTGGGGCCGGCCGCCGTTTCGTTGATCGGCCGCGAAGGCGGCCGGTGGTGCTGTCAGACTAGGTGGTCGAAAGCCCCGGCCTTCGCTCCCGAGAGCATGGCCCGGATTTCGTCGCGGGTGTAGACCAGTGCGGTTTGCTCGGGGCGCTTGGAGTCGCGGATCGCGACGAACTCGCCGATCACGCCGAACTCCACGCAGTTGTCGTTGCCCCCGCTGAACGGGCTCTTCTCCCACACGACGCCGGAGAAGTCCAGCTCAGCTGGATCGGGCTTGGTGGTGCTCACTCTTACAGCTCCTTGAGGATTCTGTTGATCTGACTGCGGGTCTCGGGCGGTCCGAGAGCACGGGCCCGCAGGTGGTCGAAGACCTCGGTGTACCGCTCCACATCCTCGGATTCCTCGAAGTACACCGAGTTGGTCAGATTCTCCACCCACACCACGTCCGGGTTCGGCTCGGGGAATCCCATGAGCATGAACGACCCGTACAGGCCGGGGTGGAAGCCGGCGGCGAACGGGAGGAGCTGGACCGTGATGTTCGTGCGCGGCTCGACCTCCAGAAGGTGCTCCAGCTGCCCCCTCAGTACGGCCGGGGTGCCCTCGACGCGGCGGATCGCGCCCTCGTCGATCACCGCCCACAGCTTCGGCGGGTCCTCTTGGCCCAGCACCTTTTCCTGGCGCTCCATCCGCACCTTGACCAGCGCGTCCACCTGCTTCGACGTCAGATCCACCCGCATCTCGGTGATGACCTGACGCGCGTAGTCCGAGGTCTGCAGCAGCCCCGGCAGCAGCTGCGGCTCGTAGGAACGAAAGCTCGTCGCGCTGGACTCGAGGGCCAGGTAGCCGCCGTACTGGGTGGTGTTGATGACCGCCGAGTACTTGCGCCACCACTGCTGACGCTGGGCCTGGTCCGCGCGGACCAGGTCAAGGATGTCCTCGCGCACGACGGGATCGCTCACCCCGTAGCAGTCCAGCATCGCCTTTACCAGCAGCGGAGTGGTCCCCCGGTCGCCGCTCTCGATCCGGCTGAGCGAGCCCTGGTTGACCTCGATCGCCGCAGCGACCTCGGCCATCGTCAGATCTGCCTTCTCCCTCAACTCCTTCAGCTTCGCCGACAGTTGACGGCGGTACACCGACTTGAGCGCGGGACTCCTCTTCGACGCCATGCGCTCAGTGTGTCCGCCTCCACCGCCGCAGGACAACCAATCCGAGGAATCTAGCCGGGACATGTTGTCCAACCCGTATGCCTAGGGGCATGCTGTCCCTCGGTAGCGATGTGTGACGGGTTCACTGCACTTCGTGTCATATGCCGCTGCCTTGCGCCGACTGCCGGGGGTTCCGCCGCCCCGGACGGCCGACGTGCCTGCCGACCCAATTCCGCGGGCCGGCCCGGGATGTCCCCCGGACCGGTGGGCCGCTCTTGCCACTGGGGAGCACACGCCATGCACGCTGCACATCCCGGCCCCGCCGACCTCGCTGCACCGCAGGTGGCCGCGTGCGGGTTCTACCTGGCCGTACGGCCGGGCGGGTTCGTCCTGCACATGAACGCCAGCGCCGAGCACATGCGGCAGATGCGGGCGCACGTGTTCGCGGCGGTCACCGGAACCGGTGCCGATGAGCTGGTCGCCGAGGCGGCCCGGCTGGTGGCCAGCGAGCTGGTGAGCAACGCGGTGCGGCTGTGCGGGCCGTGGACACCGGTGATCGTGCAGATCATCAGCAAGCCCGACCAAGTCCAGGTCCAGGTGCACGATCCGGAGCCGACCGTGCTGCCCGACCGCAGTCCCGAACCCCCGGACAACGAGGAGCTGGAGTCCGGCCGGGGCCTGTGGATTTTGGACTCTCTTGCGCCTGGCTGGACGGTGGAGTCCACCGCAGTCGGCAAGCAGATCACCGCCACGCTGCCGTGCGGGGAGTTCGCGGCAGCCTGACCTCTGATTCTTCCGGCTCGGGATGCCGCCACCCCTTCGGGCGAGCGTCCCGGTCCGGGCCGCGCGAAGCACCCCCGGTGGGTGCTTCGCGCGGCGGGCACCGCCTCCCCCCTTCTGGCGGTGCCCCTCGTGGTCCGGCCGCTGCCGTCGGCGGCCGGGCCGCCCCCGATCGACACCGCACCGCCGCCCGCAACGACACCTGGAGGCCCGACATGACGCCTGCCCTCACCCCGCCGGCCAGTCCCACCATCTGGGTCCGCCCCGGTCCGCCGCTGGCCGGCCTGGTCCGCGTGGACGGATCGAAGAACGCCGCGCTGCCGCTGCTGGCCGCCGCCGCGGCCACCCGCCGCACGGTCCACCTGGACAACGTGCCCGCGATCCGGGACGTCGAGGCGATGCTGACGCTGATCCAGCGCTCGGGCTACCACGTGGCCCGCCCGGCCGGCGATCCGTCCGGCGTGGCCCTGGTGCCCGTCTCCGACCCTCTTCCCGTGCCCGACCTTCCCGAGGCCGCCACTATCCGGGCGTCCTACTACCTGGTGCCCGCCCTGCTCGCCTCGTGCGGGCAGGCTGTCCTGCCCTGGCCCGGGGGCTGCCAGATCGGCGAGCGGGGCATGGACCAGCACTTCAAGGTGTATGCGGGGTTCGGCGACAAGGTCGAGGTTGACGCCGGCGGATATCGGATCACCGCCGCCGAGCACGGACCGCGCGAGGTGTTGATCGACCTGCCCTTCCGTTCCCGGGGCGCGAGCGTGGCGGCTGTGCTCCGCGCGGTCGTCGGCGGCCACCGCCTGCTGCTGGGCAACCCCAACCACTCCCCGGAGTTCACCGGCATGTTGGCCGCGCTGCGGCAGGCCGGGTTCCGGATCGAGGTGGGCGCCGACACGCTGACCGTCCAGCCGCTGAGCCGGGCCGAGGAGACCTCGCTGCACTGGTCGGTGCCCGGCGACAAGATCGAGGCCGGCACGCTCGCCTGCGCTATCGCCGCCACCGGCGGGACCGGTCGGATCGAAGGGGTCCAGGGCGAGGACGTCGCGGTGGTGGTCGAGGCCCTGAACTGGTTGGGCATCTCGGCGACGTTCGAGCCCGACGCGCTGGAAGTGCACGACTCCGCCCACCCGAGCGGCCAGCCCCTGCGGGCGGTTGCCTCACTCACCCCCGATGGCCTGGACGCCGACTTCGAGCCCGCGCTGCTGGCCCTCGCGCTCGGCTTGCCCGGCACCCACCTGTTCGCGGACTCCATCAACCCCGGCCGGCACGGCAACCTGCTGCCCCAGCTCGCCCGCCTGGGTGCCAGCATCGAAGAACTCTCGCCCACTCAGTGCCGACTGACCGGACCGCAGCGGCTGACCGGCGCCGCGGTCGAGGCCACCGACATCCGCACCGGCTCCGCGCTGCTGGTCGCCGCCCTCACGGCGCGCGGCACCACCACCGTCACCGGCCTTGGCCAGCGGCAGGCGCGGGCACGCCGACCTGCCGGGCAAGCTCCGCGCGCTGGGCGCCGAGATCAGCGAGGTAGCGCCGTGACGCGCGTACTGGAGCGGATCACCGCCACCACCGACGTGCACTCCCAGCTCGGCGATGCGGCCGGCCTGCTCGCCCACCTCCACCGCGAGCGGGACACCTCGCTGGTGGTGGACTGCGGGGACTTCTTCGAGGGCACCGGCTACTACCGGCTCGGCGGCGGGAACATCGAATACTCCATCCTGACCTCGCTCTACGACGTCCTGGCCCCCGGCAACCACGGCTGGAACCACCACTTCGCCCCGGGCCTGCACGAGCTGACGGTGTGCGCCAACGCCGTCGATGCCGCAAGCGGCAGACCACTGTTCCGCAGCCTTCACCTGGCCCAGATCGGCGGCCGGAACGTCGCGGTCACCGCCGTGATCGGCCCGCAGGCGTTCCACGCCATTCCCGCCGCCGACCGCGCCGGGCACCGCGTCACCGACCCGGCCCGCGCGCTGAGGCAGCTGCTGCTCGAACACCACCACGAGGTCGACGCATGGGTGCTGCTGTCGCACTCCGGCTTCGCGGAGGACCTGAAGCTGGCGGATGCCTGCCCGTTCCTGGACATCGTCTTCGCCGGGCACTGCCACAGCGACCGCCACGCCCCCGAGGCGGTCGGCAACACCCTGGTCGTCAAGGGGCCCGAACTCGCCGCCGGGTACGCGATCGCCGAACCGGTCGGCCACGGCTGGGCCGCCCACACCTGCCGCTTCCCCCACGCAGCTGCCCTGCCCGCCGCTCTGAACCCGATCGGCACCCGCATCGACGCCCTGCGCGGACAGCTGACCGCCCCGCTGGGCCGCATCAACCCGCGGTGGCGGCACCAGGTGCCCGACCGCCGCGAGCTGCTGGCCGAGGTCGCCGCCCGCCTGCGCACCGGTCTAGGCGCCGACGCCGTGATCCTCAACGAGACAGCGGTGCGACCCGTGCCGCTGGGCGAGGCCCTGACCCTGCAAGACCTGCTGGCCATCGAACCCTTCGGCAACCAACTGGTCCACGCCCCCGTGCCAGGCGCCGCCGACGTGACCGGCCTGCTGGCCCACCTCACCGAGCGGGCCGGACCCCTGAGTCCTGGCCCCCAACCCGCTTCCAGCCGGCTTTCGCACCGTGCTGACCACCGGCTACCTGGCCGAGACAGTCTCAGGCGGCCACGTGCACACCGCCGGACTTCAGCTCGGCCAGGCCCTGCGGCACGTCCTGTCCGACCCCGGACCCGGCACTGAGGAAGGAGAGCCGAAGTGATCCTCACCGGTCCCGAGATCACCGCCGCCGTCCGCGACGGCCGCCTGCGGATCGCCCCGTTCGAGTCGGGCCAGGTTAACCCCAACAGCTACAACGTTCGCCTGGGGCCTACCCTGCTGACCTACACCGAGCCGGTCATCGACGCACACCGGCCCAACCCGACCACCGCCGTCCAGATCGGCCCCGAGGGCTACGTACTCCAGCCCGGCGAGCTCTACCTGGGTCACACCCTGGAGGAGGTCGGCTCCGACACCTTCGTGCCGCTGCTGTTCGGCCGCTCCTCGGTCGGGCGCCTGGGACTTTTCGTCGAGATCACCGCCCCGATCGGCGACATCGGATTCCACGGTCAGTGGACCTTGATGCTCAACCCGGTCCGCCCGCTGCGGGTCTACTCGGGGATGAAGATCGGGCAGATCATGTTCTTCGTCTCCGTCGGCCCGGTCGACCTCTACGCGGGCAAGTATCAGGCCTCGCTCGGCCCGCAGCCCTCCGGGTTCTGGCGCGACGCCGCGGCCGGGGCGGTGGCCTGATGATCCTCACCGGCCCCGCGATCGCCGCCGCCGTGGCCACCGGCGAGATCGCCTTCGACCCCTTCGACCCCGTCCGGCTGTCCCCGAACGCCTACGACTGGCGCCTGGGCGAGACATTACGCATCTGCGACGGCGACCTGGACTCCGCCTCGCCCACCCCCTTCGCCGAGACTTCCATCCCCGACGGAGGCCTGGTCCTCGAGCCAGGTTTGCTCTACCTGGGGGTGACGCTGGAGCGGACCGGCTCAGAGCGATACGCGCAGCTGCTCAACGGCGACCGCACCACTGGCGCGATGGGCATCTGGGTCCACGTCTCGGCCCCGCTGGGACACGCCGGCCACGCGATCCGCTGGACGCTGGAGATTCGTGCCGCCAGGCCCGCGAGGGTCTACCCGGGGATGACCTTCGGCAAGCTGGTCTTCCTGCAGACCTTCGGTGCCTCCGCCAGCTACCAGCAACTCGGCACCAAGTACACGGCCACCGACGGCATCGACATCTCCCGCCTCTACGAGGAGATCCCCGGAGGCAGAGCATGAGCACCCCGCTGGTGGCGACCTTCCTCGACCTGCCCGCAGGCAGCCCCGGCGGCAGCGTCGAACTCTTCCTCGACCTGTACACCGGCCCCAACCCGCTCATCCCCGCCCGCGCCTTCATGCTCCAGCCCACCGGGCACCGGCCCACGCTCCCAGCCGGGCTGGACCTGCTGGCCGTTGGCGGGAAGTGCCTGGACGGGCCCGCGTTCCGCCGCTACGTCACCGCCCTCCGCCAGGCCCTGACCGCCGCTCTGGACCCGGCCTCCATCGGCGTCCTCCACCTCCAGCACCTCGCCTTCGGCGCCACCCCGGCCCTGCTGCAGGCCCTGCCCCAGCACCCACGGGTCGCCCTGGTCCACGGCACCGACCTGCTCTTCGCCGAACGGCACCGCGACCAGCTGCAGATTCTGTGCGAGACCGCCCGCTTCGCCGACGCCATCGTGGTTCCCACCGGCGCGATGGCCGACCGGCTGCTGCGGCTTGCACCGCAGACCGACCGCCGCAAGATCACCCACATCCCGTGGGGCATTCCCGACCACCTCCTGACCACACCGCCCGCCCGGCCCCCGCACCGCCCCGGCCAGATTCTGAGGCTGCTGTACGCCGGACGGCTGACCGCCGAAAAGGGCGGCGAACACCTCGCCAAGGCACTGTCCGCCGTCCCAGGGATCGAACTGAGCATCGCCGCCCCACGCCACGAATTCCACGCCCTGGCCCCGCTGCTCAAACGCCTGGGACTCCACGCCCGCTACCTCGGCTGGCTCGACAGGCCCCAGCTGTGGAAGGCGTTCGCCGACCACGACGCGCTGGTCATGCCGTCCACCACGCTGGAGGCCATGGGCCTGGTCGCCCTCGAAGCCCAGGCCCGCGACCTGGCGGTGCTCTACCAACCAGTCCCCGGCCTGACCGACACGCTCGGCGCCTCGGCCCTGGCCACCGACTTCACCAACCCCCAAGCCGTAGCCCGCGACCTGGCCCGGCTGAAGTCCTCGCCCAGCCTGCTGCTTGCTTTGCGCACAGTCGGCCGCGACAACGCGGCCCGCTACCCGCTCAGCGCCACCGCGACCGCGCTGACCGACCTGGGCAAGCAGCTCTGCTGACTCCTCCGGGCCCCGCGCCGCAACCCCTCCCGCCACCATCGCTTCACTACGCTGGCCGGGCGGGCCATGCCATCCACGAAGATTCGGGGAAACGATGACAGCCACCACCGATCGCATCCACCAACTGCTGGAAGGCGGTGTCCGCGACAAGACATATCCTGGTGCCGTCTGGGCCCGCGGCGACGCCACCGGCACCCTGGCCAGCGGCACCGTCGGCAGCCTGGACCCCGACCGGCCCGACCAGGCAATGCGGCCGGACACCGTCTTCGACGTCGCCTCCCTCACCAAGATCCTCGCCGTGTGGTCGTCCATCGGCGCCCTGTGGACCGACGGCACGCTGCCCCTCGACGAACCCCTCAGCGGCTTCTGGCCCGAGGTACACGGCCACCCCCTGGGCCAGGTCACCACCCGCAACCTGCTCACCCACACCGCCGGCGTCCCCCTGCGCGCCCAGCTGAAAAACCGGTACGGCACCGACCCGGCCGCCATCCGCACGGGCGTGCTCCACGAGGCCCTGCACCGGCCGCCCGGCGAAGCCGTCGAGTACACCGACCGCGCCGCCCTCATCCTCGGCTACCTCGCCGAACACCTCTCCGGCCAGCAACTCGACCAACTCGCCCAGACCCGGACCTGGGCACCGCTCGGCATGACCGGCACCCGCTTCGGCCCGCTCCCCGCCGACCTCGCGGCCCGATGCGCCCCCACCGAGCTCGACCCGGACACCGGCGCCCATCTCCAGGGCACCGCACACGACTTCTCCACCCGCCTCCTGGGCGGCGTGTGCGGCATCGCCGGCGCCTTCTCACTCCTGGACGACCTCGCCGTCTTCCTGCGCTACCTCCTCGACCCCACAACCGCCACCCGCCGCCCCGGCTTCGGCCCCGAGTGGACCGAGGAGTCCCTGACCGTGCAGACCGGTTCCCTGGAACCCGTCCGCGGCCTGTTCTGGCACCCGGCCCCCGGCACCGACCCCACCGAGCGGACCTGGGTGCACTACGGCTTCACCGGCACCGGCATGTGGATCTCCCCCAAGCTGGGGACCTGGGCCGTGCTGCTGACCAACAAGCTGTACTTCAACCGCGACCGCGAACCCCTCACCAACATCCGCAACAGCTTCCGCCAACTCACCATCGGCTGAACACACTCGGGGCGAACTCCGAGCCGGGCCGTTGAGTCGTCCTCGCTGGGCCGATGCGTCTGGACCGTGGGAGTCGAATCAAGAAGCCAATGGCCATGGAGGGGCAGTGAAATACGATCCTCATCCCGATTGGCGAATGATGAAAAGGAATCGGTTCGTTGGCCCTAGGATGAGCCGGGTGACAGAGCCTCAGGTGCAAGACACCGGCCTTGACTTCCTTGACGTTCGAAACCTCCGCCTGATTCAGGGCGCGGCACCGGTCTTGTCGCCGGAGCACCAAGTGGCCCGGGACCGGGTCTGGGATGCCGCGCTGGCGGGCAATCCTGATCTGTTCGACGGTCCCGTAGTGGCGTGTGCCGGGCTGGAGTGGGACGGCCCGGGTCGGCTCGTCCTGTCGTGGGCGCAGGTGACATACCGGCACTACGCCCTGCGTCGCGTGCCGGGCGTCAGTGCTCTTCCGTCGCTGTTCGTGAATGTGGTGCAGCCCACCGACGACGGCCGGGTCATGGCGGCGCGGATGTCCGCTTCGACGGCTGCTCCCGGTCGCTGGCAGCTGCCTGGTGGCTCGGTGGAGCCGCCGCAGGGTGACGAGGTCCTCGATGAGGCCGGGCTGCGACGTAATGCGGCGCGCGAACTCGTGGAAGAAACAGGCCTGGACACGGGTGCCGAGGACTTGCAGATGTGGGCCGTCACGCGTGGTGAGAACGGCAGCATCGGTGTGGTCTATCTCGCGCCGCCTCGGCCCGAGTCCGTGGTGCGCGAGCGGTTCGAGGCCGTTGCGGCCGCGGAGCGGGCGCAGGGTCGGGAACCGGAGCTGGACGGGATCGCGCTGGTGCGATCGGCGGCGGAGGTCGCGGAATTGTCAGGCCCCCATGCGGACTACCTGACGCCGATCGTAGAGCGCTACAGCGAGACCCTGCTCCGTCGCGGCATCTGACGCAACGCTCCCGGGAGCGTTGCGTCCCGGTGGTGTGGAGCCAGGCCGGCCGGTGGCCACGTGTCCGTGCCGGCCTGGCTACCGCCCGAGGCGATTCAGAAGTGGTCCGGCAGCCAGGGCTCGTGGTCGGTCGTCGCCTGGATGAGTGTGGTCAGCGTCTTGACGTGCTCGGTGAGTACGCCGCTCATCTGGGCCGCGGTTACGGTGCGGTATCCGCCGGCGTACCAGACGGCCAGCTGGCGCCGGGTCAGGGTGACTTGACTGCTGGCTGCCGTGGGAGTGAGATCGGCCTTGCCGCCCGCGATCTGCAGCAGGTAGCGGTCGATGCCGTCGCCGGTGGAGTTTTCGATGGCGATGGGCAGTGTGGCGTCGAGGTCGGGGGGCCAGCCGCGTGCGCTGATGGCCGCGGGGACGTCGAGGATGCGGAGCATCCAGGGGTGCCAGGCCTGTGCCTGCACGCGGTGGCGGTGCAGGTGGTGCAGGAGTGTGGGGAGCGGTGGCAGGGCGCCGCGGCGGAATTCGATGGTCTCGGCTCGGGTGTTGTGGCGGCCGAGGAAGGCGAGCAGGGCTGCCGTCGTATCCGGGTCGGTGGCCCAGAAGTCGTGGACCGTGAGGTTCATGCCGTGACGTTCGCGGCGGTTCATGGCCAGGGACAGCACGCCGGCCAGGCGTCCGGGGGCGTGGAAGCGGTAGGTCGTCAGGTTGCCCTTGGAGTCCTTCCACGGCGCCCACCAGGCCGGGCGCTGCACGGGTCCGTTCCACTGCCGGGCCAGGTCCCGCTGCAGGTCTTCGATCTCGGGGGTGTGGCCGTACTCGATGTCGAGGCCGGTGTCGGTGAAGGACTGCTTGAGGTCGTCGGCGGTCACCGTCCACGCGAAGACGGGAGCGGGGGCTTCCCAGCCCATCCGGCGGGCGTAGCCGTTGGAGGAGGTGGAGATCGTGGAGATGACGGCGCCTTGTTCCTGCAAGGGACGCAGTCGGGCGGCGGTCATGCGGGTGGCCAGGTGTTCGCCGCGTTCTTCGGGTGCGACGCAGCCGGCGGCGAGGCAGGCGCTGGGTACCGGCTGGCCGCCGAAGAACTGGTCGACCAGGAGGCCGAGGCCTCCGGCGACGACACGTCCGTCGCGGGTGGCGACCTGAAGGTCGGCGTGGTGGCGCAGGTGGGTGATGTCGTTGACGGTGTGGCCGTAGCTGCGGGTGGCGAGCTGGTCGTACTGCTGCCACAAGTCGTCGTCAGCCGCGGTGAAGGACAGTTCGCCCATCGTCTGCTCCCTAGTAGTTGGTGGCGTCGCGCAGCGCGGCGGGGTCGATCGGCAGCAGGAACGTGCGGGTGAATCGGACGACGCGGTGGTCGTCCTGGTCGAAGCCGGTGGTGCGGCAGGTGATCACGCCGTGGCCGGGCCTGCTCTGGGAAGGCCGGCGGGTACGGATCTCGGTCTCGGCATACAGGGTGGTGCCGACGAAGACCGGATGCTCGAAGCGGACGTCGCCGAGGGCGAGGTTAGCGACGGTCAGGCCGCTGACGCTGCGCACCGTCATTCCGGCGACGATGTTGAGCGTGACGCCGCTGCACACCAGGATCTGGCCCCAGTCGGTTTTGCTGCTGTAGTGGGCGTCGGTGTGGAGCGGGGAGACGTTCCCGGCCAGGGTGGTCATCAGCACGTTGTCGGCGTCGGTAACCGTGCGGCCCGGTCGGTGCTCGATGACCAGCCCGGGAGCCAGGTCGCCGTACTCGAGACCGACGTTCTCCCGGACCCGGTTCTCCGCCACGCTGCGGTAGCCCTGCGGCACGGGGATGTTCATCATGCTCCCCCCGTCGTGGCGTCGGCCTCGTCGACCAGGGCCCGGGCGGCGGCGAAGAACGGGCGGCCGACCATCTGACCGCCTACGGAGGTGATGCCCGCACCGCTGGCCTCGCTGGCGGCCAGCACCGCCCGGGCGTGGTCGATCTCCCGCTGCGAGGGGGTGAAGACGTCGCGGATGATGTCCGCCTGGCGGGGGTGTACGGCGCCTTTGCCGTAGAAGCCGAGATCCTTGGCCTGCTCGGCTTCCCGGCGCAGGCCGTCGAGGTCGTCCAGGTCGAAGAACGGGGCGTCGATGGCGGGGATGCCGGCGGCGGCCGCGCTGTTGACCAGGGTCGCGCGGGGGTGGAGCAGCGGTGCCCAGCCCAGTCCGCAGCCGACAGCGGCGGCGTAGTCGGCCGAGCCGAAGATGACGCCGGCGAGGCGGGGCGCGGACAGGATGGAGGGGAGGGTGTCGAAGGCGCGTGGCGTTTCGATCAGGGCCCAGATGCCGGGTGCGTAGTCGGGGGTGTCGAGGACCCCGGCCACGACTTCCACGTCCCGGGCCGATTCGACCTTGGGGACCAGGAGCACGTCGGGCTTGTGCGTGTAGTCGGCGATGGCTGCCAGGTCTCGGGCGCCGTCCAGGGTGGTGGTGGCGTTCACGCGCAAGCCCAGTGTCATCAGCGGGTCGGGCCGGTCGAAGAGCTGCTCGGCAGCGGCCCGGGCGGCTGGCTTGTCGGCCGGGGCGACGGAGTCCTCCAGGTCGGCCAGGGCCACACCGGCGGCCGAGGCCCGTGCCGCGGTGAACCGGTCGGCGCGCTGTCCCGGGGTGATGATCCACACCCGTAGCGGGCGGCGGGTGTGCGTGCCCATGGCCGGGGTCACCGTCCCGTCCGCTTCTGGGCGACCAGGTTGTCGAGCGCCGTAAGGGTTCCGGCGTCCTTGATCTCGGTGTCGGTGACTTCAACGCCCAGCTGCTCGGTGAGCAGGACGGACAGCTCCACGATGGCCAGAGAGTCGAATCCGGCATCGTCCAGGCTCGCTTCGGGCGTCAGCCGGTCCTCGGGCAGTTTCAGATCGCGGGTCAGGAGGGTGAACAGGTCCTCGTTCACAAAGTGGCTCCTTCGCGTACGGATTCGGTCGTGGCGGTCGAGGGGAGCGGGGCCAGCTCGGGCCAGATAAGGGTGGTGGCACCCCAGGTCAGTCCGGCGCCAAAGGCGGTCAGCAGCACCCGGTGGCCGGCCTTGATGCGGCCGTCGGCAGCGGCCTGGGCCAGCAGCAAAGGGATCGAGGCGGCGCCGGTGTTGCCGACGTCGGCGATGTTGTGGACCTGCCGGTGCTCGGGGATGCCGAGCTGGCGGGCGGCAAAGGCAGTGATGCGGGCGTTGGCCTGGTGCGCCACCAGCCGGTCGACGTCGTCCAGGCGCCACTGTGCGGCGCGGGCGGCTTGCACGGACGCCGCGGACATGCGGTGCACCGCGTGGCGGAACACCTCGGAGCCGGACATCTGCAGCGGCGTTTGGTGCCCGGCCTTGATGAGGTCGCCGCCGGTGCCGTCGCTGCCCAGCACCACGGGCCCAAGCGCCCCTGGCGCGGTGGCCGGACCGGCGCGCAGCACCATGACGCCGGCGCCGTCGCCGAAGAGGGGCACGGTGGAGCGGTCGCCGCGTCCGGGCAGGGTGGACAGCCGGTCGGCGCCGATGACCAGGACGGTGTCGGCCTGGCCGGAGGCGATGAACCCGGCGGCGGTGGCCAGCGCGTACAGGAAGCCGGTGCAGCCGGCCGCGAGGTCGAGTGCGGGGATACCGGTCAGGTCCAGGCGTGCGGCCACCGCGGGGGCGGTGGCCGGGCAGCGGTGGTCCGGTGTGGTCGTGGCGACAAGCACCGCGTCCGGCCGCACGTCGTGCGCGCACAGCAGAGCGCGCCGGGCGGCGTCGACGGCGAGGTCCTGCGTGGAGATGTCCGGTCCTGCGATGTGGCGGCTGCCAATCCCGGTCCGGGTACGGATCCACTCGTCCGTGGAGTCCAAGGTGGTGCACAGCTGCGCGTTGGACACCACGGTGTCCGGGAGAGCCGCACCGACCCCGCACACGACCGCAGCCCGCCCCGGGGCGGCCTCGTGGGAGTTCATCGTGCCTCCCGCGCGCTCGCGGCCAGCTGGCGGGCGACAGTCCCGATCAGGTCTTCCTGGCCCGCGACGACCTGGCGCTCACCGAGGGCGAAGAACAGGTCGACAGGGTCGACGCCCTCACGGCTCGCTGTGGCGAGGACGGGCGTCTTGAAGCCGGAGAAGACCCCGGCCAGGCCGCTGACGAGACTGACGGAGTCGATGATGGGCGGGGCCGGCATCAGGTGCTCGTGCGCGACGTCGGCGGCCGCGAGCAGGCGCCGCAGG
This sequence comes from Streptomyces sp. NPDC046977, assembly GCF_040644455.1. Taxonomy (NCBI): domain Bacteria; kingdom Bacillati; phylum Actinomycetota; class Actinomycetes; order Kitasatosporales; family Streptomycetaceae; genus Streptomyces; species Streptomyces sp. NPDC046977. The sequence goes on from NZ_JBEYWO010000033.1 coordinate 73,162, forward strand.
TCGATGCCGGTGGTGTAGCCCATGCGGTCCAGCACCGCGACCAGGACTTCGAGTTGGGTGTTCCCGGCTCCGGCGCCGAAGCCCCGCGCGGTGCCGTCGATGATCGCCGCACCCGCCTGCAACGCGGCGACCGAGTTGGCGACGGCCATGCCGAGGTTGTTGTGGCCGTGGAAGATGACGGGCACGTCGACCGCCGCGACGATGGCCGTGATGCGGGTCGTGACGTCGGCGGGCAGGTAGTGCCCGGCGGAGTCGAAGATCCCCACTGCCTGCGCGCCGAACGAAGCGAGCAGTGCGCACTGTTTTGCGAGCTGGGCGGGGGTGGCCATGTGGCTCATGAGGAGCACGCCGTGGGCTTCGGCGCCGAGCTCGCGGACGATGCCCAGGTGTCGTTCGGTGACGTCGGCCTCGGTGCAGTGCGCTGCGATCCGCACCACGTCCGCGCCGAGGGCGACCGCGGCCCGCAGGTCGTCGCCGGTGCCCCAGCCCGGGGCCATGAAGACGCCCATGCGGCTGCGGGTGAGCGCCTCACGGACGGTTGTGAGCATCTCGGGGTCGGTCAGCTTGGCCCGGCCGATCTGCAGGGAAGAGGCGCCCAGTCCGTTGCCGTGGCCGACCTCCACCACCGGGATTCCGGCGGCATCCGCGGCGGCGGCGTAGGCGCGGAGCTGGTCCCGGTCGAGCTGGTGGCGCACGGCGTGGTGGCCGTCGCGGAGGGTCGGGTCGTGGATCAGCACCTGCGGTGCTGCTTGCGCGTGCGGGGTCATGAGGCGGTCTCCACTTCGCCCCGGGCGGCCGCGTGCTGCTGCGCGAGCAGCACCGCGGCGGCGTTGATGATGTCGAGGTTTCCGGCGTAGCGGGGGATGCGGCCGCCCTCGGCGGTCACCTCCACCACGGCGCTGATCCGTCCGTCACTGACCTGCAGTGACGTCACCGCGAAGCCGGGTGCGAAAGTGCGCACCTGATGGGCGGCGGCTTCCACCGCGGCGCGGACCGGGACGGGCTGCACCTGATCGGTGAGGACCGTGATGGCGACTCGGAACGGCGGTTCGGGCCGGGCCGGGCTGAGATTGACCATCACCTTCACCTCCGGCGCTTCGGTGAAAGCGCGGACGGCGGCGGCGGTGGTGGCGATGTACTGGTCGAGGTTGAGGCGGGTGGCCCGGCCCGCGCTGGCACTCGCCCCGGTGCACACGACCTCCACGTAGGCGGGCGCGCAGTGCTGGGTGATGGCGTGCAGGACGGGGACGGCGGCCTGGCCGCCGCAGCTGACCAGGTTGATGTGGCGCAGGGACCGCGCCTCGGTGCCGTTGACGGTGGGCACGACCATCGTGCCGATCGGCGCCGGCGTGAGGTCGATGAGCGCCGCGCCGGTGCCTTCCAGATGGGCCCAGTGTTCGGCGTGGCTGTCGGCGTTGGAGGCGTCGAAGACGATGTCGAACGGCCCTTGTTTCAGGAGCGCGGTGATGCCGCCGGCGGCGGTCTCACACCCCATCTGGGCGGCCCGGGCAAGGCCCAGGGTCTGGCTGGACCGTCCCACGACCAGGCGGCAGTCCAGGGCTGCTGATTGCTGGATCTTGCCGATCAGGTCGAGGCCGATCAGCCCCGCACCGAGCACCGCGACCCTCGCGTGCTTCGTTGTGGACATGGAGCTCCCTCGTGAAGGAAGGGGACATGGAGTGGTGAGCCTCGGGGCGCTCAGGCGACTTTCAGGGCGACCGGCGGCAGATGGGGCGAGGTGACCGTCACTTCGCTGCCTGCGGGCAGCGGGATACTCGCGTGGACCGCGCCGGCCAGGACCACGTCCCCCGCGCGCAAACCGCTACCCAGGCCGTGCAGCCGCCGGGCCAGCCAGATGACCGGGTGGAACGGGTCACCGAGCACCGCGCTGCCGTGTCCTTCAGCGACGGGCGTGCCGTTGAGGCTCACCACCAGGTGCTCAGCGCGCAGGTCCCAGCCCGGGTCGAGACCGATCATGCTTCCCGTGACGACCCTCGCGCAGGAGGCGTTGTCCGCGATGCTGTCGGCCAGGGAGATCCGCCAGTCCGGGTAACGGGTGTCGATCACCTCCAGAGCCAGGAAGGCCTCCGACACCGCATCGCGCACGGCGTCCACGGTGACCTCCGGCCCCGGCAGCTCCCGGCCGAGACGGAACGCGATCTCTGCCTCCACCCGCGGAGACATGAAGTCCTCCCGCAGCAGACAGCTCCCGCCGGGCAGCATCATGTGGTCCAGCAGGACACCAGAATCCGGCTCATCGACGCCCATCTGCTGCTGCATGGCCAGCGACGTCACCCCGACCTTGTGTCCCACCACGCGGGCCCCGCCGGCGACACGGCGCGCCACAGCAGCAGCCTGGATCGCGTAGGCGTCCTCAAGGGTCAAGTCCGGCCGCCTACTGGTCAAAGGAGGCAGCGGCAGCCGCAGCCTTTCCGCCCCCAGCAAGGCGTCAGCCACATCGCTGAACCACTGGCTTTGCGTTCCGTCCATGAATCCCTCCGGGTGTTGAAGTGAAGAGGAAAGGCGGCGGGTCGAGGGCGGTCCCGCTCAATGGCTGCGACGTTGCACTCCGAGCCGGCCAGTTGAGCTCAGGCGCCCGGCAGGAAAAGCTGGCATGCTGCACGCGCATTGACCAGATCGTCTAAAATGAGGGACGCACGGCCGATCTCCCGCTTAGGTAATTCTTTGCGTCGTGAAATTCCCGGTTTGAAAGCGGGAACGGTGTTGCCGTCGTCACTGAGACCGCTCCCGCAACATCCATTCGATTTTCGGTCAACCGTGCGGGCCCGTCGAGGACTTGCCGGGAGTCCCGCAGGAGTCCCGCTCTTTCTCCGCCTGCGAAGTCAACACGTCCGGTGATTGGATTCTGTTGTGGACGAGCACACATGCGACCACCCCCTTGCTCACGCCCGGTTGGCACGGGGGATGACCCGTGTCGACCTCGTGCGTGCGATGCACCAGGCCGCCCTCCGGCGCAGCCTGCGCACGGGCGTGGACAAGCAGCGCATCCGCAAGTGGGAGGTCAACGGAGTTACCCCGGACCGTGACTCACAGACCTCATCGCCGAAGCCCTGGACATCCCGGCGAGCGTCATCGACACGGGCACCTGGCCGCGATGGCTGCACGGAACCAGCGTGAGCGTGACGCCGCTCGGCCCCCACAGCACCATTCCCGCCCTCCGAGAGGCTCTGAGTACCGCTATGGAACGCCGCATTTTTTTGTCCCTCTCCGGCGCCGCTCTCACCGCCCTCGCGGCCAGTTGGGCAACCGGCGACACCCGCGCGCTGGTGGAGGCGACATCCGGACAGCCAGTCGGCGACGAACTCGTCACCATGCTGGAGGAGTCCAGTACAGGGCTCAGCGCCCTGCCCACCGAACAGCGCCAGTACATCCCCGCGCTGCTCCACGCCCATCTGACGACTGTGACCAGCCTCATCGACAACGGCCGCTACTCCCAGCGGATGGGTATTCGCCTGCACGCGCTGGCCGCTTCGCTGTCGCAAACCGTCGCCTGGCACCGGTTTGACACCGCCGACCACTCCGCGGCCGCAAAATTCTGGATCGCCGGTCTGCACAGCGCCCACGCCGGCGGCGACCGCGACATGGGCGCCAACCTCCTCGGTGACCTGGCCTATCAAGCCGCCTGGCGGCGCGACCACGCCACAGCAGCCGGCATCCTGGAGCACGCCCTCAGCCGCACACACCACCCCGCCGCCCGGTCCCTGCTGAACCTGCGCCTGGCCCGGACCCTTGCCGCCCAGGGCGAACGCCGCAGCGCCCTGAGGTCGCTGGACGCGGCCGAACGGCTGCTGGACGCTGCCTCCGGACAGGAACGGCCCGCCTGGTGCTCCTGGCTGTCCGAAGCCGATCTCGCCGTCGACTCCGGGCAGGCCCTGCTCGACCTCGGTGACACCGGCCGCGCCCACCGCCTCATCGGTGAGGGCCAGGCCCTGCTGCCCCCCGCCCGGGACAAGACCCGCGGAGTCTTCCTCGCCTACCGGGCCGAGAGCCACCTCAACCTGCGGGAACCCGAACTTGCCGCCGCCGCCCGCGAGTCCCTCCAGTTGGCCCGCCGTATCGGTGCACCCCGCTGCGTCCAGCTCGTCCAGGACCTCGTCCCGGCCTTCCGCGCCTACCGCGACGCTGAGGGTGTCCCCGAACTGCTCCACCTCGCCGCCAGCTGACGATCCGCCCGGATGCTGTCGATCGGTCCCACGCCCGCTGATCCGTCGTGCGGTCGATCCCGAATGCGCGAGACGGTAGCGGCGCAGATCGGGCGTCTCACGGCCGTCCCGGGCGTCTGCCAACAGCAGTGCGATGTCGAACGCTCTGCGTCGGTCCGATCCGTCGGGACAGTCGATCGACAGTTCCTTCGCCAGCACCGACCGGTGGTACGCAGCGGCCTCGTGCAGCAGGCGTGCCGCCAGGGAGGTGCGTCCGGTGGCGACCGAGGCTCCCACGTGGCGCAGCGACGCGAGGGCGGCCTGCACGACGAGGTCGGTCACGTCGTCCAGGGCCTCACCGAGAAGGCGCGCGCGGTAGGCGCGGAGGATGTCGCGCGTTCCAGCAACGTGCCCGCAGCTGCTGCCTGTGGGGAGGTCGTGCTGCTGGACGTCTTCCGCGAGGTACTGACGGATGACCTGGGTCAAGGTCGGCCCGTGCTGGTGAGTTCGGCATTCGCGCAGCCACGTCGCCGGGGGAACCTGGTAGGCGCGGAGTACGGCCAGGATCGCGCCGAATGCCTCGCTCTCGTACAGCGACGTGGCCAGCAGGTCCTCGACACGACGCTCCTCGTCGTCGTGGAGGCAGGGCTCGCACGGGTGCGCCGTCTCCACGGCAGGGAGTGCGGGTGCCGCCGAGTAGGTGGTCATCCTGGCTGTCTCCAATACGGTGAGGCGCTGCGGCTGCCAGCGCACGGGCAACGTCGCGGGCTTGCTCTGTCAGCGAGGGCAGACGGCCAGCGGGTGACGTGGCTCGCCGGACAGCACCACCGCGGTGTGCCTGCCGAGCCAGTAACGTCGTTGGTCCGCCCATCCGGTCTGCAGGTCGTGGACCTGGTCTTCGGTGAAGCCGCGCTGCCAGGGCGCGCCGGTCGGCTCAGCGCCGTGCTCGGGCCACACGCGCACCACCACGTAGAGCTGTCCGTCCGGTCGCAGCCAGCGGCGCGCGTCGACCAGGAGGCGCTGGTAGTCCAGGAACGGCAGCGAGTTGCGGCAGACGATCAGGTCGAGGCTGCCGGGCGCGAGCCGGGCCGGGATCGGGTCGACGTCGAAGTCGTGGACGGCGTACTGCAGTCCTCGGCTCGTGCCGGCTCCGGTGGCGATGTCGATCGCGGCGGGAGAGAAGTCCAGGCCGGTCACGTTGTATCCCCAGCGGTGCAGCCGTCGGGTGAAGGCTCCGGTGCCACAGCCGATGTCCAAGGCTGTGGCGCGGGGTGCGGGACGGCGGGTGTGCTGGAGGAACTGGTCGGCCTCCGTGTCGGTCACGGGTCGACTGGCCGCCTGGCCGGTGCGGTGCCAGTGGTCCCACTGCGTGCTGGTGATCGCGTACGCGGCCGCGGTCATGCCGCGTCCTTCGGGCGGCTGACGCGGACAGGAAGGGCAGCGATCAAGTCGACACCGGCCTCGCCGCGGGGCGCAGGGGCAACGCGCTGGATGTCGTGCAGTGCCTGCCCGCGACTACGGCGCGGCAGTGCCGTCAACCGCCCCGTGGGCGGTGTCTGTGCCGTCATGCGGTGCTCCTTGATCAGGTGAGTCGGAAGTAGACGGCTGCGGCGCCGGTAGCGACGACGAGGACGATCACGAACTGCGCGGCGATCTGCCGCCATCCCCATCCCCGGGCGTCCATCCAGCGCAGAGGTGTCCTTCAAGTCGGGGCGTCGTCCTGCGGCGTGAGGGCCACGACGTGGACGAATGCCTGGTACTGGTGGCCCAGGAGCTGGATCTCCGCGCCGTACTCGGCGGGGTCGGAGCTGATGTCGTGGCGGGTCACGACGACCACGCCCTCGGCGTAGCCGCCCTGGATCAGGCGGCGTACCTCGGACCAGCCGGGACGATCCCCCGGAGGTGCGTAGGCACATGCGCCGACCAGTCCGGCCGGGGCGCCGAAGGGGCGCCGGCCCGGCGTGGCCACGTCGTGCAGACGGGCATGGATCGCGTACCCGCGAAGGCCCGCCTCGGCCTCGGCGGTGTCCCAGTCGGCTTCGGGGCCGTGCCCGCTGCCGATGACCAGCGCGTAGATCACCACCCTCAGGGGTCTTGGACGGTCGGCCCGGTTGACGGCCACGCGCTGGAAGTGCCGGCGCAGTCGCTCGGCCTGGTCCGGCTGTGGTCGTCGGCGGTGCGCTCCCGTAGCAGCTGGTCCGGCTCCTGCCCGGGTGGCCGGCGGGGGTAACGCGGCTGTGCGTGAGGGGGGTTCGTAGGCCCGCACCACGGGGTGCCTCCGTACGGCGAATGCGATCGAGGGGGTGGCGCCCGCCGCCCGGCAGGGAGGGGGGCGGTGCGACGGGCGCCCGGCCGGTGGACGCACCCGGCCGTCGTGCTCCGACGGACGTCACGTAGCGCAACAGAAAGATCATGAGCTGAAGCCCAGTCATTTTCCCGCCGGGCTCCTAGCTTGCTCCTTTTGGCGGTAGGTCTGCAACATGGACGACAAGACCCACAAAAAGAGGTTCACAATAGAGCGTCGTCAGCCCCGTCGCCGACGTGCCAGACTGCGCCCATGACGCAGAAACGTGCGACGCCGACGATCTGGCGGCGCCGGGTCGGTGCCCAACTCCGCCGCTACCGCGAGCCGCTGATGAAGTCCGGTGACGCGGCGCGGCTCATGGGCTGGGACACCACCCGGCTGAGCCGGGTCGAGCGCGGCCTGTACCGCATCTCCGCTGCTGAGGTCCGCGACCTGTGCGGCCACTACGGAGCCGACGACACCGATGCGGTCGAGGAGATCGCCAAGGTCGCCGAGCAGCCGCCCGGTGCCGGCTGGTGGGCGCCCTACTCAAGCCGGATCAACGGGGCGTACCTGGATTTCATCGAGCTGGAGGCCTCTGCGGACACCATCCGCATCGCCGAGCCGGTCGTCATCCCGGGCCTCCTGCAATCCCCCGGCTACGTACGGGAGATGATCACGCGGGCGCCGCTGGCAGTGACCGAGGAACGGGCTGAGATGCTGGTCAACATCCGGCTGGCCCGGCAGTCGGTTCTCAGCCGCACCGAACGCCCGGTCCGGGTGCACGCCCTGGTGCCCGAGACGGCGCTGAACGCCCGGTTCGAGGCCGGCCAGTCCATCATGCGCGACCAGATACGCAAACTCCTGGACGCCTCGTCCTCCCCCCAT
>NZ_JBEYWO010000033.1:80594-93766 GCF_040644455.1 Streptomyces sp. NPDC046977
GGTGCCCGAGACGGCGCTGAACGCCCGGTTCGAGGCCGGCCAGTCCATCATGCGCGACCAGATACGCAAACTCCTGGACGCCTCGTCCTCCCCCCATGTGACGCTGCAGATTGTTCCGCTAGCCGCCCACCCGACGTTCCTCGCCAACGGGGCTATGACGCTGCTGGGGTTCCGGCATCCCTGGACGCCGGTGGTCAGCGTCGACAATCCCATGGGCGGCACCCACACCGAGGAGCCCGACCAGGTCGCGTACCTGGAGAAGGTCTTCAACGGTGTCCACTCGATTGCTCTTCCCGTGGACGCATCACGGGAGCTCCTGAACAGGTATCTGGAAGGAACCAGCGCGTGACCATACCTCTGTCCCTGGGCCTCACCGCCCCTGATCTGCCAGGCGCCGTCTGGCGCAAGTCGTCGCGCAGCGGCGGCAATGACAGCCAGTGTGTCGAGGTCGCCACGAACCTCGTCTCGACGCATGGCGCCGTCGGGATCCGTGACTCGAAGAACCCCGACGGTCCGGCGCTGCTCGTCGAGCCGGCGGCGTTCACGCGGTTCATCACCGCGGTTCGTGACGGCCGCTTCGAGGGCTGAGCGTCTGATCTGCAAGCGCGGCCCGGTTCCCCCCACGCCGAATGCGGGGGGAACCGGGCCGCTGCCGTATCGCTGCACCCACCGGACGGGGTGGGCGCAGCGTACGTGTACCGCCGGTGTCACGTGCGGGCACTGGCACGGGCCCCGCACCGGGACGTCACACTGCGGCGGGTCCGAGGACGACGGGGATCTTCTGGTGGCCGTTGGAGATGAAACTCGGCAGCGGCCGGAGCTCGTCCGGGGCCACGGCCAGGCGCAGCTCGGGGAAGCGGCCGAACAGGCTGGACAGCGCGATGCGGGCCTCGATGCGGGCGAGTTCGGACCCCAGACACAGGTGGGGGCCGTACCCGAACGCGAGGTGGTCGCGGGCGGTGGGGCGGGTGATGTCGAACGCGTCGGCGTCCTGGCCGTGGGTTGCCCGGTCGCGGCCGGCGGCCGCGTAGTTGATGGCGATGGCCTCGCCCTGCCCGAAGGTCAGGCCCGTGGGCTCGTCACGGATGTCCTGGACGGGGAACCGCAGCAGGATGGTAGCGATCGGCGCCTCGTGACGCAGCGCCTCCTCCACGACCTGCTCCCAGGCCACTTCGCCGCTGGTGACCAGGGCGAGCTGGTCGGGGTGGCTCATCAGGCTCACCGCGGCGTGGTCGAGCAGGTTGACGGTGGTCTCGTGGCCGGCGCCGATGATGAGCATCAGGCTGTCGGCGAGCTCCTGGTCGCTCAGGCGGTCCTCGGCGCGCGCGGCGACGAGCGCGGACGGAACGTCGTCGCCGGGCTCTTCGCGCTTGAGAGCGATCAGCTCGGTGATGAGCTCGTAGACCCGGGCCGGTGCGGCGGCGGCGTCCTCGGGCGACAGGTCGGTGCTGAACAGGCCGCCGACGGCGTCGCGGAACGCGTCGTGCAGGTCGTCGGGGACGCCGAGGATGCGGTTGACGACCAGCAGCGGCAGCCGCCAGGCGAATTGCGCGCGCAGGTCGACCACCTCGTCCGGCCCGGTGTTCTGGAGCTCGTCGAGCAGATCGTCGGTGATGGCCTTGATCTGGGGCGCCAGGGCCCGGACCCGCCGGGGGCTGAACGCGGCGGCCAGGGGGCGGCGCAGGCGGCGGTGTTCGTCGCCGTAGGCGCTCAGGGCGTTGCGGACGTCGACCCAGATCCGCAGCGGCCAGTCGGGAGGCAGGTCGCCGTCTCGGTAGGCGGTCCAGTGTTGGTAGGCGTCCTTGGAGACGTCGGGGGAGGTGAGGAGGCGGCGTATGAGTTCGGGGTCGGTGACCGACCACGCGGGGACGCCGCCGGGGAGTACGACGCGGGCGGCCGGGCCCAGCGCGCGCAGTTCGGCTCCCTCGCGCTGGAGGGCGCTGCCGGTGGCGTCGAGGGAGTACGGGCATCCGGTGGCAGTGGGAATCGGAGTAGTCATCTGGGGGCTCCTCAGTGCTGAGCGAGTCGGGCAGCGGGCTGGAAGTAGACGGGTAGTGACATCAGGCCGGCGTGGAAAGTGCCGGGGCGGTTGCGCAGCTCGTCCTCGGCGACGGCCAGGCTGAGGCCGGGGCGCCGGTCCAGGAGGCGTTCCATGGCGGTCTCGGAGATGGTGCGGGCGATGTCCGGGGCAGGGCAGGCATGTGCTCCAGCAGAGAAGGCGAGGTGGCCCCTGTTTCCGGTGCGTGCCTCCGGGGCTACGGCGAGGAGCGGATCGCCGTTCGCCGCGGCGAAGGACACCAGGATCGGGTATCCCGGCGTTAGGTAGACGCCTTCGAAATACTGCTCGCCGATCGGGTAGAGCGGGCTGTAGTTGGACAAGGGCGGGTTGTCCCAGAGGACTTCGTCCAGGGCCTCCGCGACGGGCCGGACACCGTCGTGGACCGAGCCGGCGAACCGCGGATCGGTCAGGTAGCGGCGCAGCCCGTTGCCGATGTGATTGCTGGACGGCGGTGCGGCAGCCCCGATCAGCAGCAGGATGGTCTGGATCATCTCCGCGTCGCTGAGGCCTGCGGCGATCAGGGAGCTGGTGACGTCGCGCCCGGGGCGGGCGCGCTTGATGTGGGTGAGGTCCAGGCACGCGGCCTCGAGTTCGTCGTTAGCCTGTGCGGCGTCGCTGCCCGCGTCGAACAGGCGGGTGACCGCGTGAATGATCCGCCCGGCAAGGTCGGGTGCGCAGCCGAACATGTCGATGGCGGTGAGCATCGGCAGCGGATCGGCGTACTGGGCGATCAGGTCGCACTCACCGACCGAGGCGAAGCCGTCGATCAGCTGGTCGGCAATACCGGCGACCGTTGAGGCCAGCGCGAACGTGTCAACCCTGCCCAGGCTGTAGGTGATCGCGCGGCGCAGGCGGGCGTGTTCGGCGCCGTCCTTCCACAGGGCGTTGTCGCGGGGCTGCATCATCATCAGGGCCGGACTGTCGGCGGGGACCCGCCCGGCGGCGAGGTCGGCCCAGTGGCGGGGGTCCTTGGCGAACCGCGCCGGGGTATTGCGCAGCAAGTGGAGGGCGGAGCGGTAGGTGACGGCGAGGTAGCCGTAGACGCCCGGGGCGATCTCGACGGGCATGATCGGGGCGTGCGCCCGCAGCATGCGATAGGTGGCGTGCGGGTCGCGGCTGAACGCGTCCCCGTAGATCGGCGTCGGCCCGCTGGGCGGGGCCGATGAGGTGCCGTGCTGAACGGGGCACGATCCGGCGGCGGCGTGCGGGTGCGTGGTCAACGGACAGGCTCCGGAGTCAGAGTCAGCAGGTAGCGGACGAGGTCGATCAAGGCGTTGCGGGCGCTGGTGTGGTCGCGGGCGTCGCACAGCACCAGCGGGGTGTCGTCGTGGAGGTCCATCACCTCACGCAGGCGCTCCCTTTTGATTTCGGGGGCTTCGGGGAACTGGTTGACGGCCACGACGTAGGGCAGGCCAAGGCTTTCCACGAGGGTCAGGATGTGGAAGGTCTCTGCCAGCCGGCGGGTGTCGACCAGGATGAGCGCGCCGAGGGCTCCGACGGCCAGGTCCTGCAGGATGGGGAAGAAGCGGCGCTGGCCGGGTGCCCCGAACAGGTACAGGACCAGGTCCGGGCTCAGGTGGAGGCGGCCGAAGTCCATGGCCACGGTGGTGCTGGTCTTGCCCGGCAGGTCGGTGTGGTCGATGTCCTGGGCCGCGGCGGTCATCACCTCCTCCGTGCGGACCGGCGGTATCTGGGACAGCACGTCGACGAAGGTGGTCTTGCCCGCGCCCAGATGACCGGCGACGAGGACCTTCACGGTCTGCTCGTCGCCGGTCAGCATCGGCGCGGGCCCGTCAGAGTCGTTGTAGCCCGGCAAGGACTGCCTCCAGCAGCTCACGGTCGGGGGCGGCAGCGTCGAGGATGCGCTGCCGGGTGCTGATGAATCCGGATTCCAAGAGGTCCGCCAGCAGAATCCGCAGGACGCTCACCGGCTGGCCCACCAGAGCGCTCAGTTCAGCGACCGACTGGGCGCTGTGCGCGAGCGTCTGGAGGATCACGTGCTGCTCGGGGTTGAGCTGATTGCGGCTGAGGTGCTTCGCGGATTCGGATAAGACGACCAAGGTGATGTGGTCGAACGTGTTGCGGCTGGCGCGCGACCGGCCGCCGGTGACCACGTAGGTCCTCACCAGCGGGTCGCCGCCACGCCGCGCGTCGCTCATGCGGGCTCGGCCGGCTGCCGTGGCGCAACCGCGAGCTGCTCGCCGAGCCGGTCGACCGCCTTGGTCATCCTGTGCGAGAAGCCCTCGACGTCCACGTCCCTGCCGGCCGAGGTCACCAGGAACGATCCGGCGCCCGCGGCGATGACGAACAGGAAGCCGTTCTTGTAATGGACCATGGTCAGCTGCCACGGGGTCTGCTCGTCACCGACGAAACCGGCCCCGTTCCGCGAGAGGGCCTGCATGCCGGAAGCGAGCGCCGCCACCTGGTCCGCCAGGTCACGGTCCACACCGGCCGAGGCCGCCACCTGCAATCCGTCCGCGGACAGCAGGACCGCGTTGCGGCCGTGCGGGACCGAGACGAGGTCGTCGAGAATCCAGCTCACATCGGGACGGGTGCTGTTGCGCATCAGGACTCCTCATCGGAAAGGGCGCGTGCGGACCGGGTGCCGTCCATGAAAGCGGCAAGAGCCGCGCCGGCGTCCGGTGAAGGCGGCTCTGCCGCAGGCCGGGCAGGACCCCCGGGGGGAGCGGCGGCGTGGCGGCGGCGCATAGGTAGGCCGTCGTCCGCCACGTCGAAGCCGTGGTTCTCAGGCGGTAGCGGCGCAGGGGCGGCGGCCGTGTGCGCCCTATGCCGGGGTGCCGTCGCGGTGGCGGTCTGGTGCGGGGCCGGAACGGCCGCGAGCAGCATGCGGGGGACGAACAGAACGGCACGGACACCGCCGTGGATCGACTGCTGCTCGTCGACATCGGCACGGAAGCCGTAGCGGGCCGCCAACGCACCCACCCCGAGCAGACCGAAGGACGGCGGGTTGCGCAGCTCGGTCAGCCGGACCGGATGCTCCCCGGACAGGCGGTGCTTGGCCATCTCCAGGGCCTCGGGCGACATGCCGGGACCGGCGTCGTGGACCTGGATGGTCAGCCCGTTGTGGCCCTCCAGGATGCTGACCTCGACCGGAGTGGTGGGCGCGCTCTGCCGGCACGCGTTGTCCAGGAATTCGGCCAGCGCCAGAACCAGCGGCTCCACCACACGGCCGGCGATGTAGTGCGCCGACTCGTAGGGAACCCGCACTCGGGGGAAGTCACGCACCCGGGACACCGCGCCACGCACCACATCGAGCAGCGGGGCGTCCTCGCGCTGCCGACCGGGCCACCGGTCGGTCAGTGCGGACACGACCTGCAGTCGCCGGGCCAGCTGGCTGGCTGCGTGGTCGATGGGCTGGACCCGGGCGAGCAGCGTCTCGTCGTGCTCGGCGTTGAGCAGATTCGTGATCGCGAGCGTGAGTTCGTTGACCAGCGCCATGACGGACCCCGTCACGGCGCCGACAGCGACGCGGGCCGATCCTTCGGCCTGCTCGCTCGCGGCGATGCTCAGCTTCCTGGTGTGGTCACGCACGACCAGGAACGCCTGGCCTGTGGGGCTGGCCGCAACGTCCGGGTGGAGGAACTCGGAGGGCAGATCCCCGTCCGCGAGCCCGTGCTGCAGTGCGGCCACGAGAGCCGGCAGGTGCACGGAAGCGAGGTATTCGGCCTCCTCGTGAAGCCTGCCGATGGCCTCACCGGCTTCCGCCAGCTGCTGACGGGAGGCGGCGGCAGCGGACTCGGCGGTCGTCACCTGGGACTGGAGGGCACGAGATCGGGCACGGTGCGTGCTGACCTTTCTGCCGAGGGGAAGGCCGACCGCGCCCGCGCCCACGATGACGCCGGTCCACAGCGCAGGGTCGGAGAAGAGGGGAGTCATCAGATCCTCACGGACGTAACGGTGGGGGGCACGAGCAAGGAGACGTCCGGTGGGGAGACGGCGTCCGACTGGCGCCACCAGGGCGGCACCAGCCCCTCGTCCAACTGCGGTACGGCAGGCGCGAGACCGGCGGGCGGTAACCGCCGTGCCGGTCTTGGGCGGTGGGAGAGCACTGGGGACCCCTTACGAGAGCGGATACGAATACACAGCGCCAGGTGGGGACTTGCCTGCCGGCCGGGGGCTGGGGCCGGGCACAACGCGCTGGGCGAAACGACTCCTGGGAGTGGATCTCCGAGCGCGCGGTCAATCAAACCACTCACCTGGTTGGTTGTGTAGTGGGCATTGAAGTCACGTCCGGTTCATTGCGAAATACGTTGTGCCCCGGGCAGGTTGACGGGTGGGTGTGCTCGTCAGGACCTCGGTGCACGGCGGTGTGGTCTGGCTGTACGCGCTGGAAGCACCTGCCCTCCGCCGCCCGGCCTGGGTGGCGTGTCAGGAAGCTCCGGACTCCACCTCCGAATGGGGCTCCGGTCCCGGTGATGCCAGCAGTGTGTGACCGCCCCGGATCCGCGCGTCGTACTCGGCGTGCGGTTCCAGACCCAAGGCTTGGCGGCGCCAGTCCAGGTCGCCGGGGGCGATGCACGGGTAGAGCGTCAGCCCGTCCTGGCCCGGCAGGTATTGCGTGCCGAACATCTGGGGCCGCCGGTGCCGGACGAAGTTGCGGTCCGTAAGCAGTGCGAGGTCCTTGCCATCGGCGTCGCCGGCTCGCACTGACTCGTTGAGCAGGGGCAGTACACGGTCCTGGAAGGCGAGGTCAGGCGCCTCCACGGCGATCAATGCCGCAGTGTGAGCTGCCCGTTCGCCGACCAGCCGGTGCCCCGGCCAGCTGCGGCCGGCGGTGATGATGGCCGCCAGAATCTCCATGTTCTCCCGGTGCACCCCTGCCAGGCGGGCGGCTGGCGTCCCTGGCGAGGTCGCCTCGTCGACGCGCCATTTGCAGCGCAGGAGATCCAGGCCGAGGTCCGGCCGTTCCGGCTGCTCAGGCATCGGTCACGACCTCGCTGGCGCACAACCCGCGCGCATCGGCAAGGCTCGCGGGCAGGACCGAAGCACGGGGTACGTGCCATTCCTCGCCGCCCTCCAGCGGGCGCAGCCACACGATGTCGCGGTCGCCGGCCATGACCTGTCCGAATCTGCGGGTGGTGATGTCGAAGACGAACGCGTGCCGTGCCAGACATGTGATCTCGGACGGCAGCCGCCTGGAGGCCTCCCACCGCGCGTTCCCCCACGCGAGGGCGCTGAGGATCTGCCGTGCGTCGGTCATCCTCGGTGGCACGGAGGGCGCCCCGAGCCAGTAGGGCCCGGGAGGCCGCAGGCGTTGGACGGCGGGAAGGGGAACGGCGTTGCGGTGGACGATGAGGACGTTCGGGATCGGCCTCCACGCCGCGACGGCGGTGGCCGTGGTGAAGAAGTACAGTGCGCGCTCGGCCGGGTCGACCATCACCGAGCCGAGGCGGGGAATCCAGCGGACGACGTCGAGGCCGAGGTGACGGGGCATGCGAAGCGCGCACCAGTCGCCTGCCTCGCGCTGACGGCGGGGCGTTTCCGGGTCTTCGTCATCGGTGCCTGTGTGCATGAGCCGTTCTCCTGTTCCGTGACACGGCCGTGGTGCGACGGTATGCACGAGGAAAGGCGCCGACCCGTACTGTCGGTACGGGTGACCCACGAGTACGGCCGGTTACGCCAGGCCCATGCGGTCCGCGAGGCCTTCCACCTGGCGCCGGTAGGTGGGGCGCACTCGCCGGCGCAGCCCCACGACCATGTCCCGGGCGAGAGGGCTGCGGGCGAGGTCCTCGGGGGCCATCTCCTCCAGATCCAGGAGATGAACGAGGACGGCAGGGTCCTCCCGGCGCAGGGCGTAGCAGTGCGCCACTTCCAGCAGGAACGTGAAGTGCCGCTCCAGCGACGGCAGGCGGCCGGCGTCGACCTGGTCCGCGGCCCGCAGTGCCTCGGCGGCCTCTCCGGCCTCCATCTCGATGCTGACGTGATGGAGCAGCACATTCGTCGGTCCGAACACCGTCCACATCGCGTTGCCCTCCCCGGACTCCCGGGCGCGGGGAAGCGCGTGGTGGGTGAGCCGGTGGTGCGCGGCCGACCATCGGCGGCGCCGTGAGTCGGCGACCACGGCGACGAGTTGCAGGGCGCCGGTCAGCGCCGGGACCACCGGATCGGATGTTGCCTGCTGCAACTGTTCGATACCGAGTAGCGCCACTTGCTGCGCGCCGTCCTCTTCCCCGTCGGCCAGCAGGACGTGGCCGAGGTTCCACTGGGCCGCGGCGATACGGATCGGGTCGTCGGCGTCCTGCGCTGCCCGCAGGGCCCGGTCGGCGGCCATGAGCGACAGGTCGACCCGCCCTGTGCGTCGGCAGTACGAGCGGAGCATGAAATACAAGTCGGCCGCGCACCGCAGCACTTCGCGCCGCGCGGCGGCGTCGCTGCCTCGCGCGTAGGCCCGTGTGGCGTGCTCGGTGTCGGCGATGAGTGCCGGCAGCACCGCCGCCGCCTGGGTGAACCGCTCCGGGCTGCTCTGCCACACCCGCCAGGCGGACTCCACCCGCTCGCGCAGCACCACTGGCGTCGCCGGGTGCCGGCTGGCCGCCGGTCCGTAGCCCATCAGCGCATGAGGCACGGTGGGCTCGATCCCCCACTCCGCAACAGCCCGGGCCTCGGTGGCCGGTTCCTCGCTCAGCAGGGCGGCGAGAGGCACGCCCAGTTCGCCTGCCAGTGCGTGAAGGACTTCCAGGGAGGGAGTTTTCAGCCCCCGCTCGATCTTCGACAGGTACACCTCGGTGATGCCGCACAGACCGGCGACCGCCGCTTGCGTGCGGCCCCTCTTGCTGCGCCAGTGCCGGATCCGATCGCCAACCGCCAGCGGTGGAACGCCCATCCCTCCCCCTTTCCTGGGATGGCTCATGAAGGAAGCGTAGAGCGTAGCCGAAAGGTTGCGGTACGCAATCGGACCGGGTGTGCGAGGCTGGGGGCGCTGACGGCAGGCAGGAGGGCAACCGTGACGGATCGCCGGTTCGTGCTGTGGGACATCGACCACACGCTGATCGACACCCGCGGCGTCGGCCGTGCACTGTCCGCCGCGGCCTTCGAACAGGTCACCGGTCAGCCCATGCGGGAGCAGGCGAAAATCGACGGGATCACCGAACCCGTGATCTTCCGCGAGACCGCCCGGCTCCACGGCCTGAAGACCGGCCGCGCCGACTTCGAACGGTTCGCCCGCGCACTCGCCGACGGGCACCTGGCGCACTCGTCGCAACTACGGGAACGCGGTCACGCTCTCCCCGGCGCCGCTGCAGCCCTGGATGCACTGGCCGGCGTCCCGAGCCTTGTGCAGACCGTGGTCACCGGGAACGTCCGCGCGGTCGCCGAGATCAAACTCCAGGTGTTCGGGCTCGACCGCCACATCACCTGGGCCGTCGGCGCGTACGGCGAGGACAACGATGAGCGGCCTGCGCTCGTCCGCACCGCCCTGGCACGTCTGAGGGAAAAGTTCGGCCCCGTCGACCCCGCCGAGGCCCTGGTCATCGGCGACACCGCAGCCGACGTCACGGCCGCCCGGGACAACTCTGTGGCCGTCCTCGCGGTCGCCACCGGCCGGACCACGGCCGACGACCTACGAGCCGCCGGAGCCGACCTCGTGGTGCCGGACCTGACGCGCACCGCCAGCGTCGTGGAGAAGGTGTGGGCACTGCTCAAGGGCTGAAGCCCTTTCCGCTCCGTGGCCGACGCTGGGCTCTTGGCCGCATTGCCTCGTATGCCGACGACCGGTCCTGCGACGCTGCCCGACCCGTGCCCGTACCCGGTCGTCATTCCGCTGGGTGGGATTTCGCGCGCCGTTGTTCCGCTCAGTGAGTTAATCGGCCTCTGAGGCGGGTTCTGGCTTCCCTCCTGCATCTCCTCTTCCTACCGTTGCCGTCGTCCCCGATCCCGGGGGCCTCTCACACTGGAGGAATTCCATGCGCCCCTACCGCGCCTCGCGTCCGAACCGCGCCGCCCGTCCGAACCGGGCCGTGCGCCCCTACTGAGCCACCGCGCTCAGAGTGCCAGAAGGCGGCCGCAATCCTGCGGCCGCCTTCACTCGTCTCCACCGCCCTACAACTTCGACCGAAGGACCCTCGTGGCTGTCACCGACGCCCCCGTGGCCCCCATCCGACCGTCGACGTCGGCTCACACTGCCCGCACCGTCGTGTGGACCCTGATCGGTGCCTCGCTCGTGGTGAAGGCGGCCGGGTTCGGCTGGGACTACCTCTCCTACTACGTGGCCGCCGGGCACGGCACGACCGCAGCCGGCGCGGCATTGACCCTGTTCGGCGTGGGCTGGTGCCTCGGCCAGGGGATCAGCGGCTGGCTCACCGACCGGGCCGGGCAGCGCACCGCACTGGCCGTCATGATGACGTTCGCCGCCGGCGCCTGCGTCGCCCTCACCCTCGTCCACTCGCTTCCGGCGCTCCTGGTCGTGTCGGTGTGCCTGGGCCTGACCATGGAGACCTACCGACCCGCGGTCTCCGCCGCGATCAATGAACACCTGCTCACCGGCGCCGCACGGACCCGCGCGCAGACGGCCCTGTACTGGTCGATCAACGTCGGCATCGCTGTCTGCGGAGGCCTCGGCGGCTACGTAGCTCATCACCACGGCTACCGCATTCTGTTCCTGGCCCACGCCGCGGTGTGCGCCGCCTTCGCACTGCTGGCCTTGCGGCTATTGTCGGCCCGCCGGCCCGAGACGGCCCGAGAGACGGCCACGTACCGGCAGGTGCTCGCCGACCCCGCTTTGCGCTGGATCGCCGCGGTGTCGGTGGCGGCCATGGTGTGCGCCTGGGGGCTGGTGTCCGTGCTGCCGCTGCTCATGACGAACGACCATTTACCACCCACGGCCTACGGCACCGCGATGATCTTCAATACGGTGGCGGTGCTTGTACTGACGCCGCCGATGACGCGGCTCCTGGTTGGACGTGGCGAGACCCTGCGGTACTCCCCCGTCACGATCCTGGTGGCAGGCACGGCGATCCTCGGCCTGGGCCTGGCCTACGCGTCCTTCCAGCACACCACGCTGGGGTATTCGGCCGCTTGCGGCGCCCTGGTTCCCGGGGAGATTTGCTACAGCGTCGCGGTCGGCGCCTACGTCTCCACCGCAGTCCCGGACGGCGCGGTCGGCCGCTACCAAGCGGTCCTCTCCGCGGCTTCCGCCGTGGCGTCACTGCCGCCGCTGGGCATCGCGGTTGCACTCAACGCCGGCGGCCGGCCGCTGGTCGCCTCGATCCTCGGCGGCTGCGCCCTTCTCGGCGTCCTTGCCTGCTACCCGCTGTCACGCGCGCTGCGCGCCCACGGCAGCCACCACAGACCGATTCCTTCAGGAGAATCCTCGTGACCGCGAACTTCCGCAACGTGCCCTGGCCGACCGGCCCGGCACCGGCTCCGCGACCAGCTGCCCCCGCATCCCGCACGGAACCGCTCCCCCCGACCGCTCCAGGCGGAACGCCCCCTTCGCCGCAGGCTGCCAACGACCGCCCCAGAACCCCTGACGCCGACCCGGCGACCCTGAACGTCGGCCCGCGGACCCCATGGTGGTGGTAGGCGCCCGCTTCGTCAGGCACTACCAGTGATGCACTGAGCGCGGCCAGGTCCCAGACCAGGCCGCGCTCACTGTTTGGTGGTGACCGTTGCTCAAGCGACCGCCGCGCCGATCTGCTGGACCGTCGGGGCCGGGTACAGCTGCGGGAGGTGCTCGGCGATCGCGCCGACCCGGTACGGCCCCACGGCGGACGCCCGATCCCGTGGGCCTCCTACTGCTGTGGTCCCGAGAACACGCATCACCGCCAGCCCGTGAGGTTGGTGTCACCACAATTGGACAGAGCCAAGTCCGCGTTGAGGTCACCGAAGCCGTAGTTCTTGATGACAGCGATGCTCGCGGGCGAGCAGACCTTTGCGCCGGCCCCGACGAAGGTCGCCAAGATCGGCGAGGTGTTCAGCCGAGTGGTCTGTATGACGTTGTAGACGTCGTGGGAGAAGACGAAGCTGGAGTTGAGGGTGGTCGCGGGGCCCGACCCGGTGATGGGGGCCTGGTTCGAAACGGCGCGCAGACGAGACTCACCGCGACGGTTCGGGACCCCAGGGAGGCTTTTGCCCTGAGCGATCCACTGAGCCACGGAGTACGGCATGATCTGGTTGAGGTTGGTGATCGCCGTACCGTCGTTCCCCAGATCGGTGTCCTTGTACCCGGCGCACACGCCCGATGCCCGGGCCAACCTGACGTCGTCCTCGCTGAGACCGAGTGCCAGCAGCCAGGACTGCCGGGGGCCTGAGCCGAAAGGCGGCAGCAGCGGCTGCACCGGGCGCTGGACACCCGCGGCGTCGGTGTAGCTGCATGTCGTGTAAATGCTCCTCAACTGAGAGATGGTAAGGCTCGGGGACGCAAGGTTGCCGGGCGGCTGCGCCCCAATGGGGCTGGTCAGATCGGTCGTCCAGGTGACGGCGTCCCTGGCGAACGGGATCCAGGTCAGCTCCGTACCGGAGGCCAGCGGACCGCGCGACATGCGGACGAAGTCGATACAGCTCCTGCCGGCAAGGATGTCGTTGCGCAGCGCGTCGATGTCGTTGCCGTGGGGACGGTCCATAGTGCAGAGCGGACGCGTTGCGGGGTCTTTGATGCTGATCGGGGAGGTGCCGGTGGAGTCCCAGGACGCGATGATCCGGTTGCCGTCGGCGCCCACGACACTGGTGCCGTTGGCCAGGTCGTTCATGACGTCCT
The DNA here is from genome assembly GCF_040644455.1 of Streptomyces sp. NPDC046977. NCBI lineage: Bacteria > Bacillati > Actinomycetota > Actinomycetes > Kitasatosporales > Streptomycetaceae > Streptomyces > Streptomyces sp. NPDC046977. The sequence continues at coordinate 93,368 of NZ_JBEYWO010000033.1, forward strand.
GCGTGGTGTCCGAACCGACACCCGCCAGTTGACGGTAGTCGGTGATCGGGCTCGGGTCGGCCGAGGCAGGGGCGGACAGGAGTCCGACGGCGATGGCAGCGGCGCTCAGGATCGCAGCGCCGAACGTGGCACGAAACTTGACGTTCACTTCAGAACTCCTTGTTCGGGATTTCGAAGACTGGACGTTCAAGCTGAAAGCGGGCTTTCGTAACGGCCGAGACGACGGCCGACAACCCGCAACATTTCCACGTCCCGGCACGGCGGCCAACAAATTTCCCGTGAGGAGAAGATTGCGGAAGGGCCATCTAGACCCGTACTTCGCGGGTGACCGTTTCAGGTCTGTGGCCAGCGAGTTTGTCCGATGTCGGTGTCGAGGAGGTCGAGGAGGTGGAGTTGGAC
>NZ_JBEYWO010000034.1:0-92725 GCF_040644455.1 Streptomyces sp. NPDC046977
GTCGGCATCCGTCTCGCGCTCCAGCCGGGCGCGCTCGCCGGCGCCGGCGCCGACCAGCTCACCGCGTACGGGAACGGCCTGCGCGAGGAGCTGGGGGGCCTGGCCGAGGCCGCCCGCGCCGAGCACCGTGCGGCCGAACTCGCCGCCGAGCGCGCCCGGCTGGAGCGCGAGACGGATGCCGACGAGCAGTTGATCGCCGACACCGGCGCCTGGCTGGAGGAGTGGGAGGGGGCCCGTCCGGGCCACGAGCGCCGGATCGACACGGCCCAGTCCGCCACCACCCGCGCCGCCGAGCTCGCGGGCACCCTGGAATCCTCCCGCCGCAAGCTCGCGTCTGCCCGTGAACGCGACCTGCGGGAGCGGGAGTTGCAGGACGCCGAGGAGCGGCTCCGGACCGCCCGGGACACCGCCGCCGACGCCCGCGACCACTGGCAGGACGTCCGCGAGGCCCGTATCAACGGCATCGCCGCCGAACTCGCCACCCGGCTCCGCGACGGCCAGGGCTGCCTGGTCTGCGGGGCGACCGAGCACCCGCACCCGGCCAGGCCCTCGGACCGGCAGGTCGGCCGCGCCGAGGAGGAGGCCGCCCAGGCCGCCCACCAGGACGCCGCCGCAGCCCGCGAGAGCGCCCAGGCGCACGTCGCGCGCGTCACGGCGGCCCGCGACGCCGCCGTCGCCGAGGCGGGACGGACACCCGAGGCCGAACTCGCCGCCTCCCATGCGGAACTGGAGCGCGCCTTCCGCGAGGCGTCCGCCGAGGCCGCGACGCTGCCCGAGGCCCGGCAGGCCCTCGACCGGGCCGTCGCGGAGCACACCCGGCGTACCCGGCTGCGGCACGAGGCCGAGAGCCGGGTCGCCTCCGTCGTCTCCCGCCGCGAGGTGCTGGACCAGGAGCACGCGGCGCTGACCGGGCAACTGGAGCGGGCCCGGGGCGAATGCGCCACCGTCGCCGAACGCCGTGCCGCTCTCGCGGCGCAGGCCGAACGGATCGCCGCTGCGGCCGGGGCCGCCCGTGCCGAGCAGGAGACCGCCCGCGCGCTCAAGGAGGCCGACGCGGGCCTCGCCGACGCCGCCTACCGGGCCGGGTTCGACACTCCCGAGGCCGCCGCCGCGGCGCTCCTGCACCCGGCCGAGGTGCAGCGGCTGCGGCAGCGCGTGGAGGAGCGCCGCCGTGAGGAGACGGCCGTCACCGCGGAACTCACCGCGCTGGACGTCGCGGAGGCCGCCGCCCTGCCGCCCGCCGACCCCGAGGGCGCCCGGCGCGCCGTCGAGGACGCCACCGGCGGGCTGCGCGGTGCCGCGGCCCGTCAGGACGCGGCCCGTACGACCTGCGCCGCACTCGGCCGACTCGGCGCCGAGGCGCTGATCCGTACCCGCGAACTGGCGCCCGCCCGCGCCGAGTACGCACGGCTGCGCCGCCTGGCCGACCTGGCGACCGGAGCGGGCGAGAACACGCTGCGGATGGAGCTGGAGACCTATGTGCTGGCGGCCCGCCTCGAACAGGTGGCAGCCGCCGCGAGCGTGCGCCTCCAGCGGATGTCCTCCGGCCGGTACACCCTCGTGCACACCGACGCCCGCGCCTCACGCGGCGTCAAGTCCGGCCTCGGCCTGATGGCCGTGGACTCCTGGACGGGCACCGAACGCGACACCGCCACCCTGTCCGGCGGCGAGACCTTCTTCGCCTCACTCGCCCTGGCGCTCGGCCTCGCCGATGTGGTGACCGACGAGGCGGGCGGCGCCCGGCTGGACACCCTCTTCATCGACGAGGGGTTCGGCAGCCTCGACGAGCAGACCCTCGACGAGGTCCTGGACGTGCTCGACGGGCTGCGCGAGCGGGACCGCGCGGTCGGCATCGTCAGCCATGTCGCGGACCTGCGGCAGCGGATCCCGGCGCAGCTCCAGGTCGTCAAGGGGCAGCGCGGTTCATCCCTGCGCCACCGCGCGGCGGGCGAGCGGTGAGGAGTAGACCACGTTCGTCGTCACCGAACCGAGCCCGGAGACACGGCCGGTGATCTCCTCCAGGTGACGCATCGAACGGGCGGTGACCTTCAGGATGAAGCAGTCGTCGCCCGTGACGTGGTGCGCCTCCAGGATCTCGGGCGTCGAGGCCAGCAGGTCGTGGAACGGCTTGTAGTTGCCGTGCGGATAGCGCAGCCGGACGAACGCGAGGATCGGGCGGCCGATCCGGTCGAGGTCGACCACCGCGGAGTACCCGGTGATCACCCCGGCCTCCTCCAGCCGGCGCACGCGCTCGGTCACGGCGCTGGCGGACATCGCCACCTCCCGCGCGAGTTCGGCGTAGCTGGCCCGGCCGTCGCGCTGGAGCGCGTCCAGAATGCGCCAATCGGTGGCGTCAAGGGATTCCACGGTCATGAGCGGTGTCTAGCAGGGGATTCCCCGGCCGGGCAACCATGAGGCCGGGGAACGTGCCTTCCGGGTGCCGGCCGCCGACCGTAGATTCCTGCTCATGACACCGACCTCCGCGCTTTCCGCGGCCGCCGCAGGCACCACCACCGACAACCCCGTGCTGCGGGTGCCGCCCGCCGCGCCCGCCGACGCCGCGGCCCACTTCGCGGCGAGCCTGGCCTTCCACACCGATGTCGCCGATGTCGCCGGCGCGCTGGCGGCCGGCGGCGAACCCGGCTTCGTGCTCGTCGACTCCCGTTCCATCGAGGCCTGGGACCAGGGGCACATCCCCGGCGCGGTCCACCTGCCGACCGCGCGGATCCCGCACGAGGCACCCGCCCTCCTCGACCCCGCCGTCCCCGTCGTCGTCCACTGCTGGGGCCCCGGCTGCAACGGCGCCACGCGCGCCGCGCTCGCGCTGGCCGGGCTCGGCTACCGGGTCAAGGAGATGCTCGGCGGCATGGAGTACTGGATCCGCGAGGGCTTCGCCTACGAGACGGCCGCGGGCAGCGAACGGCAGCCCGCCGACCCGCTCGCGGCTCCCGTCGCGGCCGGCGACTGCGGCTGCTGACGCTCGGCGCGAGCCTCACCGGGGGCCGTGAACACGCCGTACAAGACGTGGGGGCCGGCCCGGCCCACCGCCCGGCTTGTCGCCGGCGGCCGGCCGGGCGGCGGCCCTCACCCTCGAGGCCTGCCGGCACTTTCGGCCGAACGGCCGGACGTTCAGTGGTTGACGGAGGGGACGGTGGTCCGGGTTCTGCCGCCGTGGCCGTGCTGGGCCTCGCCGTTGGGCCCGGCCGGTACTTGTTGGCCGACGGCCTGGCTTCAGCGGACGACGGTGGCGACGAAGCGCCGGAAGAGGCGGTCCGGGGTCACCGCGAGTGCCCACCTGAACCCCCATCGGCCGTGAGTCGCCGCAACCGTCCTGGGGGGTGACGAGCGGCGACCGCAGCACCCGGTACGTAGGCGTAAACCGCGACTGTCATGGGGTTCCCCCGGTGCGGCACCGACCCCACGGCGAACAGAGCGGGGCCCGCACGTACCGCGCCGGGTACACGGGGGGCCGGTACCCCCGGGCCGACGGCCCGGCGTTCAGACCCGGCCCGCATCGAGGTGCTGAGCATCCCGCCGCCCTCCTCCGGGCGGAGGGCGGAGGGCGGAGGTGACGGGCCGCGGAAGCGGGTGTCGTCCGGCGGTCCGGGCTCCGCTGCCGGGGCGGTGCCGGGCCTCACCGCCGAGCCCGGCCACGTACCCCCGGGCCGACGGTCCGGCGTTCAGCGGACGACGGTGGCGACGGGCCGCCGGAAGCGGGTGTCGGCCGGTAGTCCGGGCGCCGCCGCAGGGGCGGCGGCGCGCAGCACCACGTCGAGCACGGCGTCCTCGTCGCAGGCGTAGTGCCCGCTCGCCCAGGCCGCGTTGGCCTCGACCACGGCCCAGTCCTCCCCGATGCGGCCGACGTCGACCACGACGGCGGAGGGCAGTGCGGGCACCCCGGGTGCGAACAGCCGCGCGGCGAAGTCCAGGACGCCCTCCCGCGCGGGGTCGGCGTCCAGCGGTGCCACGTCCAGCTCGCCGCCCGTCGCGTACCGGCTGCCCGTCAGCACCTCCCCGTCCCGCAGGAAGAGCCGGTACTCCACGTCGAAGGCGACGATGTCGCTGACCAGCACCGGTGCGTCGTCGTCCACCGCGTCCGGCCCCGGCAGTCCGCTGCCGTCCCGGTACACGCGGGCCGGGAAGCTCTTGTCGTTGGGCGGCTTGACGAAGGCCGGCCGGCGCAGTCCGCGGGCCTCCGCCAGGGTGGTGAACATGATATGACGTCGCGTCAGTTCCAGGGGCAGGCGGGCGAGCCAGTCGGCGTCCGCCTCCAGCAACGCCAGAGACAGTCCCTGGTCGCCCGCGACCGCGTCGGCGAACAGCGGCCCGGCGTACAGGGACGGGCCGGGCGCGGCCGACAGCTCGGCCGGCACGCGCCACTCCCGCAGGGTGTGCGCGGGAATGCCGCGCCGGTGCGCGGCGGTCGCCAGCGCGCGGCCGGTGGCCGTGGTGCGCGGCGAGAGGAAGAGGGTGCGGGCCGAGGTGTTCATGAGCGTCGATGATGCCCCGGTGCACCGCCGGGCGACACGGATTTAGCTGCCGGTCAGGCGACCCGCCCGAACCCGGCGCGTTCCAGGACCCGTTGCGAGAGCCGGTTCGCCGGATCGGTCGTGGCCAGCACCGTGCGCACCTCGGCGCGGGTCAGTGCCCGGTGCGAGAGGACGCGGACGGCGTCGGTGGCCCGGCCGGCGCCGCGTGCCGCCTTTTCAGGCGGCGCAGCCGCGGCTCGTAGGCGCGCTGTGCGTCGCGGTCCGCGACGCGCCCGATTCCGGAGCGTTCCGTGCGCACCTCGGCGCGGGTCAGTGCCCGGTGCGAGAGGACGCGGACGGCGTCGGTGGCCCGGCCGGCGCCGCGTGCCGACTGCTCAGGCGGCGCGCAGCCGCAGTTCGTACGCCCGCTGCGCGTCGCGGTCCGCGACCCGCCCGAACCCGGCGCGCTCCAGGACCCGTTGCGAGAGCCGGTTCGCCGGATCGGTCGTGGCCAGCACCGTGCGCACCTCGGCACGGGTCAGCGCCCAGTGCGAGAGGACGCGGACGGCGTCGGTGGCCCAGCCGGCGCCGCGCGCCGACTCCGAGAGGTCGTAGCCGATCTCGACGACCCGGTCGTCCACTGAGGGCGGGCCGTGGAAGCCTATGCCGCCGAGGGCGAGGCCGTCCTCCGACCGCTGGATCACGAACAGCCCCCATCCCGGCGCGTACACCCCGGCCGCGGCCGCGATCGTGATCATCCCCGCGGCGAGGACGGTGCCCTCGCCGGGCCCGCCGTCGATCCACGACAGCCCGGCCGGTTTGCCGTCGGCGAGCCGGGCCGCCTCCGGGGGGAGCTGTTCGCGCAGGACGATCCGGCCGTGGGTGAGCACCAGGCGGCCCTCGTCGTGGCAGGCGTGCGGGATCATCGGGTGGCACCGTTCCTTCGGGGGCCGGGGGTGCCGCGGAGGCGGCGCGGGCGGCGTGGGCGCTGGGGACCGGGTGCGCACGGGCGGGAAGGCTCGTGGCGCCCGCGCCGGCCGGGCGGCCGGCCGGTCCCGCGGACCCCGGGCACCCGGGCGATGTCCGTCCGTGCCACCCCGGTCGCGCCACGGCACGGACGGACCGGTGGACCCGTACAGAAGTCGAGCAACACCCCCATAGGGGCAGCCTATCCGCCCCGTGCCCCGTCAACAGGGCGTTACCGGACAGTCACTCGACGGAACGCGCCACACCGCCCGCGTCCCGCCGTCCGGCGGCGGTGCGGACCGCCGCCGGACGGGCACGGTCAGAGCCGGGACAGCTCGTCGACGAGGTCGTCCAGGCCCAGGGAGCCCTGGGACAGGGCGGCCATGTGCCAGGCCTTGGCGTCGAAGGCGTCGCCGTGGGCGGCGCGGGCGGCCTCCCGGCCCGCGAGCCAGGAACGCTCGCCGAGCTTGTAGCCGATGGCCTGGCCGGGCATGCCGAGGTAGCGGATGATCTCGCTGTCGAGCATGGCGGCGCTGAGCCCGTTGTATGCCCCGAAGAAGTCGCGGCCCAGCTCCGGGGTCCATGTCTCGCCGGGCCGGTACGGGCTGTCGTCCGGGACGCGCAGTTCCAGGTGCATGCCGATGTCGAGGATCACACGGGTGGCGCGCAGCATCTGGGCGTTGAGGTAGCCGAGGCGGCGGCCCGGGTCGGTGAGGAAGCCGAGTTCGTCCATCAGGCGCTCGGCGTACAGGGCCCAGCCCTCGGCGTTGGCGCTGACCTGGCCGAGGGTGGCCTGGTAGCGGGAGAGCCGGTCGGCGACGTAGGCCCACTGGGCGAGCTGGAGGTGGTGGCCGGGGACGCCCTCGTGGTACCAGGTGCTGACCAGGTCCCAGACCGGGAAGCGCTCGCGGCCCAGCGTCGGCAGCCAGGTGCGGCCCGGCCGGGAGAAGTCGAGCGAGGGCGCCGTGTAGTACGGGGCGGCGGCGCTGCCGGGCGGGGCGATGCGGGACTCGACGTGCTTGACCGGCTCGGCGAGGTCGAAGTGCGTGCCGTCGAGCGCGTTCATGGCTTCGTCCATGAGGGCCTGGAGCCAGTCGCGTACCGCGTCGACGCCGTCGATCGCCTCGCCGTGCTCGTCGAGGTGGGCGAGCGCCTCCATCGGGGTGGACCCGGGCAGGACCTTCTCGGCCTCGTCGCGCATCTCTGCCTCGATACGGCGGAACTCCTCCCAGCCCCAGGCGTACGCCTCGTCCAGGTCGAGGTCGGAGCCGGTCCAGTAGCGCGCCCAGGTGGCGTAGCGCTCCCGGCCGACCGCGTCGGAGGTGCCCTCGACCGAGGCGGCGTAGGAGTCGCGCAGCCAGTCGCGCAGCGCGGCCACGGCACCGGTCGCCATGGCGGCGCCCGCGTCGAGGTCGGTGCGCAGCGCCTGCGGGCCGTCCTTGACGAACTGGGTGAACCAGCTGCCCGCCTCGTCGTCCAGCCACTCGCCGAGCTGCACGACGACGGTGGCGACCTGCCGGGGGCCGGCCGGCAGCTTGCGGTCCAGGCCCGCCTCCAGGGAGGCCTGGTAGCCCGCCAGGGCCTCCGGCACCGCGCGCAGGCGGGCGGCGACGGCGGCCCAGTCCTCGTCGGTCTGCGTGGGCATCAGCGTGAAGACGTTGCGGACCGCGTGCACGGGGGAGTGCAGGTTGCTGACGGCGCGCAGGCCCTCGCCCGCCTCGTGGACGGCGAGTTCGGCGGTGAGCCGCTCGCGCAGCAGACGTGCGCAGCGGCGCTCGTCGTCGTCCGGCACCTCGGCGGAGTCGAGGGCGGCCAGGGTGCGCCGGGCGAGGTCCGCCTGGGCCTCCAGACCTGCCGGTGAGAAGTCGGGGAGCCGGTCCTGCCCGGTCCGGACGCCCAGGTACGTGGCGGTGATGGGGTCGAGTTCGGTGGCTTCGTCGACGTAGGCGTCGGCTACCGCGCGGGGCAGTGCGCTGCTGGTGGTGTCGGACATGGGCAACATCCTGGTACGGAGCGCCGGGCCGCGTCATCACCATTGCGGATCATATTGCTGACGCGGGCGGGAGCAGTGGTCCGCAGTCCCAGTGCTGGAAGATCAACCGGGTCTCGACGCGCGCCACTTCGGGCCGGGAGGTGAACTCGTCGACGACCAGGCGCTGGAGATCACCGGTGCTCGCGACGGCGACGTGCACGAGGTAGTCGTCCGGGCCGGTGAGGTGGAAGAGCGCGCGTGACTCGGGCAGTGCCCGCACCCGGTCCACGAACGGGCCGATCAGCTCCCGGCGGTGCGGCCGGACCTGGACCGACAGCAGTGCCTCCAGGGGCCGTCCGAGCCGGGCGGGGTCGACGCGCAGTTCGTGGCCGAGGATCACCCCGGTGCGGCGGAGCCGGTTGACCCGGTCGAGGCAGGTGGACGGTGCGACCCCGCAGGCGGCGGCGAGGTCCCGGTAGGTCGTCCGGCCATCGTTCTGCAGGAGACGCAGGATCTCGAGGTCGACCGGATCCAGAAGCACAGAATCGGACACCGGCCGAAATTAACACGGGCGATCACCGCTACGGGGCGGCAGGTGTTCAGCATCGGGCCATGGACACGACAGCCGCGCACTCATCCCGTTCCCGTGCCCTCGCCACCGAGGCCGTGCACGCGGGCCGCGAGGACCTCACCGATCTCGGCCTGCACGCCGTCCCTCTGGACCTGTCCACCACCTACCCCTCCCGGGACAGCCGCGCCGAGGCCGCCCGGCTGGACGACTTCGCCGCCACGGGCGCCGCCCTTCAGGGGTCGCCCGTCTACTCGCGTCTCGACAACCCGACGGTCGCCCGCTTCGAGACGGCGCTGGCCCGGTTGGAGGGCGCCGAGGCCGGCGTCGCCTTCGCCAGCGGCATGGCGGCGCTGACCGCCACCCTGCTGGCCCGGGCCGCCATGGGCCTGCGCCATGTGGTGGCCGTGCGCCCGCTGTACGGGTGCAGCGACCACCTGCTGACGGGCGGGCTGCTGGGCACCGAGGTCACCTGGACCGACCCCGCCGGAATCGCTGACGCCGTCCGGCCCGACACCGGCCTGGTGATCGTGGAGACCCCGGCGAACCCGACGCTGGCCGAGGTCGACCTGCGGGCGGTCGCCCACTCCTGCGGCACGGTGCCGCTGCTCGTCGACAACACCTTCGCCACCCCCGTCCTGCAGCGCCCGCTGGAGAGCGGTGCCCGGATCGTGCTGCACAGCGCCACCAAGTACCTCGGCGGCCACGGCGACGTCCTGGGCGGGGTCGTCGCCTGCGACGAGGAGTTCGCCCGCGTGCTCCGCAAGGTGCGCTTCGCGACCGGCGGCGTGCTCCACCCGCTCGCCGGCTATCTGCTGCTGCGTGGGCTGTCGACGCTGTCGGTCCGGGTGCGGGCCGCGTCGGCCACGGCCGCCGCGCTGGTGGAGCGGCTGGCCGCGGACCCGCGGGTGGCGCGGGTGCACTACCCGCGGATCGGCGGCGCCATGGTCGCCTTCGAGGTGCACGGCGACCCGCACGAGGTGATCGCCGGGGTCCGGCTGATCACCCCGGCGGTCAGCCTCGGCGCCGTCGACACCCTGATCCAGCACCCGGCCTCGATCAGCCACCGCATCGTGGACGAGGACGACCGGCACGGTGCCGGCGTCAGCGACCGGCTGCTGCGGCTGTCGGTCGGGCTGGAGGACGCCGAGGACCTGTGGGACGACCTGGACCGGGCGCTCAGCGCAGCGGAGCGCTCGCCTCGGCCGGTGACAGCGTCGCGGTGATGACCAGGGTCCCGTCCTCGACCTGGTAGTCCAGCGGCAGGTCCAGGCGGCGCATCGCCGCGATCATCGCGGTGTTGGTCGACCGGGTCACCGCGTACACGCATCCGCACCCGTCCTCGACGGCCTGTGCGACCAGCCGGCGCAGCAGTTCCAGCCCGATACCGCGGCGCTGCCAGGCGTCCTCGACGAGCAGCGCGACCTCGGTCTCGTCGCCGTCCCACAGCAGGTGGGCGAGGGCGACGACGCGGCCGGAGACCGTCTCGGCGGCGAGGGTCCGGCCGAACCGCGGGGAGAGCAGGTGGGTGAGGTAGCGGTCCACGTCGGCGACCGGACCGTGGTAGCGGTGCGCCAGCGTGGCCGGTGAGCAGCGCAGGTGCAGGTCCCGGGCGGCCGCGAGGTCCTCGGGGCCGGCCCGGCGGACGGTGATCTCGTTGCCCTCGGGCAGGGTCAGGACGGCCCGGTGCCCGGGGACCCGCACGCCCAGCCGGTCGTCCAGTTCGACCAGCGCGCGGGCGCGGGCGAACTCGGTCGGGGTGAAGGGCAGGCAGGCGCGTTCCACGGTGATCGTCCCTCCGGCGGGGTCGCGCAGCCGCATGACGGTCTCCTCCAGCGCGTCCTCGGCGATGTCGCCGCCGGGCTGGCCGGACGGGGTGGACCTGATGGTGCAGCGGCCGAGCAACTGGCGCAGGGAGAGCGGAAGTTCGGCGGCGTCCATCGCGGTGCGGGTGGCGAGGGTCAGCATCCGGGTCGGGGTGTCGACGAGGTCGTGGGCGTCGGCCCGCTCGATCCAGGTGTCGCGGCCGCCGGCCGTGTCCGCGGCGCGGGTCAGTTCCCCGGCGGGCAGTTCCGCGGGGGCGCGCAGCAGGAACTCGTCGACGGTCCCGTCGGTCAGCGGGTGCGTCTGGAGGGTGAGGATGTCCACGTCCCGGGCGGCCAGTGCCGTGGTCACGGCGGCGAGGCTGCCGGGCCTGTCGCGCACGGTGGTGCGCATCCGCCACAGGGCCGTCCCGGCGTTCCGGACGGGGCCGGCATCCCGGGCGGGGTCGGCGGCGGAGCTTTCCCCCGGCTCCGCCGTCGCGGTGGCGGCGGTGCCGCCGGCCGGTGGGGGTGAGTGGCCGCGGCGGCGGGCCCGCCATGTGTGGAGGCCGGCCGTGGCGATCAGGGCGGCGGCCGGGGTGTCCAGCAGAACGGCGCCGTCGGCTGCGTGCCGGGTGAGTCCGGCGAGTCCGGCGATGAGGTCGGCCGTCGCGACCGCGACGAGGAGTGCGGCGAGCCCGACGGTGCCGCGATGCCAATGGTGGCGAAGCCGACGGGAGTTGGTCGTGGCGTACGTCAGATCCGGCATGCAAACACCATGCCGAAGACGTGTTGCGCGATCGCGAACGCGCTGTGACCGACGGGTAAAGGGTGTTCCATGTCGATTAACTCCCCTTTTCAATAGTTTCGTCCTGCGACAATCGGCGCAGGCAACGCCCGTACCGGCGGGCGACGACACGCTGAGTGACGCGTCCCAAAGGGCCCAGTAGACGCACGTACCACGCGCCGGGTCCACTGACGGCCGTCACATCAAGCCACACGGTGCCGTCCGCCTCCCGGCCGACGACGAACGACTCCTCGCCGCGCTCGGGGTGTCCGGCGAGCGTCCCGTACGCGAACCCGGCCCGCTCCGGGCCCCGTTCGGCCCACACCACCCGGCACGGAGCGCGCAAGGGGCCGAAGCGCAGCGGCACCCGCACCCCCGGCGCGGCGTCCGGGGTGTCCGCGGGCACCCGCAGTCCCGCCGCACGGTGCATCCGCCAGCCGAACAGGGCGCGGGTGGCGGCCGCCATGACCTCCGGTCCCGCGCCGAGCCGCGTGCGCTCCCGCAGCCGGTGGAACCCGGGCGGGGTCGCCGCGCCGGGGTCCCGGGTGATGCCGGCGTGGTCGTAGGTCAGTTCGTCGGTCACGACCGGCATGTCTACCGCAGGATGCGGTCGTGCGGCCCCGGCGAGGCGTGAATTCGTCCTCCTGCCCGGGGGATGTGCGTACGCCCGTGCAGTGGCCGCCGCGGTCCCGGCGGCGGACCGTACAGCCGCCGCCGGGACGCTCCTCGTGGCCGTCCGGCCCGCTACTGCCCGACCAGGCCCGGCCGGAGCACCTTGGTGAACAGGACACTGCCGTCCTGCTCCCGCAGACGGACCGTCAGCTCCCCGGTGTGGCCGTCGATGTCGACCTGCCCGAAGAACTGGTAGCCCTCGGCCGGGGAGACGTTCGCGGCGGTCGGCGCCTTCACGAACACGCGCTCCGGGCCGAACGTGCCGTCCAGCGCGCTCGCCGGGAAGGCCCCTGCGTTGAGCGGGCCGGAGACGAACTCCCAGAACGGCTCGAAGTCGGCGAAAGCGGCACGCGAGGGCTGATAGTGCTGCGCCGAGGTGTGGTGGACGTCGGCGGTCAGCCACACCGTGCCGGTGATCCGGCGGTGCTTGACGAAGCGCAGCAGCTCGGCGATCTGCAGCTCGCGTCCCAGCGGCGCGCCCGGGTCGCCCTGCGCCACGGCCTCGATGTTCGGCAGGCCCTCGGTGGTGTCCGGTACGACCAGGCCGATCGGCATGTCGGCGGCGATGACCTTCCACACCGCGCGGGACCGCGACAGCTCGCGCTTGAGCCACTCCAGCTGCTCGCGGCCGAGGATGCCCTGCGGGTCGCGGGTCTGGTCGTCGGGGGAGTTGGCGTTGCGGTAGGTGCGCATGTCGAGCACGAAGACGTCCAGCAGCGGGCCGTGCCGCAGCACGCGGTGGACCCGGCCGTCGGCGCCCGGCCGCAGCGTGGAGACGGGGAAGTACTCGCTGAACGCGCGGCGGGCGCGGGTCGCGAGGACGTCCACGCGCTTCTCGGTGTAGCGCGGGTCCGAGGCCCCGACGACCTCGCCCGGGTACCAGTTGTTGCGCACCTCGTGGTCGTCCCACTGGATGATCGAGGGCACCTGGGCGTTGAACCGCCTGAGGTTCCCGTCCAGCAGGTTGTAGCGGAAGTTGCCGCGGAACTCGGCCAGGGTCTCGGCGACCTTGGACTTCTCCACGGTGGTGATGTTCCGGTAGGCGGTGCCGTCGGGCAGCGCCTGGGTCGCGGCGATCGGGCCGTCGGCGTAGATGTTGTCGCCGCTGCACAGGAAGAAGTCGGGGTCCAGGCGCCCCATGGTGTCGAAGATGCGGTAGCCGCCGATGTCGGGGTTGATGCCCCAGCCCTGTCCGGCCAGGTCGCCGGACCACACGAAGCGCACCCCGGCCCGGCGGCTCTGCGGCGCGGTCCGGAAGGTGCCGGAGACCGGCTCGCCGGTGCGGCGCGGGTCGTGCGGGTCGGACAGCAGCACCCGGTAGTGGATCTGCTCGCCCGGCGGCAGGCCGTGCAGCCGGGTCGCACCGGTGAAGTCGGTGTCCGGCCCCACCAGCGGGCCGGTCCAGCGGCGCGCGTTGCGGAACGACCCCGTCGCGCAGGTCTCCACGACCATCCGCGCCGGCCGGTCCGAGCGCACCCACACCAGGCCGCCCGTCGCCGTCACATCACCGCTCTGCACGCCGGACGTCGCCGCCGGCCGCCCCGACAGGGCCAGCGCGGGAGCTGCCGTCGTCGCCGGCACCAGCAGCGCCCCCGAGGCGGCGAGCCCGCCCCGCACCACCGCGCGCCGGCCGACGCCGCTCCCTGTTCCGTTCGCCATCGTGACCTCCAAAGTCCGCAACAAGTGGGCCGTTGAGTGTCCGCCACCGTTCCTACTCGTGCCGTGTGCCGTCGGCCCCAACGACCGGTGAACAACCGGCCGGTACCTCGCCGGGCACGGCGGCCCGCGGCGCCACCGGGAGCCCCGCGCACCGCCTGATCCCGCGGAAAGCGCTGGTCACGCCGGGCCGCGCCGCCATACGATGTGCGGCATTCGGCGGCCGCGATCACCAGATCGCCCTACCCCGCGCCGCCCCCCGGGGCCTTGCCGGCGCAGACACCATGACTGCAGACCAGACACCGCACACCTTCCAGGTCGACCTGCGCGGCCTGGTGGACCTCCTCTCCCACCACCTCTACTCCAGCCCCAAGGTCTACCTGCGCGAACTGCTCCAGAACGGCGTCGACGCCATCACCGCGCGCCGCGCCGAGCAGCCCGGGGCACCCGCGCGCGTGGAGCTGTTCGCCGACGGGGAGCGGCTGCGCGTGGAGGACACCGGCATCGGCCTGACCGAGGCCGATGTGCACAACCTGCTGGCGACCATCGGCCGCAGCTCCAAGCGCGACGGACTGGAGTCCGCCCGCGCCGAGTTCCTCGGCCAGTTCGGCATCGGCCTGCTCGCCTGCTTCGTGGTCGCCGACCGGATCCGGGTCGTCAGCCGCTCCGCCCGCGTGCCGGACGCGCCGCCCGTGGAGTGGACGGCCCGCGAGGACGGTTCGTACACCGTCCGCACCCTGCCCGACGAGGCACGCCCCGAGCCCGGCACCACCGTGCACCTCACCGCCCGGCCCGGCAGCGGCGAATGGCTCACCGAGGAGCGCGTGACCGCGCTCGCCAAGGACTTCGGCTCGCTGCTGCCGTACGACGTGCGGGTCGGCGGTACGCCGGTGACCGAACGGCCGCCGGTGTGGGAGCGCCCGCACCCCGGCCCGGCCGCGCGGCGCGTGGCGCTCGCCCGCTACTGCCACGAGCGGTTCGGCTTCAGCCCGCTGGACGTCATCGACCTCGACATCCCCCTCGCCGGGGTACGGGGGGTCGGCTACGTGCTGCCCGCCGCCGTCAGCCCCGCTCAGCGTGCCGGGCACCGCGTGCACCTGAAGGGCATGCTCCTCACCGAGCGGGCCGACGACCTCCTGCCCGACTGGGCGTTCTTCGTCCGGTGCGTCGTCGACACCGACAGCCTGCGGCCGACCGCCTCCCGCGAGAGCCTGTACGCCGACGAGACCCTGGCCGCCGTCCGTGAGGCCCTGGGCGAACGCGTCCGGGCCTGGCTGACCGGCCTGGCCGCGGGGGAGCCCGAGCGGCTCGCCCAGTTCCTCTCCGTGCACCACCTCGGCGTCAAGTCGCTGGCCCGGCACGACACCGACATGCTGCGCACGATGCTGCCGTGGCTGCCGTTCGAGACCACCGACGGGCAGTTGTCGCTGGAGGAGTTCGCCCGCCGCCACCCCGTCGTGCACTTCACCCGCACCGTCGAGGAGTTCCGGCAGGTCGCGCCGATCGCCGCGGCCCAGGGCATCGGCGTCGTCAACGGCGGCTACACCTACGACGCCGACCTGGTGGAACTGCTGCCCGAGGTCCGGCCCGGCACCCCCGTCGCCGAACTCGACGCCGACACCGTCACCGCCCACCTCGACGCCGTCGACCCGGCCGAGGAACTGGCCCTGTCCGGCTTCCTGGCCGCCGCCCGGGCCCGCCTCGACGCCCTGGGCTGCGACGTGAGCCTGCGCGCCTTCCACCCCGTCACCGTTCCCGCCCTGCACCTGGACGACCGGTCCGCGCGGCACGAACGCGCCCGCGCCGAGGAGGAGGAGCAGGCCGGCGAACTGTGGGCCGGCATCCTCGGCGCGCTGCGCGGCGGCGCGCCCCGCGCCCGGCTCGTGCTCAACCACCTCAACCCGCTGGTCCGGCGCATCAGCGGCTTCGGCGACGCCGAACTCGCCGGCACCGCCGCGGAGGCGCTGTACGGACAGGCGCTGTTGATGGCACAGCGCCCGCTGCGCCCCGCCGACTCCGCGCTGCTCAACCGCGCCTTCCTCGGCCTGCTCCAATGGGCCGCCCGCACCGGGGACGACCCCGGCTTCCACCCCAAGCCCCATGCCGTCGACGGCGAACAGGAGGACGGCCGATGAGCACCCAGGACCCCGCGGTCGCGGCCGTGCACCGCGCCCTGGCCCACAACCGCGACGAGCCCGAGGGCCGGGCCCGCAACGCCGGCGCCGAGCGCCTCGTCGCCGAGGCCGAGGCCACCGGCGACACCCCGCTGCTGCTCGACGCGCTCTTCAACCTCGCGAGCGCCTACACGTACAGCAGCGAGCGGACCAAGTTCTTCGTGCCCTTCGCCCGGTTGCTGCGCATGTGGGACGCGCGGCCGGCCGACTTCGACAGCTCCACCACCAGTCAACTGCACTGGATATTCAAGTGGGTCGCGGGCGTGATGCTCGACCAGCCCGACGTCCCGCTCGCCTCCATCGAGAAGTGGCAGAGCGAGATGGAGCACCGCTACCGGCTGGCCGGGCACTCCGAACGCGCCGTGCGGCAGGGCGACTTCCGTATCGCCCGGCACCTCGGCGACACCGGCCGCGCGGAGGCCGCCTTCGCCGCCTGGCTCGCCGCCGACCGCGACATCATGGCCGACTGCCACGCCTGCGAGCTGCACGGCCAGGGCACCTGGCAGGCCGACCTCGGCCGGGACGCGCAGGCGCTGGCCACCTGGGAGCCCGTCCTCCAGGGCACCTACACCTGCGCGCACGAACCGCACAATGTGCTGGCCTCCTCCCTGCTGCCGCTGGTCCGGCTCGGCCGGCTCGACGAGGCACGCGCCCACCACCTGCGCGGATACCGCATGGTGCGGTCCATGGAGAGCATGCGCGGCGCGGTCAGCAGCCACGTCGAGTTCTGCGCGCTCACCGGCAACGAGGCCCGCGGCCTGGAGATCCTCGCCGAGCACCCGGCGTACTTCACCGACGACGGCGACCCCGACACCCACATGGAGTTCCATGTGGCCACCGCGCTTCTCATGCGCCGCCTGGTCGACCTCGGCCACGCCGGCCGTGCCGTCCCGGGGCCGGCCGGGTCCTCCTGGACCGCGGGCGAGATGCTCGCCCACGCCGAGCGGGAGGCGGGCGTGCTCGCCGCGCGCTTCGACGCCCGCAACGGCAACGACGCCGTCGGCCGCCGCGTGCGCGAGCGGCTCGGCGGACGCCCGCTGGTGGACCGGCTCCCCCTCGGCGTCCGGGCCCAGCGCCTGACGACGCCCGAGCGGCCGCGGGCCGCCGCGGCGGCTCCCGAGCCCGCGGCGGCCACCCCCGCCGACGTGCCCGCGCTGCTCGCGGAGGCGCGCCGCCTCACCGGGATCCAGCACCCCGGAGCGGGCGCCGCATGGGCCGCGCTGGCAGGTGCCGCCGAACGGACCGGGACGGAGCTCGACGCCCGCGCCCGTGCGGAGATCGCCGACCACGCGGGCCTCGACGCCTTCCAGGACCCCGGCACGGCCGTGCCGTCCTTCGAGACCGCGGCGGAGCTCTTCGAGGCCGCTGGCGATCCGGGCGAGGCCGCCGCCTGCCGTGTCCGGGCCGCCTGCGCGACCGCACTCGCGGATCCCGCGGACGAGGCGCTGGCGGCCTTCGACGCCGCCTGCGACGCTCTGCGCGCACTCCACGCCGCGGGCCGGGCGACGCCGCGGCAGCTCAGTGGGGCACTGCTGGCCCGCGTCCGGTTGCAGAACCCCGGACCGGAGGCCGAGGAGGAGGTCGCCCGGCTCGTCGCGTTCGCCGAGGAGCACCGCGACGCGGAGCGCATGGCCTCCCGGCTCGCGGACGCCCTCGTCCTCCAGGCCCGGCTGACCGCCTCGCGCGGCGATGTGGCGACCGCCGCGGCGCTGTTCGCGCGGGCCGCGGCCGTCCGGCACGACGCCGGGCTGCCCTGGTACGCGGCCGAGGCGGAGGCGCTGCTCGCCGACCTCTCCCTCCAGTGCGACGACAATGCCACCGCCGAGACGTCGGCCCGTGCCGCCCTCGACCACGGCGACGCCCACTTCGAACCGGTGCAGCGCGCCCACCTGCACACCGTCCTGGCCTCGGCGCTCGCCGCCGGCGACCGGAACGACGAGGCGGCCGGGCACGCCCTGGAGGGTGCGCACTGGGCCGACGAGGCGGGAGAGGCCGAGGGACTCGGCGCCTGGGCGCGGCTCGTGCTCGGCGGCGCACAGCTGCGGCAGGGCCGGACCGCCGAGGCGGCCACCGTCCTGGAGACCGCGCTGCCGGACCTGGAGGCCGGGCACCACGACGGCCGTGTCGTCCAGGCCCGCTGGTGGCTGGGCGAGTGCCTGCAGGACCTGGACGAGCCGCGCGCGGCCGCGGAGCAGTTCCTGCTGGCCGCGGAGATCGCCAAGGGCTGGGACGAGCAGCAGGACCACGCCGTCCTCGCCCATCTCGCCGCCGACTGCCTGGAGCGGGCCGGCCTGGCCGGCGAGGCCGTCCGCGCCTACGCCCGCGCCGAGGAGCTGTGGCGCGGCCTGGAGCGCCCGGCGCAGGTGGTCAGGACGCTGCGGGCACGGGCCTGGATCACCCTGCGCGACGGTCAGGGCGGCGTCGCCGAGGGCCGCCGTCTCATGGAGCGGGCCGCCGCCGAGGGCGAGGCGGCACTGGCGGCCGCGACGGCCGCCGGTGACCTGTCCGGGGCGCACCACCTGCGCGCGGAGCTGGCCGGTACCTACCGGCAGAGCGGCGAGCTGGTCGTCCGTGCCTGCGACCACGAGCCGGGCGACGCGGAGGACGACGGCTCGGCGCGCGCGGCGTACGAGGAGGGCGTGGCCTTCGCCGAGCGTGCCGCCGAGACCTTCGGGCCGGGCGACGACCGCAGCGCCGCCCTGCTCATGGCGGCCTGGCTGGAGGCCGACCTCGGGCTGCCGGGACGCGCGGTGGCCCGGGCGCGTGAGGTGCTGGCCGGCTACGCGGGCCGGGAGGGCGCGATCGCCGAGCGGCGCGTCGCCGAGGCGCATGCGCTGATCGAGTACGCCGAGGACGCCGGTCGTGCCGGGGGCGCCGGGGACGCGGAGGCCGCAGTGCACGGCGAGAGCGGGGACGTCCAGGGGGACTAGTCTGAAGGGTGGCTTTTGTCGCTACATCCGGTTCGCCCGGCGACCGAGGAGGCCACCGTGACAGCAGAAGCCCCCGCATCCCCGTCCGCGCTCGCGGGCGGCGACCGGTACCTGCCGATCGCCGCCCACGGACTCATCGGCGACCTGCGCAGCGCCGCCCTGGTCGGTACCGACGGCACCATCGACTGGTACTGCTGCGGCCGGTTCGACGCGCCCAGCATCTTCGCCTCGATCCTCGACGCCGACCGCGGCGGGAGCTTCGAGCTGGCCGCCGACGTACCGGCGCTGACCAAGCAGTTCTACTTCCCGGACACCAATGTCCTCATCACCCGCTTCTTCGCCGAGGAGGGCATGGGCGAGGTCCAGGACTTCATGCCGGTCGTGGACGACTCCCACGACGAGGGCCGCCACCGGCTGATCCGCCGGGTGGTCTGCGTCCGCGGGCTGCTGCCGTTCCGGGTGCGGGTCTCCCCGCGCTTCGTGTACGGCACGGTGCCGCACACCACGCACGTCCACGGGGTGCAGGCGATCTTCGAATCCGCCGTCCAGACGCTCTCGCTGACCTCCGGGGTGCCGATGGAGACCGACGGCACCGACGTGTGGGCGCAGTTCAAGCTCGCCGAGGGCGAGACCGCGGTCTTCGCGCTGGACCAGATCGGCGAGGGCGTCGAACTGCGCGGCTGCCCGCTGACCGAGGCCGAGGGCGAGTTCGAGGCCACCGTCCGCTACTGGCGGCACTGGCTGTCCAAATCCCGCTACCGGGGCCGGTGGCGGGAGATGGTCCACCGCTCGGCGCTGACGCTCAAGCTGCTCACGTACGCGCCCACCGGCGCCATCGTGGCCGCGCCGACCACCAGCCTGCCCGAGCGCATCGGCGGCGAGCGCAACTGGGACTACCGCTACGTGTGGATCCGCGACGCCGCGTTCTGCGTCTACGCCCTGCTGCGGCTGGGGTTCACCGACGAGGCGGAGTCCTTCATGCGCTTCCTGTCCGAGCGGGTGGCCCTCGGCGCCTGCGAGGACGACGGCAGCGGACCGTGCGACGGACCGCTGCAGATCATGTACGGCATCGACGGCCGCACCGATCTGCCCGAACGCGAACTCCCGCACCTGGAGGGCCACCGGGGCTCGGCGCCGGTCCGGATCGGCAACAGCGCGGTCGGGCAGCTCCAGCTGGACATCTACGGCGAGCTGATCGACTCCCTCTACCTCTACGACAAGTGGGGAGCGCCGATCTCCAGTGCCCACTGGGACACCGTCTGCGGCCTGGTCGACTGGGTCGTGGACAACTGGGACCAGCCCGACGAGGGCATCTGGGAGACCCGCGGCGGCCGCAAGAACTTCCTCTACTCGCGCGTGATGTGCTGGGTGGCGATCGAGCGGGCGATCCGCATGGCCAACCACCGGGGCCTGCCCGCCGACCACACCCGCTGGTGCAAGGCCCGTGACACGATCTACCGGCGGATCATGCGCGAGGGCTGGTCGGAGGAGCGCCGCGCCTTCACGCAGTCCGAGGGCGAGGACGTGCTCGACGCGTCCGTGCTGATGATGCCGCTCGCGAAGTTCATCTCGCCGACCGACCCGAAGTGGCTGTCCACCCTCGACGCGCTCGGCAAGGACCTCGTGTCTGACTCCCTCGTCTACCGGTACGACCCGATGTCGAGCCCGGACGGACTGCGCGGCGAGGAGGGCACGTTCTCCATCTGCTCGTTCTGGTACGTGGAGGCCCTCACCCGGGCAGGCCGCGCCGACGACGCGCGCCTGGCCTTCGAGAAGATGCTCACCTACGCCAACCACCTGGGCCTGTACGCGGAGGAGATCGACCGCACCGGCGAGCAGCGCGGCAACTTCCCGCAGGCCTTCACCCACCTCGCCCTGATCAGCGCGGCCTTCAACCTCGACAAGGCCCTGGGCTGACGGTGGCGCCGGGGCGCCGCTACCGGTGAGGGGGCGGCGCCGGCGTGCCCGCGGCCGGCCAGGCGACGGCGCGGCCCGGCCTGTGCGGCCGACTCCGCGCGGGCGGCGGCGGCGGACCGCGACCGCGGCGAGCGGGCCTGCACCGCCCGCCTGCTGCGGCCAGTACGCCGCCCATGGCGGGGAAGCCGAGGCCCGCGCCGAGCACGGCGCCGGTGAGTGGGCCGCAGGCGACCCCGAGGGGCGAGGCGGCCGGGCCGATTTGCACTGGGCTGACGACGCGGCCCGGACCGGGACAGTTAGGCGACGCGGCCGAGTTCGGGGCGGGCGGCGACGGTGGCGCGGCGCTACTGCGACCGCGGCGCGTCCCGGGGCCGCTGGCGGCGGAGCCGAGGGGCGACCTCGGTGAGCGGTACGGCGGCGGCCAGGGGCCTGAGGTCGGCTGCGGTCTGCCAGGCCGATCGGCTGTGGGCTGACGGCGCGGTTCGGCCGGTGTCGTCCGGGCCCGGCGGCCACGGCGGCGGCGTTCCGACCGCGACGTGTCCGCGGCTGCCGGCGGCGAAGAGCCGGCGTACCCGGCCCCGCACGGCGTGAGCGAGCCCGAGGGGGGAGGCGGAACCGGCGTGAACGGCCCGCCGCCGCGGCCGTCCAGCGAGGCGGCTGGGCCCATCCGCACTTGGCTGAGGGTGCGATCCGGCCAGGTGCGGTCCGGGCCAGGAGTGCAGTGGCCAGTACGCCGCCCATCGCGGGGAAGCCGAGGCCCGCGCCGAGCACGGCTCCGGTGAGTGGGCCGCTGGCGACCCCGAGGGGCGAGGCGGAACCGGCGTACACCGCCCACCGGCCGCGGACGGCCAGGCCGATCGGCTGTGGGCTGACGGCGTGGTTCGGCCGGTGTCGTTCGGGCCTGGCGGCGGCGGCGTTCCGACCGCGACGCGCCCGCGGCTACTGGCGGCGGAGCCGGCCCAGCGGCTGCGCCCGTCCAGGCCGGTCCGGGCCCGGACCGGGACGGCTATGCGGCGCGGCCCAGTTCGGAGCGGGCGGGGGCGGCGGCGTTCCTGCGGCGGCGGACGGCGATCGCGACGCGGCCGGGGCCGCCGGTGGCGGAGCCGAGGGCGACCGCGGTGAGCGGTACGGCGGCGGCCAGGAGGACACCGGCGAGTACGCCGCCCATGGCGGGGAAGCCGAGGCGTGCGCCGAGCACGGCTCCGGTGAGCGGGCCGCAGGCCACCCCCAAAGACGAGGCGGCGCCGGCGTACACCGCCCACCGGCCGCGGCCGTCCAGCGAGGCGGCCAGGCCGATCGCGTAGGAGAGCACCACGGGATAGAACGTGTTCCACAGGATCTCGCCGGCGGCGAAGGCCGCCGCGTCGTGCGCCGAGGAACTGACCGCCACACAGCCCGCGATCAGCGCGGTGCCGAGGCCCACCGGCAGCGCGCGGCCGAGCCGCGGGCCGAGCGCGCCCGCCGCGGTGACCCCGAGCAGCCCGCCGCCGAGGGCGACCGCGAAGACCACGCCGAGCGCCGCCTCCGACAGCCCGACCCGGTCCAGCCCGATGCGCCCGCTCACGCCCCACAGCGCGTTCTGCGCCATCGACCAGCACAGCATCGACGCCGCCAGCACCAGGCCGGAGCGGCGGTGCGGCAGCGGCCCGGCGGTCTCGGACCGGGACGCGACGACGGGGGCGGTGGACAGCCACCGGGTGAGCGGCAGGACGAGCAGGGCCGTTGCGCCGATGGCGGCCAGTGGCAGGGCGTGGCCGCCGCCGAGCGCCGGCAGCACGAGGTAGAGCGCGCCGGCCACCGCCGAGGTGGCCAGCAGGCCGAGCACGGTGACCCGGTGCGGTTCCCGTTGCCCGGCGATGCCCACGGCGGCCACCGCCGTCGCCGTACCGGACCCGAAGCCCCCGGCGACGCAGCCGGCCACCACCAGGGCGACGTGGTGCGTGGCGGCGGCCGTGGCGAAGCCGCCGGCGATGAGCAGCAGGCCGCGCCTGGCCAGCAGTGCCCGGCCGATCCGGTCGACGCGCGAGGCCAGCAGGAACCCGGCGCAGGCGGAGGCCAGCAGCAGTGCGCTCCCGACGGCCCCGGCCTGCGAACCGCTCAGGGCGAGCCCGGTCGTGAGCCGTCCGACGACGGTGGGCATCAGGTACGGGGCGAGGTAGCCGGCGCAGAAGAGGGCGACGAGCGGCAGCAGGGCGCGCGAGGGCGCGGTCCGCGAAGACATGGGCGTTCCTGATGGACGGCCGAGGACTCGGCGACAAGCGTGGGGGAGGAGCGACCGTCGACGGACAGGAACGCGCAACCATGTGTATCAAGCACTTAGGGGCGCGGTTAAGAGGGGGAGGGCAACTCAAACCTGTCGTTGCGCGATTGAGACCAAATGCTCGCACGAACCCCGCAGGCGACAACCGACGTCCGCCCGCCCGACAGCCGCGCGTCACCCGCGCGAGGGGCTGGGCCGTCCGGCCGGTTCGGGCGCCGGCACGGGAGTGCCGCACCTCACACCGCCCGCACGGACCACGGCGGGAACTACCGCGGTCCGCGCGTAGTTCGAACAAGTACGGGCCGTCGCGCAAAGCGCCGGCCCGGCCAGCGGCCCCGACCGGGGGCCCCCGTCCCGGTCGGGGTCTTCATCGCCCGCCGCGACCGCCGCGCGGTCGCCGGGTGCATCACTTCACGCCGAGCAGCTGCTCCAGCGGATCGATCGCGAAGTACACCACGAAGAGCGCCGACACCGCCCACAGCAGCCAGTGCACCTGCCGGGCCTTGCCCAGCACGGTCTTCAGCACGACGTACGCGATGAATCCGGCGCCGATGCCATTGGTGATCGAGTACGTGAACGGCATCACGGCGATCGTCAGGAAGGCGGGGAGGGCGATCTCGAAGTCGTCCCACCCGATGTTCTTGACCTGCGTCATCATCAGGAAGCCGACCGCCACCAGCGCGGGCGCCGCCGCCTGGAGCGGCACGATGGTCAGCAGCGGACTGAGGAAGAGCGCCACCGCGAACAGCCCGCCGGTGACGAGGTTGGCGAAGCCCGTGCGCGCGCCCTCGCCGACACCGGCCGCCGACTCGATGTAGGCGGTGTTGGAGGACGCGGAGGCCGCGCCGCCCGCGACCGCCGCGGCGCCGTCGATCAGCAGCACCCGGCCCAGGTTCGGGACCCTGCCCTCCTCGTCCAGCAGGCCGGCCTCGGCGGTGATGCCGACGACCGTGCCCATCGTGTCGAAGAAGTCCGACAGGATGAGCGTGAAGACCAGCAGCACGGCCGTGATCACGCTGATCTCGCCGAAGGCCCCGAAGAGACTGAAGTGCCCGAGCAGCCCGAAGTCCGGCGCCGCGAAGACATCGTCCGGCACCTTGGGTGTGGTCAGGCCCCAGCTCTTGATGTCGGCCACCGCGTCGACGACGATCGCGACCACCGTCATCGTCACGATGCTGATGAGGATGGCGCCCTTCACCTTGCGCGCCAGCAGCGCAACCGTCAGCAGCACGCCGAGGCAGAAGACCAGCACCGGCCAGCCCGACAGCGCGCCGCTGCCGCCCAGTTGGACCGGGACGGTGGTGTTGGCGGCGTCCGGGACGCGGCTGACGAAACCGGCGTCGACGAAGCCGATGAAGGCGATGAACAGGCCGATGCCGACGCTGATCGCCTGTTTCAGCGCGTGGGGTATCGCGTGCATCACCGCTTCCCGCAGTCCGGTGACCACCAGGACGCAGATCAGCAGGCCCTCCAGGACGACCAGGCCCATCGCGTCGTCCCAGCTCATCAGGGGCGCGATCTGGAAGGCGACCACCGCGTTGAGGCCGAGGCCGGCCGCGATGGCCAGCGGGAGGTTGCCGCCGACACCCATGATCACGGTCATGACGGCGGCCACCAGCGCGGTGGCGGTGACCAGTTGGCCCGTCGACAGGGCGTGCCCGAACTTGTCCTTCGCGCTGCCCAGGACAATGGGGTTGAGCACGAGGATGTAGGCCATCGTGAAGAAGGTGGCGAAGCCACCGCGGATCTCCCTGCCGAAGGTCGACCCGCGCTCCCCGATGCGGAAGTAGCGGTCAAGTGGGTTGCCTGGCGCGGGCGGTGAGCCCTTCGCCACGTCGGTGGCCTGCGCGGACATGCTGCTCCTCGGGGTGCGGCGATCGGTCGGCCTGCTGGTTGGGGGGATTGTGTACGCCCGGGCGACGGTTCGGGTTTTGGAAGTGTTTCCTTGCGCTAACGAATGTGTACCGCTCAACCGGCCCGGCGACGAGGGGCGTTGAGAGCGGTCGCTCGCACGGTTCCCCCCGCCGTGCCGGTCCGCCGGGTGCCCGGAAGAATGGGGGGCGTGGGAGACGACACCGCCGCCGCAGCGGTCTTCGAGGAGCACCGTCCCGTCCTGACGGGCGTGGCCTACCGCATGCTCGGCCGCTTCGCCGACGCCGAGGACGTCGTGCAGGAGGCATGGCTGCGCTGGGCCGCCGCCGACCGGGACGCGGTGCGCGAACCGCGCGGCTACCTGGTGACCGTCACCACCCGGCTCGCCATCGACCGCCTGCGGCAGGCGCAGTCGCGGCGCGAGGCGTACGTCGGCCCGTGGCTGCCCGAGCCCGTCGCCACCGACTTTGCGCACACCGTGCCCGACACCGCCGACCGCGTCGTCCTCGCGGAGTCCGTCTCCCTCGCGGTCCTCGTGCTGCTGGAGTCGCTGTCGCCGCTGGAGCGCGCCGTCTTCGTGCTGCGCGAGGCCTTCGACTACCCGTACGCCCGGATCGCCGCCGTCCTGGACCGCGCCGAGCCCGCCGTGCGGCAACTGGCCGGACGGGCCCGCCGCCACGTCGAGGAGAAGCGCGCCCGCTACGACGCCGACCCGGCCGCGACCGCCGAGATCACCGAGCGGTTCCTCGCCGCCGCCCTCGGCGGCGACATGGACGGCCTGCTCGCGCTCCTCGCCCCCGACGTGCGCCTGGTCGGCGACGGAGGCGGCGTGCAGAAGGCCCCGCGGCGCGTCATCGAGACCGCGGCCAAGGTCGCCCGCTTCCTCCACGCGATCGCGCCCACCCCGGTGCCCGACCCCGCGTTCACCCTCCGCGAGGTCAACGGCGTCCCCTCCCTCGTCCTCACCTCCCGGGGCCTGCCGCACACCGTGGTCTCCCTCGAACTCACCGACGGCCTGGTCACGACCGTCTACGTGCTCACCAACCCCGGCAAGCTGACCGGCGTCGCGTCACCCGCCCCCGCCCTGTGACAGGTGGGGCGGGAGGGCTCGGTTAGGGTGCCGGAGTCGGCGCAGGGGCGAGGTGGGGAGCTGCCATGGCTGATCGGTCCGCAGAGCGTGGGGACGCCGGGCGACTGGAGGCCGAGGGGGAGGTCGCGACCGCCCGGATCGCCCTGGCGGACGGCGATCTGACGCACGCGGCAAGCCATTTGGAGGACGCGCTCGCCCGGGACCCCGGCCTGCCTGAGACACACGAGGCCCTGGCGGAGTTCGCCGCGTGTGCCGGAGGCGCCGAGAAGGCCCTGGACTGGTTCGAGCCGGAGAAGCGGGCGTACATCGGGACGGTCGCCGCACGCGGGCACCTGTGCGCGGTCGCCGGGCGGTGGGACGAGGCCCTGGGCCTGCTCGCCCAGTGCGCCGGCCACGAGCCGGACCGGCCGTGGCTGGACGTCGCCTGGCTGCGCCGCCCCGGCATCGCGGAACTCCTCGACCCGGACACCGTCGCCCGCGCCGCCGCCGGCGTGGCCCCGCGGTTGCCCGACCCGGTGGACGAGGAGCACCGCGCCCCCCTGGTACCGCTGCTCGACCTGCTCCGGGCGAGTGTCGCCCGCCATCCCGACCACACCATGCTCCTGTGGTGCGGTTCCACGCTCGCCCGCCGCATGGGCCGCGCCGAGGACGCCGTCGCCTGGGCCGAGCGCTCGTATGCCCTGGAGCCCTGCCACCCCGCCGCCGTGATGCTCGGCTACGCGCTGCGCAGCGCGGGCCGCCCCGAGGAGGCACTCGACGTGTGGCGCCGCGAGGTGCTGCGCGACCCCTCCGACCTCGATCTGTGCATCGACATCGCCGAGTTGCTCCAGGCCCTCGGCCGTCCGGCGGAGGGCCTGGAATGGGCGGAACGCGCCGCCGCGGCCGACCCCGCCCACCCCAAGGCGGCCCCGGCCGCGCACGCCCTGCGCCACGCGATCGACGGCGGTACGCGGCACCTTGTCGCGCTCGCCGACCACCTGCGCGACGCCCCGGACCACGCGTACGCCGGCGAACTCCTCGCCCGCCTCGGCCGCGGCCGCCCCTGGCTCAACTGGATACCCGGCGGCAACGAGGCGATCGTCAGCCTGCTCCACCAGGCCCTGGAGCAGCGGGTCGCCGCCGACGCCGAACTGGGCCTCACCCTCTCCGCCCTGGAGCCGCCGAGCGCGCTGCTCGCCCTGCGCACGGCCTTCCCCCGTGCCACCCTCGCCGTCCAGGACGTGCCCGAGCCGGACCTGCGGGTGCCGCCCCGCCCGGTGACCACACCGCTGTGGGCGTACGAGGGGACCACCCCGCGCCCCGCCGTGCGGCCCCCGTCGCCCGAGGCCGCCGAGGCGGTGCGCCGCGTCGCGTGGCACGGCTGGCCGCATCTGCCCGCCGCCTACGACGACGCGGTGGTGCTGTCCGCCCTCGACCCCGAGGACCTGCTGGGCGTCCTGGTCCACCCGCCCGCCCCGCGCGACGACGAACTCGGCCGGGCGCTCGCGGCGCAGGCCCCCGACCTGTGGATCCGCGCCGCGCAGGTCTGGGCGTGCCTGGGGCTCGCCCACCACCGCACCGACGAGCCGTGGCCGGTGTCCCGGCGGCGCGCGCTCCTGGCCGACGTGCTCGGCAACGCGGAGGACTGGGTGTGCGAGGCGGCCGCGCTCGCGATCGTCGCCACCGCCTGGGTGGATCCCGCGGCCCGCGAGGACGCCGCCCAACTGGTGTCCCGCCGGCTGCTGGACGCCCTGGAGGCCCGCACGTCCCGTGTGGTGACACTCACTTGGTCGCTGTGCCACCTCGCCCTCGCCGTCCCGGGTGTCCCTCCGGAGGTGGCGGCGCTGGCGGCCGACGTGGTCCGCGCGATCGAGGCCGAGGACCCCGCCGGCTCCGGGGTGCCGGAGGGCGCCTGACCCCCCGCGGCTACAGCCCGCCGGAGACGCGCAGTATCGCGCCGGTGGTGTACGACGCCTCCGGCGACATCAGCCACGCCACCGCGCCGGCCACCTCCTCCGGCTCCCCGGGCCGCCGCATGGGCACCCGGTCCCGGTTCCGCCACGGCCGCTCCGCGTCGCCCATGGCCGCGTGGATGCCGGTCACGATCATGCCGGGCTGCACCGAGTTGACCCGCACGCCGTCCGGGGCGAGCTCCTTGGCGAGGCCGAGCGTGAGGGCGTCCACGGCGGCCTTGCTGGCCGCGTAGTGCACGTACTCCCCGGGGCTGCCCAGCGTCGCGGCGCCCGAGGAGATGTTGACGATGGCGCCGCCCCCGCCCCCGTGCCGCGTGGACATCTCGAGCGCGGCCCGGCGCGCGCACAGGATCGCGCCCATCACGTTGACGTCGACGACCCGGCGCATCTCCTCGACCGGCGTCTCGGTGAAGCGGCCGAGCGGCCCGGTCACGCCCGCGTTGTTGACCAACCCGGTGATCGCGCCCAGCCGCTCCCGCACGGTGTCGAAGAGCCGCTCCACCTGATCCCCGTCACTGGTGTCGCCCTGCACCGCGACGCACTCGGCGCCCGCCTCGCGCACCTTCCGGACGACCTCCTCGGCCTCCTCGCGCGCCCGCTGGTAGCCGATGCCCACGGCGTGCCCGTCGCGCGCGAGCCGCAGCGCCACCGCCGCCCCGATGCCGCGCCCGCCGCCGGTGACCACCGTGACCGCCGTCATGACCGTGCTCCCTCGCCGTCCGTGTATCCGCCACGTGCCGGTGGCGACCGCGAACGCTACCAGCGTGCGAACGGCCTGTGACGGGCGCGAACACCATGTGAACGCTGCGCGGCGGCCGCGGCCGGATCCGCCCGGGGCGGCGAGCATTGGTCTTGACCAAGTCGCAGGGCGGCCCTATCGTCCCCTAGTAGTGCAAGAACCTTTAATAAAGAGCCGTTCGGAAACAAGGCTGAACAAACCCCCGGTGGGGCCAGGCCGATTGCGGAGGATCAGGGTGGGGACCACGCAGCTCGAGAATGTGCCGGAGCCCAAGTACTGGCACCTCAAGACCGTGCTCGTCGACGCCCTCGACTCGGAGTTCGCGGTGGGGGAGATCCTGCCGAACGAGCGCGACCTCGCCGCCCGCTTCGGCGTCGCCAGGGCCACGCTGCGCCAGGCGCTGGAGCAGCTGGAGCTGGAGGGGCGCCTGCAGCGCCGCCGCGGCGTCGGCACCACCGTCGCCCCGCCCCGCGTCGGCGTCTCCGTCGGTCCCTCCCAGGGCACTTGGCCGGGCGACGCGGGTGACGCGTGGCGCACCGTGGGCTGCGCCGAGGCCGCCGCGCCCGCCTCGGTCGCCGCCGCTCTGGGTATCGCCGCCGACGAGCCGGTCCACACCGTCCGCCGGGTGCGCGCGATGGGCGGCCAGTCCGTGGCCACCGAGCTGCTGTACGTGCCGCGGGCCTCGGTGCCGGGCCTCGGGGACGACCTGACGCCCGCCGGCCACGCCCCGGCCGTGCTGCGCGCGCTGCACGCCCTCGAACTCGACGGGGACGACCGCGCGGTGGAGCTGGGTTCGGCCCGTGCCGAGGACGCCAAGCAGCTCGACCGGCTGCCGGGCGCCCCGGTTCTCGTCGTGACCACCCGCTACTTCAGCGGCGGCCGTGTCGCCGCCGTGGCGGTCGCCACCTACCGGGCCGACACCTGCCGGCTCACGTTCGGCGACAGCGGCGCCATGGAGATCACCCACCACGACGGCGAACGGCACGCGGCGGCCTCCTGAGGCACCCGCCCGGGCCGCCCGGTCAGTAGTAGCGGCCGGTGTTGGCGTCCTTCGCGCCCTGCGCGCCGGACGGCACGGGCACCGGGTGCCCGGCGCAGCGCACGTCCCCGTCGCCGACGCTGCCCGAGGTCAGGTAGCGGTCGACACGCGAGATCAGGCACTGGTTCCAGATGCTGACCAGGCCGTGCGAGCCGCGTCCCACCTCGGTGATCAGCCGGGAGCCGGGCAGCCTGCGGTGCAGCTCCAGCGCGCCCTCGTACGGCGTGGCGGCGTCCCGTTCGGACTGCGTCAGGAGCACCGGCGGCAGCTCGGCGGCCAGGGCGCCGACGTCGAGCGCCTCCCCGGCCGGCGCGGGCCAGGTGGCGCACGGCAGGTTCATCCAGGCGTTGGGCCAGGTCTCGAAGGGGTGCCGGAGCGCGAGGCGCGAGTTGTCGCGGTCCCAGGTGGCCCAGTCGCGCGGCCAGGCGGCGTCCGAGCACTGCACGGCCAGATAGACCGCGTCGCCGTTCTCCGCGTCCTTCGCCCCGGAACGGTCGGGTGCCGCCGCGGCCACCAGGGGCTTGTCGTCGCCGTGCAGATAGCGCGAGAGCTGGTGCGCGAAGACCACCCAACGCTGGTCGTAGTAGGCGGCGTTCTCGGCGGCCGCGTGCAGCTCGCCGGGGCCGACGGTGCCACCGGCGGGCTTCTTGGCCAGCTTGCGCATCGCGAGGTCGAAGGAGGCCTGCACCCGGCTCGGCGTGGAGCCGAGCTTGTAGACGGAGTCGTAACGGGCCACCCAGGCGCGCCAGTCGGCCCAGCGGCCCTCGAACGCCACGTCCTGGCTGAGGTTGGTGCCGTACCAGACGCCCCGCGGGTCCGGGTCGACGACGCTGTCCAGCACCATGCGGCGCACATGGCGGGGGAAGAGCGTGGCGTACACCGC
This sequence comes from Streptomyces sp. NPDC046977, assembly GCF_040644455.1. Classification (NCBI taxonomy): domain Bacteria; kingdom Bacillati; phylum Actinomycetota; class Actinomycetes; order Kitasatosporales; family Streptomycetaceae; genus Streptomyces; species Streptomyces sp. NPDC046977. Next base: position 29,749 of record NZ_JBEYWO010000034.1, read on the forward strand.
GCCCAGGTAGGTGCCGTACGAGACGCCGTAGTAGTTCATGCGGCTCTCGTGCAGGGCGGCGCGGATGACGTCCATGTCGCGTGCCATGTCGGCGCTCGTCATGTGGGCGAGCAGGGCCCCGGAGCGGCGGCCGCAGCCGTCCGCGCGGGTCCTGGCCTCGGCGCGCTCCCGGTTCTTGGCGGCCGTGGTGGCGGTGCGCGGGTCGGGCGAGGGCGCGTGGAAGTAGTTCTCCGGGCGCACGCAGGAGATGGGTGCCGAGTGGCCGACGCCGCGCGCGTCGAAGCCGATCAGGTCGTACGTCCTGGCGGCCGTCGCCCACACCTTGCGGGTCACCGGTCCCGCGCTCTTCAGACCGACGGCGGGGAACCACAGCCCGGGGGCGCCCGGGCCGCCCGGGTTGAACAGCAGCACGCCCTGCCGGCCCGAGGCCGGGCCGGTGGCGCGCAGGCGGCTCACCAGCAGCTCGATCCGCCGGCCGTTCGGCTGGGCGTAGTCCACCGGCACCGCGACCTTGCCGCACTGCACCGGCGCGGCCATGCCGCTGTCCTTGGGGCAGGGGCCGAAGGCGATGCCCGCGTCCGCGGCCGCGTCGGCGGCCAGGGCGACACCCGCCGTCCGCAAGGGGTCGTCCACGGGACCGGGCATGAAGGCCGAGGCGGGGGCCGCGGTGAGCGCCCCCGCCGCCAGGACCACGGACACACCCAGGATCACAGCTCGCCGCACGCGGGACGCCCTTCCACCGGCCGCGCCACCGCGGCGCGGCGTCAACTGCCGATGACAGGGATCGTCGGCTGGTCGGACAAACCGGCAAAACAAGCAGGCCGGTGAGTCGTGAGATTTCCCCCGAATTGCTCTCGAATCGCCCCGGCTCCGGTCGCCGCTCAGCGGTTGAGCAGAGAGGTGCGCGCCACCGCGAAGAGCTGCTCCTCGACGTGGTCCAGGGCCAGCCGGAGCGCGCCGGTCGCCACCGCCTCCTGCCCCAGCGCCGACAGCGCCACCTCCGGCGGCCGCAGGCAGTAACGGGCCAACTCGGCGCGCAGCGGCTCCAGCACGCCGTCCAGGCCGGCCGCCCAGCCCCCGATCACGACGAGTTCGGGGTCGATGGCCAGCACGAGCGCCGCCACATCGTGCACCAGGCGCTGCAGGAAGCGCTCGACAGCCTCGCGGGCCTGCGCGTCGCCCGCCCTCGCCAGCGCGAAGACCTCCGCGACCGCGGGCTCGTCCAGCGGGTGCAGCGGTGTGCCGGTCGTCGACAGCAGGCGTTCCGGGGTCGCCTCGCGGCCGAGCAGGTGCAGGGCGCCGATCTCGCCCGCCGCCCCGCCGAAACCCCGGTGCAGCCGGCCGCCGATCAGCGAGCCCGCGCCCGGGCTGAGCCCGGCCAGTACGAAGACGACGTCGTCGGTGCCGACGGCCGCGCCCTTCCAGTGCTCCGCCACGGCCGCCGCGTTCGCGTCGTTCTCCACCAGCACCGGACAGCGGAACGACCGGCGCAGCCGTTCGCCCAGCGGCAGGCCCGTCCACCCCGGGAGGGCCGTGCTCAGCCGTACCGCGCCGTCCGTCTCCACGATCCCCGGGCTGCCGACGCCGACCGCCCACAAGGTGCTGCGCGCCACTCCCGCCTTGCGCAGCAGCTCGGCGACCGTGCCCCGTACTCGTTCGAGCCGTTCCTCCGCCGGAGTCGCGTCGGCCACGTCGTGCGCCAGCGAACCGAGGACCCGGCCGCTCAGGTCCGACAGCAGCGCCCGCACCTGGCGGGCCCCGATCTCGATGCCCAGCAGATGACCGGCCTCGGCATGGAAGCGGAACCTGCGCGCCGGGCGGCCCTGTTTGCGCGCGTCCCCCGGCTCCTGCGGCGCCTCGACCACCAGGCCCGACTCCATCAGGCCCTCGATCACACCCTCGACGGTCGGCCGCGACAGCCCGGTGCTGTGCACCAGTTCGGTCAGGCTCGGCCCGGGGGCACCACGCAGCGCGTGCAGCACCACAGCGGAATTGATCCGCCGGAGCAGGGACGGATCCCCGCCGGTGAGCCCCGCCAAAGTACGTCCTCCCAGCGTGCGCGCGTGTTGGCCGGATCGTACCCGCCCGGGCCGTCCGCGGCGAGTGGCCCGGCGGTCCCTTCCGTGACGCGACGTCAAGTGTCGGACCCGGGGGGTTTACTGTTCCCATGGATCTCGTACGTCACCTCGCCGCCGTGGAGGCGCTGCGCGCCCGCCTCGACGCGGCCGGCGGCGACCCCGGATTCCACCTCGCGGACCTCGCCGCCGGGGACGGGGGCCGCGATCCCGACGAGGGACTGCTCCCGCAGTGGGAGGACGACGTGGGGGCGGCCTGCGAGTCCCTCGTGTCCGCCCTGACCGGCCGCTTCGGCGCAGCGGCCACGATGGTCGACCTCCGTCCCCACCTTGAGCGTTCGGCGCTGGGCGAGGCCGTACCGGCGCCGCTGGCGGTCCTGAGCGGCCACGCCGACGAGGCCTTCACCTGGCGGGTCGGCCGGCACTGGATAGCGATAGCCGACGCCAGGCCGCATCTGCTCGCCGCCGTCGCCGACACGGACCTCATCCCTTAGAGCGGCTTCTCGTCCGCAGTGCTCGACGGCTGGGTGACCGGGCGCCTACGCTGCGTGCGGAACAGCTTGACGCGACATCATGCGCGGCGGCACGTGCCCGGACAGGCCCCGGGAGTCCGCCCGGCGGACCGGACGCCCCGGCGGACGGACGGCCGGACGCCGACCGGATCCGCGCCGCGTCGCGCGATCCAGGGGGAACCGCCCATGCCGCACCCGCGCCGTACCGTTCACCTCCCACCTCTCCGTGCCCTCCGCCGTGTGCGGCGCCTGCCGGCCGCCGTGTTCTCGGCCGTTCTGGCCGTCGTCAGCGCCCTGGTGCTCGCACCGGCCGCCGCCGCCGAACCCGCCACGAACACCGGCTACCCGGCAGGCGCCACCGCGACCCGCTACTCCGGGCTCGCCTTCGACGCCTGCACGGCCCCGCCGCTGACCACCATCCAGGCGTGGAACGCCTCGCCGTACCGCGCGCTCGGCGTGTACATCAGCGGGGTCAACCGCACCTGCGCCCAGCCCGAACTGACGGTGGCCTGGGTCACCTCCGTCTCCCGGCTGAAGTGGCGCCTGCTGCCGATCCACAAGGGCCTCCAGCCACCGTGCGGGGGCCGCCCCACCGACGCGAAGATCAGCCGCACCGCGGCAACCGCCCGCACCCAGGGCACCACCGCGGCCCGGGACGCCATCGCCGCGGCCAAGGCGCTCGGCATGCGCCCCGGCAGCGCCTTCTACAACGACATCGAGAACTACACGCAGTCCGACACCGGCTGCCGCACCGCCGTGCTCAGCTATCTGTCCGCCTGGACCAAGGAGTTGCACCGCCTCGGCTACCTCTCGGGCGTCTACATGAACCTCAACCTCGGGGCCCGGCAGCTCGCCGACGTCTTCACCTCGGCGTCCTACGCCCGCCCCGACGCCCTGTGGATCGCGCGCTACGACGGCGCCGACACCCTCAAGGGCTGGACCGGCGTGGCGGACGCCAAGTGGGCCGTCCACCAGCGGGCCAAGCAGTACCGCGGCAGCCACAACGAGACCTACGGAGGCGTCACGGTCAACATCGACAACGACCGCCTCGACGCCCCCGTCGCCACCGTCGCGTACGCCTACACGGTGACCGGCACAGGCGTCCTCAACGCCCGCTCCGGGCCGTCCGGCAGCTACCCCGTCGTCCGGACCCACGCGTCCCGCTCCGCACTCCAGGTCCTGTGCCAGACGCCCGGCCCGAAGGTCGGCACCACTACCGTGTGGGACAAGCTGAGCGACGGCACCTACGTGACCGACCACTACGTCAGCACGCCCTCGACGACCGGCTACAGCTCACCCCTCCCGCGCTGCGTCTACCCCTACCAGACCACCGCGACCGGCGGACTGACCCAGCGGAGCGGCCCCGGCACCTCGTACGCCGCCCAGGGCACCGTGCCGAACGGCGGGCTGGCGTGGGTGGTGTGCCAGCGGAGCGGCACCAAGGTCGGCACCACCGCGGTCTGGGACCGGCTCGACAGCGGCCGCTACGTCTCGGACCACTACGTGGCCTCACCCAGCGGCACCACGTACAGCAAGCCGGTGCCGCGCTGCTGAGGCCGGGACTCAGTCACCGGCCTCGGCCCGCAGCCGCCCGAACTCCTCCACCATCGCCGCCGTCGTCCACCCGGCGTTGAGGCCGCTGGGGTTGGGCAGCGCCCAGATCCGCGTGTCGCCGACCGTCCGCTCCTGCGGACCGATCGCGGCACGCGGGTCGGCGAACGCCACCCGGTAGGCGGTGACACCCACCACCGCCAGCCAGCGCGGCCGGTGCCGGAGCACCCGCTCCGTCAACAGCGCTCCGCCCGCGACGAGTTCGGCCCTGCTGAGCTCGTCCGCGCGGGCGGAGGCACGCGCCGCCACATTGGTGATCCCGAGCCCGTACGACAGCAACTCCTCCTGCTCGGAGGGGTCCAGCCGGCGCGGCGTGAACCCGGAGCCGTGCAGGACCGGCCAGAACCTGTTGCCGGGACGCGCGAAGTGATGGCCGGTGGCGGCGGACATCAGACTCGGATTGATGCCGCAGAAGAGCACGCGCAGACCGTCCGCGATCACATCGGGGACGGTGCGCTCGCGGGCGGCCTCCAGCTCGTCCTGCGGGGGCCTGCCGGTCGTCAGAGGATGGCCCCGGGCCGGTACGAGGCCGCCAGCGGATGACGCGACGTGACCTCCTCGACGCGCCGGACGACCTCCGCGACCTGCGCGGACGCCGCGCCGGTGAAGGAGAGCCGGTCCGCCATGAGGGCGTCGAGCTGCGCGCGGTCCAGCGGGATCCGCTCGTCCTCGGCGAGCCGGTCCAGCAGCTCGTTGCGGTCGGCGCCCTTCTCGCGCATCGAGAGCGCGGACGCCACCGCGTGCTCCTTGATGACCTCGTGCGCGACCTCCCGGCCGACCCCGGCGCGAACCGAGGCCATGAGCACCTTCGTGGTCGCCAGGAAGGGCAGGTAGCGGTCGAGTTCGCGGGCGATGACGGCCGGGAAGGCGCCGAACTCGTCGAGCACCGTCAGGAAGGTCTCCATCAGGCCGTCCAGCGCGAAGAACGCGTCCGGCAGCGCCACGCGCCGCACCACCGAGCAGGAGACGTCGCCCTCGTTCCACTGGTCGCCGGCCAGCTCGCCGACCATCGAGGCGTAGCCCCGCAGGACGACGGCCAGGCCGTTGACGCGCTCGCAGGAGCGGGTGTTCATCTTGTGCGGCATGGCCGAGGAGCCGACCTGCCCGGGCTGGAAGCCCTCGGTGACCAGTTCGTTGCCGGCCATCAGCCGGATCGTCTTGGCCAGCGAGGAGGGCGCGGCGGCCAGCTGCACCAGCGCGGTGACGGCGTCGTAGTCCAGCGAGCGCGGGTAGACCTGGCCCACCGAGGTGAACTCGCGCGAGAAGCCCAGGTGCTGCGCGACCCGCCGCTCCAGCTCCGCGAGCCTCGCCTCGCCCTCGGCCCCGCCGCCCAGCAGGTCCAGCATGTCCTGCGCGGTGCCGACCGGGCCCTTGATGCCGCGCAGCGGGTAGCGGCCGAGGAGGTCCTCGACGCGGGCGAACGCGACCAGCAGCTCGTCGGCGGCGGTCGCGAACCGCTTGCCGAGCGTGGTGGCCTGGGCGGCGACGTTGTGGGAGCGCCCGGCCATGACCAGCTCGCCGTACTCGGCGGCCAGCCGGCCCAGGCGGGCGAGCACGGCCACCGAGCGGTCGCGCACGAGCTCCAGCGACAGCCGGATCTGCAGCTGCTCGACGTTCTCCGTGAGGTCGCGCGAGGTCATGCCCTTGTGGACCTGCTCGTGGCCCGCGAGCGCGTTGAACTCCTCGATGCGGGCCTTGACGTCGTGCCGCGTGACCTTCTCGCGCTCCGCGATGGACGCGAGGTCCACCTGCTCCAGCACCCGCTCGTAGTCCGCGATGGCCTCGTCCGGCACCTCGATCCCGAGGTCCTTCTGCGCCCGCAGCACCGCCAGCCACAGGCGGCGCTCCAGCACCACCTTCTGCTCGGGGGACCACAGGGTGGCGAGCTCCACGGATGCGTAGCGGCCGGCCAGGACGTCGGGGATGCGGGGCTTGGAAGTCACGTAGCGAGAGTTTACCCGCCGTCCATGGCCGCCGCCCACGCCCAGGGGGGAGTGGAAAGGCCAGGTCAGAAACGCTCAGCCGGCGATGTGGCGGTGCGTCCGCGCGAGGTCGGTGCGGGGTTCAGGGACCGGTCGGCTCCGGACATCAGGCGGCGGACGTCGCTGCGGTGTCAGAGGTGGCTGCGATCGTCGGCCCATGGACGAATGGGTCGAACAGGTCGATGAACGCGATCTCGTGGTGGCTGTGGTGCGCCGCGCCGAGGCTGTCCACCGGGGTTGGCTGCACCGGATCGCCGTGACGATGTGTCGCGATCGAGAGGGACGGTTCCTCGTCCACCGGCGTTCCGGGCGGGTGTCCCGCTTCCCGGGGCACTACGAGGTCGCGGTCGGCGGTGCGGTCGCCGTGGGCGAGTCGTACGAAGCGGCGGCAGCCCGCGAGCTGGAGGAGGAGCTGGGGGTCCAGGTGCCGGTTCACCCCGTGGTCAAGTTCCTGAGCCTTGGCGGCCTGAGCCCTCATTGGCTCGCGATCCACGAGGCCGTCGTCCTCGGCCAGGTCAGGCCCGACGGGGACGAGGTCGTGTGGCACGACTGGATGACCGGGAGCGAGCTGTCGGGCTTCATGCGACGGCAGGTCTTCACTCCGGACAGCCACGAGGTACTGAGCCGGTATGTCGCCGCGGACCGGCCGGTGCCCTCGGAGGAATGGTGAGGCCCGGGGTCCGGATCAGGCGTCCGCGGCCGGGAGGGGGAGCAGTTCCGCGCGCTTGGGGGACAGTCCGTCGCCGGAGGAGCGGCCGGTGAGGCGGCGGCCGATCCACGGGACCAGGTGCTGCCGGGTGAAGCGCAGGTCGGCCGTCCGGCGGGCCGCCCAGGGGAGCTTGATCCCGACGGGCAGGGCCTCTGTCCAGTCGAAGCCCGGGGTGTGGCCGAGGGCCTGCCAGACCGCCTCGGCCACCCGGCGGTGGCCCTCCTCGTCCAGGTGCAGCCGGTCGTCCGCCCACAGGCGCGGATCACCCAGCACATCTGCCCCGTACAGGTCGACCACGAGGGCGCCGTGCCGGGCGGCCAGCTGGTCGATGAAGGCGAACAGCTCCTCCATGCGCGGCTGGAAACGGGCCGCGACCGGGCCCCGGCGGGCGGGGCTGCGCATCAGGACGAGTTGGCGGCAGCTCGGCGACAGCCGCTCGACGGCCTTCTCCAGCAGCGCGCACACCCGCGGGACGTCGCACTTGGGCCGCAGCACGTCGTTCAGACCGCCGACCAGCGTCACCAGGTCCGCGCCCATCGAGGCCGCGGTCTCCACCTGCTCGTCGACGATCTGCTGGATGAGCTTGCCCCGTACGGCCAGATTGGCGTAGCGGAAGTCCGGGCTGTGCGCAGCGAGCCGGCCCGCGAGGAGGTCGGCCCAGCCCCGGTAGGTGCCGTTCGGCAGGGCGTCCGACATGCCCTCGGTGAAGGAGTCGCCGAGCGCGACGAAGCTGGTGTGGGTGGCGGTCATCTCCATGGCGGCCGTGATCCTACCGGGCCGCTTCGAGGGCGCCTCAGGGGGCCGGTGCGTGCCCCATCAGCTGCCTGAGCACGTCCTCCATCGTCACCAGGCCCATGCCGCGCCCCTGGTCGTCGACCACCGCCGCCAGGTGCGCGCCGCTGGCCCGCATCGCGGCCAGGACGTCGTCCAGCGGCGTCGCCGCGCCCACGCGGGTGATGCGCCGGATCGCGCCGCGCGGGAACGGCAGGTCGCGGCGGGCCGGGCCGCAGGCGAGGGCGTCCTTGACATGCAGGTAGCCCAGGACGCGGCCGGATTCCCCGGTGACCGGGAAGCGGGAGAACCCCGAGCGCGCGCTCAGCCGCTCCAGCCCCTCGGGGGTGATGTCCGAGCGCGCCACCACCACCCGGTCGGCGGGCACCACGACCTCGCCCACCGGCCGGCGGCCCAGTTCGAGGGCGTCCTGCAGCCGGATCGCGGCCCGCTCGTCCAGCAGTCCCGCGGCCCCCGCGTCGGTGACCATCCGGGCCAGCTCGTCGTCGGAGAACACGGCGGCGACCTCGTCCTTCGGCTCCACCCGCAACAGCTTCAGCAGCCCGTTGGCGAACGCGTTGATCGTGAAGATCACCGGGCGCAGCGCCCGTGCCAGCGTCACCAGCGGCGGCCCGAGCGCCAGCGCGGTGCGCTCGGGCGCGGCGAGCGCGATGTTCTTCGGCACCATCTCGCCCAGCAGCATGTGCGCGTACGTGGCCAGGGTCAGAGCGATCGCGAACGACGCGACATGGACCGCGTTCTCCGGCACGTGCAGCGCCTGGAACAGCGGGGACAGCAGGTGCTCGATGGCGGGCTCGGCCACGATGCCGAGCACCAGGGTGCACAGCGTGATCCCCAGCTGCGCGGCGGCCAGCAGCGGCGACAGGTGCTGGAGTCCCCACAGGACGTGCCGCGCGCCGCGTTCCCCGGCCTCCGCGCGGGGCTCGATCTGGCTGCGCCGCACAGAGATCATGGCGAACTCGGCGCCGACGAAGAACGCGTTCACCACCAGCGTCAGCAGGCCGACGAGGATCTGCAGGAAGGTCATCGCACCCCCGCCGCGCCGTCGCCGGTCCCGTCCCGCGCCGCCGCATCCCCGTCGCCGGGCGGCTCCTCGCCCGGCGGCGGGGAGATCAGCCGCACATGCGCGGCCCGGTGCCCGGTGTCGTCGGTGACCTCCAGCACCCACCCGGCGGCCTCGGCGACGTCCCCGGTGACGGGGATGCGGCCGAGCCGCTCCGCGATCAGGCCGGCCAGCGTCTCGTACGGGCCCTCGGGCGCCCGCAGCCCGATCCGGGCCAGCTGGTCGGTGCGCGTGGCGCCGTCGGCGTCGTAGACCCGGCGGCCGGTGCGGTCCCGGTGGACGAAGGCGATGTCGGGCGTCTCCTGCGGGTCGTGCTCGTCCCGCACCTCGCCGACGACCTCCTCGACGATGTCCTCCAGGGTGACGACCCCGGCCGTGCCCCCGTACTCGTCGATCACCACCGCCATGCCCGTGTCCCCGGCGAGCCGGTCCAGCAGCCGGTCCACGGTCAGCGACTCGGGCACCAGCAGCGGCTCGCGCAGCAACGGGGTCAGCGGATGGCCCGGCCGGCGCTCGGCCGGCACGGCCAGCACGTCCTTGATGTGGACGATGCCGATGACGTCGTCCAGTCCGCCCCGGTGCACGGGGAAGCGGGACAGGCCGGTCGCCCGGGTCGCGTCGGCGACGTCCTGGCAGCTCGCGCGCTCGTCCAGGGAGGCGACCTGGACGCGGGGGGTCATGACGTTCTCGGCGGTCAGCTCCGCCAGGCCCAGGGTGCGGACGAACAGTTCGGCGGTGTCGGCCTCCAGGGCCCCGGCCCGCGCCGAGTGCCGGGCCAGCGCGACCAGCTCCTCCGGGCTGCGGGCGGACGCGAGCTCCTCGGCGGGCTCCATGCCCAGGCGACGCAGAATCCGGTTGGCCGAGTTGTTGAGATGCCGGATGAGCGGGCCGAAGGCGGTGGTGAACGCCCGCTGCGCGGGGGCGACCGCCCTGGCGACCGGCAGCGGACGGGAGATCGCCCAGTTCTTGGGGACCAGTTCGCCGACCACCATCAGCACGACTGTCGAGAGCGCCGTGCCCAGGACCAGAGCGAGCGACGTCGCCCCCGCCCGCGGCATCCCGAGCGCGCGCAAGGGCCCGGCCAGCAGCTTCGCGATCGAGCCTTCGGCCAGCATGCCGATCACCAGGCCCGTGACGGTGATGCCGAGCTGGGCCCCGGACAACTGCAGCGTCAGGGTGCGCACGGCACGCAGCGCCGCGGACGCGCCCCGCTCACCGGCCCGCGCGGCGCGCTCCAGATCGGCGCGCTCGACGGTGGTCAGCGAGAACTCCGCGGCGACGAAGACCGCACACGCCAGGGTGAGCAGCAGCGCGACGGCCAGCAGGAGCACTTCGGTCATCGGGACACCTCGATCCCATGATCGGTCAGCGGACGGTGGCGCGCGCGATTTTGCTGCCGTCGGGGGAGGCGGCGCGAGCCCCCGCGGGCCGGGCGCGTCAGCCGGCGGCGGGCGGGCCGGGCGGGCGCACGCCGACCAGGGGCTTCGTCCAGCGTCGCCATTCCTCGTTCGGCAGGTAGCCCGCCGACCGCCAGGCGTGATGGGCCCGCTCGTTGCGCACCAGCACCATCGCGTCCCCGCGGCGGCCGCCGAACGCGGTGAAGCGGGTCTCGGCCGCGGCCAGCAGCGCGGTCGCGACGCCCTGGCGGCGCCGTTGCGGGTGCACAGCCAGGCGGTACAGGTGGCAGCGCCAGCCGTCGAAGCCGGCGATCACGGTGCCGACGAGTTCCCCGTCGCGTTCGGCGAGGAGCAGTGCCTCGGGGTCGCGCGCGATGAGCCCGCGCACCCCGGCCAGGTCGTCGCTGACGGTGGTCCCCTCCGCCGCGTCCTTCCAGAAGGCCAGCACCCTTTCGGCGTCGGCAGGTGCCGCGCCGCGTATCCGCAGATCGTTCACGCCCCCACCCAAGCAGGCCGCCCCGGCGCAGGTCGAGGGTTTTACGTGCCGTTCCGCCCGGGTCCCGCGATCACGCGGGCGAAGCCCCCCGGACGCCCCGGCGCGGTGCTGCTCCTTGCGGATGAGGCACCTGCACGCGATCGTCGGCGCCGGACGAGGATGTCGAACGTGCGCTCGGTGTCGTGCGCCGCGGCGACCTGGGTCCTCGGGCCGAAGACGCGGGTGTCGCAAGTTCGAATCCAGCCTGGGCACACCGTAGTGAGGACACCCACGGCCCCCGAACCCGAAACCCCACCCGCCCCCGAACCCGAGCTGACCGACTGCCCTGACTGCAAGGTCCGGCCAGGCCGCCCCCCTCCCGGATGCGACGTCGCCCGCTGGGGCCGCCACCGGTCAGCAGCGCGCTGGCTGCGGCCACGGCGGCTCCGTTTGCAACACCCGCTGAACCGGCATGTGGCCCGGCGACGCCGAGTGCCACGAGTAGGGCTTCGTCATCGACCTTGGCCACTCATCCCTCCCCGATATCAACCGCACCTAAGCCGAGTGTGACTGGGATCCCGCCCAGCAGCGCATGGTCCGTCGCGCCACCTGACCCCACATCCCGACACAGACACCACGAGGGCCATGCCCGCTGTCGGTGCCACATGCCACACTGCTTCCGCCGCCGTGGCATCGATCGCCACCCGAAGGGGTCCAACGTGACTGCGACACACGATCAGACGCTAGTGAACGCAGTCCTGGCTCTCGGAGGTACGTGGGATACACAGCGCGCGGTCACGGCGCTCCGTGACGCTGGCATTGAGGCCAGGGACGAACGCGCCCGTGAGAAGCAGGCCCGGCGCGCTCTCCGGCTTCTGGCTGCTGATGGCGTCCTCGTAAAGACGCAGGACCGGCCTGTCGAGTACCGCGTCGCGTCAGGAAGGCTCCTCCCTCGCCCTGCACGCCTTGGGACGGACTACTGATCTCGCCGTAGTCCGCAGTTAGTTGTGGTCGATTGCGCTGGGTCGACGACTCATGGGCCGCGTACCTTGAAGTGTCTGTCCCATCGGGGGACGGCCTCACAACGTCCTATCGGAGGACGCCATGGCTCTCAGCCGCCTTGCCAGCCAATTCGCTGCCGAGATCAAGCAGCATGACTGGTCCGACGCCCCGTACCGGATCGACCGGGCGGGCCACAATCGGGCCAGTGACAGTAACTGCGGCGACGAGGTCCTCAGCGAAAACGAGGCCCAGAACGTCCGTACCAATGTCATGTGGGTCACCGCTCAGGTGTTGGGCTACTCAGACCCGAACTTCGACGTCTACGAGTTCGCCGAGGCGTCTGGCGTAAACATTCTGACGCGCTCCGGCCGGCAGAGCGGCCACATCAGGGTGGGCCTTCGCACGGACTCCGCCGGTCGCTACATGCGCCCAGGTACCTGGGAGTTTGATCCCGAGTACATCACGACCGAGACGAGTGACTTCTACCACGCCGACCTGTACTGCAACGCGTTCCAGCGGGGCTATCGCGGGGCGAAGCTTCTGACGTTCCCGATTGACGGCACAGTGCCCGAGAAGTGGAATCCGTGCGCCCACTGCGTCGGCGACCGAGCCTGAACGCTGCCTGGTAGTGCTGCTGGCTTTACGTCAGACCCCGCGCGTGGCTGCGGCGAAAGCGATCGGGGGATGCCGACGATGGTGCATGGGAGTAGCCCCAGGGTGGGTGTCGCCGTGCTTTGAACCATGACTCCCTATCGGTCGATGAAAAGTGACTCCTTCCGTGATCGAGTGATGAGTCTGGCTCCCTGGGAGCCAGATGGAAGAGGTGATCGGTCGGACGAGTCGGCCCACACCGGTAGGGCGATTGACCAGGGGGAGCAACATGGAGGAACAGGAGATCAACGCGGTCGTCATGGCCGCCGAGAAGGTGGACATCGTCCGGTGCGGACCGGAGTCCGGGCTGAAGCGGTGGGCTCACCTGTCGCTGTGCGTGCTCGACGCGGTCTTCTCGATCAATGCCCATTACTCAGGCGTCGTGAACGTGTGCCGCAGATACGCCGACCACGCGGGACTTGAGCAACGGCTCTACCCGCGCGGCACCGACCACCCCGGTGGGGAAGAGCCGCTGTCCCGATTCGTGCAGTGCGCTACGGACATGAACGCCTTGGCCGCCGTCCTCAACAACCGTGGGCGCACGTCACCGAGAGGCGGGATCCTCAAGGCCGAGGCGGCCGCGGACTATGCGCGGATCCTCGTGGACCATGGCGTAAATCTCCACGTCGACGTCGAGAAACTGCTGGCCGACGACCATCATCTCGCCAAGGTTGAGAAGGCGCTGGCCCAGGTGCCGGGCCATGGCGCCTACGGGGTCCGGCTCAGCTACCTGTGGATGCTCGCCGGCGACGACGCAGGCATCAAGCCGGACCGTATGGTCCTGAACTGGCTGGCCCACGTTCTGAAGCGTCCTATGGGCGTGCCCGAGGCACGCAATCTGCTGACTGCTGCAGCGCAGATCATGGGCTGCACCCCCTGGGAACTGGATCACGCCATCTGGCTTTACCAGCGAGGCAAAGGCAAGTAGTGCACCTACTGGTGCGGCGGGGGTGGGCCTCAGCAACGGTTGAAGTGAGGTTCTGACACACATCCGTGCCGAGTGACCGTCTCTCACAGCTAGTCTCAGCCGACGCGGCAACAGGCCCGGCGCGTAAACGTTCCGAAGCCCGGTTTCAGCTGTCCGTCCGGCCGGAGGGCAGCTGGTGTTGAGCGCGAAGACGCCGACGCTGGTGGCGTGCGCCGCGCCGGCGAGCGGAAGGGGCGGACGGTCGGGACGTCGCGGCACGTGGCCACCGCACGGCGCACGCCGTCACTCGTGCGCGATGGCCGCCAGCACGTTCATCCGGGAGGCGCGCAGCGCCGGGAGGAGGGCGGCCAGCAGGCCGACGACCACCGAGCCGGCCATGACCGCCCCGACGGTCGTCCAGGGGACCGTGAGGGCCCGGATGCCCTTCAGGGCGAGCACCTCGTGGGTCACCACTCCCCACACCAGGCCGAGCCCGAGGCCCAGCACCGCGCCGAACACGGCGATCACCACCGACTCCAGGCGGATCATGCGCCGGAGCTGGAGGCGGGACAGGCCGATGGCCCGCAGCAGCCCGATCTCGCGGGTGCGCTCGACCACGGACAGGGCAAGGGTGTTGACGACGCCGAGGACCGCGATGAGGATCGCCAGTCCGAGCAGCGCGTAGACGAGGGTGAGCAGCACGGAGATCTGGGTGCGGACGAGCTTCTTGTAGTCCGCCTGGTCGCGGACCTCGACCTGCGGATAGGGCGTCAGCGCCTTTTCCAGCTGCGTCCGGAGCGCCGGTTTCGACGTGCCGGGCGCGGCGTTGACGTACAGGGCGGCGTCCTGGCTCCGCGGCAGATGGCGCTCGGCGGTGGCGAGTCCCATGGTCAACGTGGCGTCGTCGCCGAACACGGTGCCCTGGCTGGTGGTCAAGGCCCTCAGGGTGAACGTGGCCCCGCGCCCGTCGGCGAACCGCACCGGCAGCCTGCTGCCGATCCCCAGTCCGTGCCGGGTCGCGTACTCCTGGGAGAGCGAGACGCTGTCCGGGGCCAGTGCCCGGGCCGTGTCGCCGCGGGCGTAGTCGAGATGGAGCACGTCGTCGGCGCCGGGGCCGATGGCGGCGCCGGTGAGCCGGGTGGTGCGGCCGCCGGGCAGGGTGACGAGGAGCGGCACATAGCGCATCGGGACGACCTGGCCGGCCCCCGGTACTGCGCGCACCGCCCGGGTCACGGCGGGGGAGAAGGGCGCGAAGTGGTCGCCCTGGACGACGAAGTCGGCGCCGAGCGCCTTGTCGATCTCGCGGTCGAAGGAGGTGGCCATCGAGGTCCCCGCCATCGACATGCCGGTCACCAGCGCGAGCCCGATCATGAGCGCCGAGGCCGTCGCGCCGGTACGCCGCGGATTGCGCAGCGCGTTGCGCTGGCTCATCCGCCCCACGGGCCCGAACACCCGCGGCAGCCCGCCGCCCACCACGCGGATGACCGGGCGCACGAGCAGCGGGCCCGCCACGACCGCGGCGATGAGCGAGAGCCCGATGCCCAGGCCGAGGAAGGACGCGGCGGCACCGATGGTCCCGGCGGCGGCCGCGCCCGCGAGTGCGGCCGCCGCCGGCAGGGCGAGGAGCCCGCCGGCGATGGCCCGCCCTCGCAGCGACCGGTCGCCGTCGGTGACCTCGACGTCGGCCAGCGCGGCCATGGGGGAGACCCGCGAGGCCCGGCGGGCCGGCAGGTAGGCCGCGACGAGCGTCACCACGAGCCCGATCGCGTACGCGGCCGCCGGCACCAGGGGGCGCAGCACCATGTGCGAGGCGCCGATGTTCATCCCGAACGCCCCCAGCAGCCGGATCAGCCCGGACGCCAGTCCGACCCCGCACAGCAGTCCCAGGGTGGACCCGGCCAGGCCGAGGAGCGCCGCCTCCACCAGCACCGAGCGCCGCACCTGCCGCCGGTCCGCGCCCAGCGCCCGCAGCAGCCCGAGTTCGCGCGTGCGCTGCGCGACGAGCATGGAGAAGGTGTTGACGATCAGGAAGACGCCGACGAGGACCGCGATCCCGGCGAAGCCCAGCATCACGTACTTGATCACGTCGAGGAACGTCGCCAGCGACTCGGCGGCCGACTTCGCCTGCTCGGCCTGTGTCGTGTACGTCCAGCCGGGGCCCAGCGCGGCGGCGATCCGCCGCTTCAGCGTCGCGTCGGACACGCCGGGCGCGGCGTCGGCGGCGACCGACGTCGCGGTTCCGGCCCGGCCGATCAGCCGGGTCTGGGCGGTGGGCGTGTCCACGAACAGCAGGGCCGCGCCCGGGTTGGTGGTGGTGAACGTGGCGATGCCGACGAGCCGCACGGGGAAGGCGCCCGGCTGCGCGAGCACGCGCAGGGTGTCACCGATCCGCAGCCGGCGGTTGGCCGCGGTGTCGGCGTCGATCAGTGCCTCGCGGTCGCCGTGCGGCGCGTGGCCGCTGGTCAGCCGGACCGGACTGCGCGGATTGCCGGACCAGTTGGTGGCCAGGGTGGGCGCCCCGGTCGTCGGCCCGACGGGGCGGTTCCGGGCGTCGACGACGGTGATGTTCTGGACGGTGACGTCGATGCGCGCGTTGGCGACCCCCGGCACGGCCCTGACCTTGGCCAGCAGCGACGCGGGGAGGGTGGCCACCTGGCCCGAGGCGTAGTTCTGGTTCTCGGAGAACGCCTCGGGCGGACCCACCGTCACATCGGCCGCGGTCGAGGCGAAGAGTTGGTCGAAGGTGCGGTTGACGGTGTCGGAGAAGATCATGCTGCCGGTGACGAACGCCACCGACAGCAGGACGGCGAGCGCCGACAGCAGCAGCCGGCCCTTGTGGGCCAGGAAGCTGCGCAGCGTCGCCCGGAGCACGGGAGGTCCTAGCCCTGCTTCCGCAGCGCGTCGAAGCGCTTGAGCCGCTCCAGCACGCCGTCGGCCGAGGGCCGGGCCAGGTCGTCGACGATGCGCCCGTCGTTGAGGAAGAGCACCAGGTCGGAGTGCGCGGCGGCGGTGGGGTCGTGGGTCACCATCACCACGGTCTGGCCCAGCCGGTCCACGGCCTCCCGCAGGAAGCGCAGCACCTCCGCGCCCGACTGGGAGTCCAGGTTGCCGGTGGGCTCGTCGGCGAAGATCAGCTGCGGGCGGGAGGCGAGCGCGCGGGCGCACGCGACGCGCTGCTGCTGTCCGCCGGACAGCTGCGCCGGGCGGTGCCGGAGCCGGTCGCGCAGGCCCAGGGTGTCGATGACGCGGTCCAGCCACTCCTGGTCGGGCCTGCGACCGGCGATGTCCATCGGCAGCGTGATGTTCTCCGCGGCGGTCAGCGTCGGCAGCAGGTTGAAGGCCTGGAAGACGAATCCGACCTGGTCCCGGCGCAGACGTGTCAGCTGCCGTTCGCCCAGGCGCGTGATCTCGGTGTCGCCGATCCACACCTGCCCGGAGGTGACCGAGTCCAGCCCCGCCAGGCAGTGCATCAGCGTGGACTTGCCGGAGCCGGACGGGCCCATGACGGCGGTGAACCGGCCCCGCTGGATGTCCACGTCCACCGCGTCCAGTGCCACCACGCGGGTCTCGCCCGTTCCGTACGCCTTGGTCAGCGCCAGGGCCCGGGCGGCCGGCCCGGCGCCCGTCACGGTGTCCTGTGTGCCGGTTGTTGGCGGTGTTGCCGGTGTCGACACGCTTGTCCCCCATCATGCCGATGTGCGTGCTGTCGTATGGGGCGAGGGTAGGTCGTCGCGGGCCGGTGTGCATCGTCCGGCGGTCGCGCTCCGGATCGTCCGTGTAAGGGGCACTTGTCACTGCTAGCACCTTGGCGCTAGCCTGTCGGTATGGCCAAGACCCAGTTGAACGTGCGGGTCGACGAGACCACCGCCGCGACCGCCCGGGAACGGGCCGCGCAGCGGGGGATCAGTGTGAACCGCTACATCGAGGAACTCGTCCAGCAGGACGCGGGCGAGAACGGGCGGACCTTCGTCGAGGCGGCCGCCGACTTCATGAAGCAGTACGAGTCCGTCTTCGCCGAGGAGTTCGGCGCGGAGCACGAAGGCCGTCGTTGACCCTGCGGATCGATCTCGCCTGGCTGCTCATGGTCGCCGAGCACAACACACCCGGCGACCCCCAGGTCGCCGACTGGGGCGCGCTCGTCGCCGCGGTCAGCCGGCACGAGGCCGAGATATTCGGTGTGCCCGTGTACGGCGACCCCCATGAGTGCGCCGCGGCCCTCATGCAGTTGCTGGTGCACGTCCCTGCCCTGGAGCGGTCCAACGTCATGTTCGCCTCTGCCGTGGCCTACGCCTACCTGGTCGCGAGCGGGCTGAAGGTCGTCACCTCGCCGGAGCGGGTGCGGGAGCTGGCCCGGCTGGTCAAGAGCGGCACGGCCGACGTGCTGGAGATCGCCGAGGTGCTGCGCGGCTGGAGCGCCTGAACGGCGGCGGCGCGCGTCAGTCCCGCGGCCACCGGCTGCCGACGGGCAGGTCCCGCCAGTGCGGCGCGGACAGGTGCAGGAGCGCGTAGCGGTCCGGGTCGTCGCCCGCCACCGCGTCCGCCCACAGGGTGAGCTGGACGATCTCCCAGTGCCGGGGGTCGACCGCGAGCAGCGCCGCGTGGACACCCGGCGCGGCGCGGCGCTCCTCCCAGCGCCGCAGCGCGCGGGCCACCGGCTCGCGCGGGTCGGCGCCCTCGGGCAGGCGCTCGCGCAGGCGGCTCGCCGCCCGGGGCGTGGAGCCGTGCTCCGGACCGGGCCCGAACGCGGCGCCGGTCCAGTGGTGCACGCCGGGGCGGCCGAAGTCGCCGACGATGCCCCCGAAGCCGCCGCCGCCCCACAGGAAGCGGTTCATCCCGGCGGTGTCGCCCCAGAGGTAGAAGGGCGCGTACTGGTTGACCGGTGAGCCGTCGATGCCGCGCTCCCTTACGAGGTAGGCCTTGAAGCCCAGGCCCTCGTACGCGTCGGTGAGGTGTCCGCGGCCGGCCACACGATCCCGGATGATCCTCATGTCGTAGTCGGCGGGCAGGGTGATCTCGTACTGCATCGCGTACACGGCGCTCCCTAGGAGTGGTGCGACAGCAGCGCCAGCACTCCGCTGACGGCCTGGTCGAAGGGCGCCGCCGAGCCCGCCGCGCGGGCGAGCACGTAGCCGCCCTGGAGGACGGCGACCACGGTCGCGGCGATGTCGTCGGCGTCGAGCCCGGGGGCGAGTTCGCCGTGCGCCTGGCCGTCGGCGAGGACGTCGGCGATCCGGCCGCGCAGCCACTCGAAGGTCTCGTCCACCGGGGCGCGCAGCCGCGCGCTGGAGACGATCTCCGGGTCCTGCGTGAGCCCTCCCACAGGGCAGCCGCGCAGCACCTCGCGCTCGCGCCGCAGGTAGCGGGTGATCCGCTCGACGGCCGTACCGGGCCCGGCCAGTTGCTCCTCGGCCAGTGCCCGCATCTCCGCGGCGGTGCGTCGCACGGCGGCGAGCGCGAGGTCGGGCTTTCCGGAGAAGTGGTGGTACATGCTGCCCTGGCCGACACCGGAGCGCTGCTGGATGGCCTTGGGGCTGGTGCCGACGTAGCCGCGTTCCCACAGCAGTTCGCGGGTGCTCTCGATCAACCGGTCGGGGGTGTCCACACGGAGGACTGTACATACCAGTAGGTACAACGGGCAAGATCAGCCCGGACGGCGTGCCGTGGCCAGGACGTGCGGCGAGCTCGGCACCGGCAGCCCCCGCTCCGGAATGCGGAAACGGCGCAGCTCCAGCAGTTCGAAGCCACTCGCCCGCACGGCCGCGGGGGTGTCGCGTCCGGTCCGGCAGCCCCCGAACAGCAGCGGCCAGAACGTGTGGTCCGCCGCCCACTGTGCCGCGGCGGCCCCGCGGCCCGTGGCGCGGCAGTGCTCCAGCAGCCGCAGTTCACCGCCCGGCCGCAGGACGCGCAGCAACTCGCCGAGCGCCCGTGCCGGGTCCCGCACCGAGCACATCACCAGGGAGGAGACCGCCGCGTCAAAACCCTCGGTCTTGACCGGCAGTGCCTCCGCGACACCCGGCACCACATCCACCGGCACCTGCGCCCGCCGCGCCTCCTCGGCGGCGAGCCGGCGCAGATGGCGCTCGGGCTCGATGGCCACGACCTCCGCGACCGTGCGCGGGTAGTGACGGAAGTTCAGCCCCGGTCCGGCGCCGATCTCGATCACCCGGCCGGACAGCCCGGCCAGCAGTTCCCCCCGTAGCTCCGCCAGGCCCATGCGGGTCTCGGCGCCCCGGGCGCAGCGGGCGTAGAAGCGGGCGAACAGCGGGTGGCGGACGGGCTCGCGCATCGCGCCGGAACGGCTGGGCATGGCAGGTCCCCTTTGCCTCGTCGTGCCCCCCTCTTCCGGATTGTGCCGCCGGAGCGGGGCCGCCATGCCTCCTTGCGCGCGGTTCCTTCCGAGGGGCGGGAGCGCGAGCGCGCGCCCCGCCCCGGAACCGACGTGACGTCAGATGATGGAACTCCAGACGGCGGTGAACGCGTCCACGTCCCACAGGCCGCCGATGCGGGGGGCGATCCAGCCCGGCGCGGCCCGCTGGAACGCCTCCGGCGTGAGCTGGGCGGCCCCGGCCGGGACGGCGCCGACCAGCGGCGCGCCGGTGCAGACCGGGAGGTCGGCGAGATTGCTGCGGGCCGCCAGGTCCGGGTCGTCGGGCCAGCTGCCGATCACGAAGCCGGCGCACGTCAGCGCACGGGCCCGCAGCGCCTCCGCGGTGAGCGCGGCCGTGTTGAGCGTGCCCAGCCCGGCCGGGGCGACGACGAGGACCGGTGAGCCCAGCATCTTCGCCGCGTCCGCCAGCGTGGAGCCCTCCTCGTCGAACCGCACCAGGAGCCCGCCCGCGCCCTCGACCAGCACGATGTCGTGGACGGCCGCCAGCTTCGCGGCGGCCTCGGCGATCTCACCGGGGCCCACGGCCGGCCGGCCGGCGCGCCGGGCCGCCGTGGCCGGGGCCAGGGGGTCGGGGTAGCGGGCGAGTTCGACTCCGGTGAGCTCGTACCCCGCCAGCCGCGTCACCTCCGCGGCGTCTCCCGGCTCGTCGGGACGGAGGCCGGTCTGCGCGGGCTTGAGGTAGGCGACACTGGCGCCCACCGCGAGCGCGGTCGCCGCGACGGCCGCCGTGACCACCGTCTTGCCGATCTCCGTGCCCGTACCGGTCACGAACAACACCGTCATGCCGCCTCCGCCGCCGCGCACACCGCCGCGCAGATGCGCGCGACGTCCTCGTTCCCCGTCACGTACGGGGGCATCGTGTAGATCAAGTCCCGGAACGGGCGCAACCATACCCCCCCGCGGACGGCCGCCCGCGTGACGGTCGCCATGGCAGCCGCGTCGAGGGCCTTGTCGAGCTGGACGACCCCGATCGCGCCCAGCACCCGTACGTCCCGCACGCCCGGGAGCGCGGCCGCGGGCGCGAGCCCGTCCCGCAGTCCGGCCTCGATGCGCTTGATCTCCTGCGCCCAGTCCTGCCCGAGCAGCAGGTCGAGGGAGGCGCAGGCGACGGCCGCCGCCAGCGGGTTGCCCATGAAGGTGGGGCCGTGGGCGAGGACGGGGACCTCGCCCCGGGAGATCCCGTCGGCGACGCGCGCGGTGCACAGCGTCGCGGCCATCGTCAGATAGCCGCCCGTCAGGGCCTTGCCGACGCACATGACGTCGGGGGAGACGCCCGCCTGCTCGGCGGCGAAGAGCGTGCCCGTCCGCCCGAAGCCGGTGGCGATCTCGTCGAACACGAGCAGCACGTCGTGCTCGTCGCACGTCTCGCGCAGCACCCGCAGATACGCGGGGGAGTGGAAGGACATGCCGCCCGCGCCCTGGACCACGGGCTCCACCACCACCGCGGCGAGCTCGTGCGCGTGGCGGGCGACGGTCTCCCGCAGATGGTCGGCGTACGCCTCCTCGTACGCGGCCGGCGGGGCGTCGGCGAAGACCTGGCGGGGCAGCACCCCCGACCACAGCCCGTGCATGCCGCCCTCGGGGTCGCACACGGACATGGGCTGCCAGGTGTCGCCGTGGTAGCCGCCGCGCCAGGTCATCAGGCGCTGCTTGGCGGGCCGCCCGAGGGAGCGCCAGTACTGCAGGCACATCTTGACGGCGACCTCCACCGACACCGAGCCGGAGTCGGCCAGGAAGACATGCCGCAACGGCTCCGGGGTGATCTCCACCAGACGGGCGGCGAGCCGGACGGCGGGCTCGTGCGTGAGCCCGCCGAACATGACGTGGCTCATACGGTCCAGCTGGCCGCGTGCCGCCTCGTTGAGCACCGGGTGGTTGTACCCGTGGATCGCCGACCACCAGGAGGACATGCCGTCCACGAGCTCGGTCACGCCCTCGACCGGTTCGGCCAGCCGCAGCCGGACCCCGGCCGCGGACGCGACGACGAGCGGTTCCTGACGGCCCGGCATCGGCCCGTACGGATGCCAGACGTGCTCCCGGTCCAGTGCCAGGAGCTCGCCGGCGGTGAGCGGTTCAGGCATTGGGCGGCAGGTCCGTTCCGGTGCCGCGGCGGCGGACCGCCACCAGGTCGGTGCGCGCGGCACCCGCCGGAAGCGGGACACTCCCCGCGTGGCCGCCGCAGGGCCCGCAGCCGCCGCCGTCCGCCGTGCCGTGCGAGCCGCAGCCGCCCTGCGCGGAGCCGTGCGAGCCGCATCCGGCGGCCGCCACCGCGTCGGCGGCATCGGCGCGGTGACCGGGAAGGGTGACCGTACCGGCGCCCTCCACCTCGAAGCCGGCGTCCGCGATCATGTCGAGATCGGCCTGGCCGGCCTGGCCCTCGCTGGTGAGGTAGTCGCCCAGGAAGATCGAGTTGGCCAGGTGCAGCGCCAGCGGCTGCATGGTGCGCAGGTGCACCTCGCGGCCTCCGGCGATACGGACCTCCACGTCGGGGCAGACGAAGCGCACCATCGCCAGGATGCGCAGGCAGCGCTGCGGGGTGAGGTTCCACTCCTTGGCCAGCGGCGTGCCCTCGAAGGGGATGAGGAAGTTGACGGGCACCGAGTCCGGGTCCAGCTCCCGCAGCGCGAACACGACGTCGACCAGGTCCTCGTCGCTCTCGCCCATGCCCGCGATCAGGCCGGAGCAGGCGGACAGTCCCGCCGCCTGGGCCTGCTGCACCGTGTCGACGCGGTCGGCATAGGTGTGCGTGGTGGTGATGTCGCCGTATACCGACTCGGAGGTGTTCAGGTTGTGGTTGTACGCGTCGGCGCCCGCGCCGCGCAGCCGGCCGGCCTGTCCCTCGGAGAGCAGGCCGAGGCAGGCGCAGACCTCCACGCCCTCGTTCTCACCCTTGATGGCCTCGATGGTCTTCGAGACCCGGTCCACGTCGCGGTCGGTGGGCCCGCGTCCGCTGGCCACCAGGCACACGCGCTTGGCGCCGCCGGCGACCCCCGCCGCCGCGGCGGCCGCCGCCTCCTCGGGCTTCAGCCAGGTGTACTTGAGCACGCCGGCCTCGGAACCCAGCCGCTGCGAGCAGTACGAGCAGTCCTCGGGGCACAGCCCCGACTTGAGATTCACCAGGTAGTTCAGCTTCACGCGGCGGCCGAACCAGGCGCGGCGCACCTTGCCGGCCGCGGCCACCACGTCGAGCAGTTCGTCGTCGGAGCCGGCCAGCACGGCGAGGGCCTCCTCGCGCGTGGGCAGCTCGCGGCGCAGCCCCTTCTCCACCAACCCATTGAGCAGATCCATGCCGCGATCCTGACGCACGCGGCGACCATCGGCCAATGAGGCACCCCACAAGACCGTTCGCGCAGGGTGTGTGGATCACCACACCGTGCGAACCGGCAGGGCAGACTACGGTGCTGGAGACATCTCACACCGACCCCGGGGACGACCATGGCCCGCGACCCGTTCGACTGGATCGACGCGCACGCCGAACGGCGCGGCGCGGCAGGGCTGGTGCGCACCCTGCGGCCCCGGCCGGCCCGGTCGCCGCTGCTCGACCTCGCCTCCAACGACTACCTGGGCCTGGCCCGGCACTCGGAGGTCACCCGTGCGGGTGCCGACGCCTGCCTGCGCTGGGGCGCCGGGTCCACCGGCTCACGGCTGGTGACCGGCAGCACCGAGCTGCACGCCGAGCTGGAGGCCGAACTCGCCGCCTTCTGCGGCTTCGAGGCGGCCCTGGTGCTGGCCTCGGGGTACGCGGCCAACCTCGCCGCGGTCACCGCGCTGACCAGTGAGCCGGGCACCCTGATCGTCTCCGACGCGGGCAACCACGCCTCACTCATCGACGGCTGCCGGCTCTCCCGGGCCACCACCGAGGTCGTCCCCCACGCCGACCCCGCCGCCGTGCGCAAGGCGCTGTCCGGGCACGACGGGCCCGCCGTGACCGTCACCGACTCCGTCTTCTCTGTCGACGGCGACGCGGCCCCGCTCGGCGAACTGGCCGCGGCCTGCGCGGAGGCGGGAGCGGCCCTGCTGGTCGACGACGCGCACGGGCTCGGCGTCCTCGGTGACGGCGGGCGGGGGGCGGCGGCGGCCGCCGGGCTCGCCGGGGCGCCGGGGCTGGTGTGCACGGCCACCTTGTCCAAGTCGCTGGGCAGTCAGGGCGGCGTGGTGCTCGGCCCGGCCCGGGTCATCGGGCATCTGGTCAACGCGGCGCGGACGTTCATCTTCGACACCGGTCTGGCGCCGGCGGCCACGGGTGCCGCGCTGGGGGCGCTGCGGCTGCTGCGCCGGGAGCCGGACCGCGCCGCGCGGGCGCGTGAGGTGGCCCGGGAACTGCACAAGAGGCTTGCCGCCGCGGGCCTGGAGGCCACCGCGCCGGACGCGTGCGTGGTGTCGGTGCGGGCGCCCTCGCCGGAGGCGGCCGTCCAGTGGGCCGCGGACTGCCGGGAGGCGGGGCTCGCCGTGGGGTGCTTCCGGCCCCCGTCGGTGCCGGACGGGATCTCCCGTCTGCGGCTGACCGCGCGCGCCGACCTGACGGACCGGGAGATCGGCGACGCCGTCGGGACGATCGTCCGTACGGCGCCGCCACGCCGCTGAGCTCAGGGGCGCCCGGTCAGGGTTCCCGTGCGCACGGCGTCCAGGAACGCGTTCCACTCGGTGGGGGTGAAGAGCAGGGCCGGGCCGCGCACATCCTTGGAGTCGCGTACGGCGAGCTGTCCCGAGAGCGGCCCCGAGGGGACGAGGGCCGTCTCGACGCAGTTGTTCGCCGCCGTGCTGTAGCTGCTGCGTCGCCAATTCATTCCGAACAGGGACGCACTGGAGGAAACGTACTGAGGCAGTGCGCTGGACATGGGGGTGTGCCTCCTTACGCGCCTTTGCCGATGCCGCTGATGAAGGTCAGCGACTGTTCGCTCGACAGGGCGTGGGAGCGCAGTCGGTTGAAAGCGGCACCGTACGCCCTGATGTCCTCTTCCTGATCCAGATAGAGACTACTCGTCAACTGGTCGAGAACGACAACATCCAGATCAGCAATGCGCGGAAACGAGAAGATGACGAAAGGCCCCGTGACGCCGATATGACCACCGGCCGAGAAAGGCAGCACCTGCAGATGCACATGGGGCAGGGAACCGAGCTCCACAAGATGGCTCAATTGCGCCGCCATCACCTCCGGTCCCCCCACCCGGCGCCGCAGCACCGCCTCGTCGAGCACCGCCCACAGCTCCAGTGGCGGTGAGGCGCGCAGCACCGCCTGCCGCGCGATGCGCACGTCCACCAGCGTCGCGATCTGCCGCGGGCCCAGGTGGGGCAGCACCGAACGGGTCAGCTCGCGGGCGTAGTCGGGGGTCTGCAGCAGTCCCGGCACCACGGTGGTCTCCAGCGTGCGGGCGCGGCAGGCGTCGGTCTCCAGGGAGATGAAGTCCCGGTAGGTGTCCGGGAGTTCCTCGCGGTACTCGTGCCACCAGCCGCGCCGGGCGCCTTCGCCCCCGGCCAGCGCCGCCAGCATGTCGCGCAGCCGCTGGTCGCGGACGTCGTACGCGTCCAGCAGTGCGGTCACGTCCTCCGGTCGCACACCGCTGCGGCCGGTCTCGATGCGGCTCACCTTGGACTGGTGCCAGCCCACGCGGAGGGCGACCTCTCCGCTCGTCAGGCCGGCCGTGTCCCTGAGACGGCGCAATTCGGAGCCGATCTTGCGGCGGCGGACCGCCGGCACCTGCTGCATGACTGTGTACCTCCTGGTTCCCGGCATGCTCCGCCGGTCCCCGGGCGAAGTCTGCCGCGCAAATACGTTCTCTCGTAGCAGAGTTCACCGCTTTGGGCGACAGATATATGCATATAGCTGTGGTGGCACCGGTTTGACGGCACGATAGGTGGCACTCTGGCGCGTGGAAGCCGGTGGGCACCGTATGGGAAGTACGGGCTCCCGGCGGCCCGGGCGTGCGGCCCGGACAGGCGCGTGCCGGAGTCCCGGTCACGGCGGGAAAGGGACAGCGTCGCCATGGCAGACCATCAGGAAGTATCCGTCACCCTGCCGAGCGACCCTGCCTCGGTACCCGCGGCCCGTCGATACGTGTGCGACCTGCTGGTGGAGTGGGGGATGACGGAGGACTCGTCGCCCGCCGACGCCGTCCGGCTCATCGTCTCCGAACTCGCGACCAACGCCGTCCTGCACACCCTCGGCCAGTCGCCTACCTTCACCCTCGACATCCGGCTCGACCGCGACGAGCAGTTGCGGATCGGGGTCACCGACAGCCATCCGCGCTGGCCCCAGCGGCTGCCGGCCGCCGTCCAGCAGGACAACGGCCGCGGCATGGTGATCATCCGGCATCTCACCGCCGAGGCCGGGGGCCGGCTCCATGTCACCCCCACCGTCGAGGGCGGCAAGACCGTCTGGATCACCCTGCCGTGGGTGGCGGCGCCCGCCCCCGTGGAGTGAACGCGCGACGGGGCCGCCCGCCGGTCAGCCGTGGCCGGGTACGAGCAGCACCTCCGCGCCGACGGGGGTGAAGCCGGCCGCCAGCAGCGCCCGTACGCTCGCCGCGTTGCCCGGCGCGATCTGGGCCCACAGCGTCCCGCCGTCCGGGACCAGCCGGCGCGCCTCCAGGGCCAGGCGGCGGCCGAGACCGGTGCCGCGCGCCGCGGGCTCGACCTCGACGGCCATCTCCCAGCGACCGGCCACCCCGCGCCCGATGAGGACGGTGCCGCCGGGCACCGTCCAGACCCGCACCTCGTCCCGGTGCGACAGCGCCCGCGCGGCACGGGGGTGCTCGCGGGCGGCCGTCTCCCGCAGCGCGAGCGGGGGGCCGGGCGGCGGACCGGGCAGGGCGGTGGCCGTCGCCAGCAGGTCGATGTTGTTCACCCGGCGCCCCAGCAGCCCGCACAGCGCCGTCAGGAACGGCGGGTTGAGCGGCGCCGACAGGTCACCGGGCGGCAGCAGCGACCGGATCCGAGCGGGGTCGGTGTCGGCGAAGACCACGCTGTGCGCCGTGAAGGCGATGACGCCCGCGTCGCGTGCCGAGGGCTGGGGCACGATCGTCACCGACCCGTCGGCGGGCGGGAAGACGCCCCGGGCGGCGTCGGCGAGCAGGCGCGGCAACGTCATGGGCGCAACGCTACGACCTGTCGTCACCTTCCCCCCACCCAGCGGTGGCCGAGGGAGCCGCGGGACCCCTGGGCGGGCGCGCCCGGGCCCCGCGGCGGGCGGTCACCTCACACGGCCGTACCAGACGCTGCGGGTCCAGATCTTCTCCAGGCGCACACGGCCGCCCGGCTTGGGGGAGTGCCAGATTCTCCCGTGGCCCGCGTATATCCCGACGTGGTAGATGCTGCTCCCGTAGTGGAAGAACACCAGGTCCCCGCGGGTGCGGTCGGAACTGTGCAGGTGCCGTGTGCTGTTGTACTGCGCCGCGGCGGTGCGGGGCAGTTTCCTGCCCACCTTCTTGAACGAGTAGAGCGTCAGGCCCGAGCAGTCGAAGCTGCGCGGGCCGGTGGCACCGTACCGGTACGGAGCGCCCTTCTTCGAGGCCGCGACCTTCAGTGCCTCCGCCCGGATCGTGGCGGCGTCGGCGTGCTGGGCCATGTCCGGCAGGACCGCGGGACCGGCGACGGCGGCCGCCGTGAGGGCGGAGACCGCCCCGAACCGGGTGAGAACCGCGGACATGGCTGATGGCGCGATCATGCGCAAACCCTTCGTCGTCCGCCTGCGAAGGATGACCTGTCGGGTTCGGGCAGGCGAAGATGCCCGGCCGCTGACGCGGCTTCACCCCAAGGAATCGGCCCGTGGGCCGGTCCCGTCGTACTCGGGTCCTCCGCTCCTGCCGTTGCGTTCGGTGTCGACCTGGCGTCCGCGACGGCGGCAGGACTCGGCGTCCGCGCGGACCGCCCCGCCGGATGACGGGGGCTTGTCGTCGAAGGGATGGTCACTCACAGAACCGGTCAGGACATAACTCATCCGGTCGAATGTGAGTCTCTTCACGACTCACCTATTCGGGTGGACTCCGGGCTCGGAAGCCTCACCTGACGACTCGAAACCAGTCGAACACCTGCGATGGAGCGGCAAATTCCGGATGTGTGCGGCCGAGGCGCGCAAGTCGGGACCGATCGTGTGTCGACGCCACGTACAACGATCGGGCGAGTCCATTCGGTGTGAGTTCGTGTCGCGCCGGCGGCGGGGCCCGACGGGCCGCGCAAGAGGCGGATCTGAGCGCCACTCAAGGTGACGGGCCATCAGTCACGCTGCGAGGGAGGCAGGGTGACCAGGCGCGTTCTGCGCTCCCCGTCGAGCACGCGCAGGGCGCGCCCGATCGTCGTGGTGTGCAGCTCGTGCTCCCCCCGCAGATGCATCGTGGTCAGCGCGTCGCGCAGTTCCGCCGCGCGCCCCGCCAGGGCCTGGGCGGCCCGCAGCGCGCCATAGGTGTCCCTGACGCGGGCGGGATTGATCCTCCCCAGCAGATCCACGACCTCCAGATAGGTGTCGATGAGCTCACCCTCGGCACGGGTGAGCGCGGGCAGCGGCGGCAGTTCGGGCACCACGGCCGGTCACCGCACGGCGCGCGGGCCGGTCCCGCCGTCGCCCTTGCGGCTGACGGTGAGCCGGTCCACCAGTCCGTACGCGAGCGCGGACGGGGCGTCGAAGACGGTGTCGCGCTCGATGTCGGCCCGGATCCGCTCCGGGTCCCGGCCGGTGTGCCGTACCAGCAGTTCCTCCAACTGGTCGCGGCTGCGCAGCAGTTCCCTGGCCTGGATCTCGAGGTCGGCGGTGGTGCCCTGGACGACCTCCGCGAAGGAGGGCTGATGGATCAGTACACGTGAACGGGGAGTCGCCAGCCGCTTGCCCGGCGTCCCGGCCGCCAGCAGCACGGCCGCGGCCGAAGCGGCCTGGCCGACGCACACGGTCGAGACGTCGCAGCTGACGAACTGCATGGTGTCGTAGATCGCGGTCATCGCGGTGAGCGACCCGCCGGGGGAGTTGATGTAGAGCGAGATGTCCTGCTCCGGGGCGGCGGCCTCCAGGTGGATCAGCTGCGCCATGACGTCGTTGGCGGACGTGTCGTCGATGGGTGTGCCGAGCAGCACGATCCGCTCCCGCAGCAGCTTGGAGTACGGATCCATGGAGTGCACCCCTTCGCTGGTGCGCTCGGTGAACTCGGGCAGGACGTAGCGGGCGGTCGGTCGAAGCACGGCGGCACCTCCGTGGGGGCACAGGGCCCCCGTCCAGGTAAAAAATGTACAGGACGTACATCCCGTTATGATGGGGAGCATGGCCCATGAAGTCCCCGTGACACAAGCGCGAGCGGAACTCGCCGAGCTCGTCAACCGCGTCGTCTACGGCGGTGAGCGGGTGGTCGTGACGCGCCACGGCAAGCCGCTCGTCGCCCTCGTTTCCGCGGCTGACCTGCAACGACTCCAGGAACTCGACGAGGCGGCGGACGAGGCCGTGGTCAGTACGGTCTCCTCGGTGCACCCCCCGGTGTCCGCCACGGGCGAACGGCGCCGCTTCGGCATCGCCGCCGAGCACCGCGGCACGACCAACGCCCGCCACGACGGAACCTGAGCGGACCGCAGCCCGAGCCGCGCCCCCGCGCCCGGCCGGCGGGGCCCGCCCGTGTCGTACGCGGCGGACCTGCGCCGTCGTGGCATGCTGCCCCGGGACGCCCGGCCGGAACGGACCGCCCGCCCCCCCCACGCCCGGAGCGGGGAGTTAACGCGGACGAAACGCCGCCGAACTAGCCTGCGGCTTCGGGCTGTCGGAGAGCGGCCTCGCGGGCCCGGAACGGACCGCGGCCCCGCTCACCCGGGACGACTGCGAGGTGTGGCCGTGCAACTGACCCCTCATGAGCAGGAACGCCTGCTCATCCATGTCGCCGCCGACGTGGCGGAGAAGAGGCGGGCCCGGGGCCTGCGGCTGAACCACCCCGAGGCGATCGCCCTGATCACCTCGCACATCCTGGAGGGCGCCCGCGACGGCCGGTCCGTCGCCGACCTCATGGCCTCCGGGCGCAAGGTGCTCACCCGCGACGAGGTCATGGACGGTGTGCCCGAGATGATCCACGACGTCCAGGTCGAGGCCACCTTCCCGGACGGCACCAAGCTCGTGACCGTCCACGATCCGATCGCCCAGGGGCCCGCGTGATCCCCGGGGAGATCCTGCACGGCGACGGACCGGTCGAGCTCAACGCGGGCCGGCCGGTCACCCGGCTGGTCGTGCTCAACGCCGCGGACCGCCCGGTCCAGGTCGGCTCCCACTACCACTTCGCCGAGGCCAACCCGGGCCTGCGCTTCGACCGCGCCGCCGCCCGCGGCAAGCGGCTGGCGGTCGCGGCCGGCACCGCGGTCCGCTTCGAGCCGGGCCTACCCGTCGAGGTGGAGCTCGTGCCGATCGGCGGCGCCCGCGTGGTCGAGGGGCTGCGCGGGGAGACCGGAGGTGCCCTCGATGGCTGAGCTCTCCCGCGCCGTCTACGCGGACTTGTTCGGGCCGACCACCGGTGACCGCGTACGGCTCGCCGACACCGACCTGCTCGTCGAGGTGGAAAGCGACCTGTCGGGCGGGCCGGGCAGGTCGGGGGACGAGGTCGTCTTCGGCGGCGGCAAGGTGATCCGCGAGTCGATGGGGCAGTCCCGGGCGACCCGCGCCGAGGGCACCCCCGACACCGTCGTCACCGGGGCGGTGATCCTCGACCACTGGGGCGTGGTGAAGGCCGACATCGGCATCCGGGACGGCCGCATCGCCGCGATCGGCAAGGCCGGCAACCCCGAGACCATGGACGGAGTGCATCCGGACCTGGTCATCGGGCCGGAGACCGAGGTCATCGCCGGCAACGGCAAGATCGTGACCGCCGGTGCCATCGACGCCCACGTCCACTTCGTCTCGCCGACGATCGCGGACGAGGCCCTCGCGGCCGGCATCACCACCCTCGTCGGCGGGGGCACCGGCCCCGCCGAGGGCACCAAGGCCACCACCATCACCCCGGGGTCCTGGCACCTGGCCCGGATGTTCGCCGCGCTGGAGCACTACCCGGTCAACATCGGCCTGCTGGGCAAGGGCAACACCGTCTCGCACGAGGCGATGCACGCGCAGCTCCGCGGCGGGGCGCTCGGCTTCAAGATCCACGAGGACTGGGGCGCCACCCCGGCCGCGATCGACGCCTGCCTCACCGTGTGCGAGGCCACCGGCGCCCAGCTCGCGCTCCACACCGACACGCTGAACGAGGCCGGATTCGTCGAGGACACCCTTGCGGCGATCGCCGGGCGCGGCGTCCACGCCTACCACACCGAGGGAGCGGGCGGCGGCCACGCTCCGGACATCATGACGGTGGTCGCGCACCCCAACGTCCTGCCCTCGTCCACGAACCCGACCCGGCCGCACACCGTCAACACCGTCGAGGAGCACCTCGACATGCTGATGGTCTGCCATCACCTCAACCCCGCCGTGCCGGAGGACCTCGCCTTCGCCGAGTCCCGGATCCGCCCCGGCACGATCGCGGCCGAGGACGTCCTGCACGACCTCGGCGCGATCTCGATCATCTCCTCGGACTCGCAGGCGATGGGCCGGGTCGGCGAGGTGGTGCTGCGGACCTGGCAGACCGCGCACGTGATGAAGAAGCGGCGCGGCGCGTTGCCCGGGGACGGACGGGCCGACAACCTCCGGGCACGTCGCTATGTCGCCAAATACACGATCAACCCGGCGGTCGCCCAGGGCCTCGACGGCGAGATCGGCTCCGTGGAACCCGGCAAGCTCGCCGACCTCGTCCTGTGGGACCCCGCGTTCTTCGGCGTCAAGCCGTACCTGGTGATCAAGGGCGGCCAGATCGCCTACGCGCAGATGGGCGACGCCAACGCCTCCATCCCGACGCCCCAACCGGTCTTGCCCCGGCCGATGTTCGGGGCGCTCGGCCGCGCACCGGGCCTGAACTCCGTCAACTTCGTCACCGGCACCGCGCTCGCCGACGGCCTGCCGGAGCGGCTGGGCCTCGCCAAGGAGTTCGTCGCCATCCGCAACACACGCCGGGTCACCAAGGCCGACATGCGCGAGAACGACGCCATGCCGCGGGTCGAGGTCGACCCCGACACCTTCACCGTCCGCGTCGACGGCGATGTCGTCGAACCCGCCCCCGCCACGGAACTTCCCATGGCCCAGCGCTACTTCCTCTTCTGAGCACGGTCATGACCACGACGACCGAGACATCGGGCGGCGCCGTCCCGGCCGCGACCCGGGCCGCGCTGCTGGTGCTGGCCGACGGCCGCTTCCCCGCGGGCGGCCACGCGCACTCCGGCGGCGCGGAGGCGGCCGTGAAGGCCGGCCGCATCCGCTGCCCCGCCACCCTGGAGTCCTTCTGCCGGGGCCGGCTGCACACCACCGGACTGGTCGCGGCGGCACTGGCCGCCGCCGCGGCCGCCGGCCTCGACCCGCTCGCGCTGGACGACGCCGCAGACGCCCGCACCCCCTCACCCGCGCTGCGCGCGACCGCGCGCCGGCTCGGCCGGCAACTCCTCCGGGCCGCCCGCGCGGCCTGGCCGTCGGACGCCCTCGACGCGCTCGCCGCCGCCCGGCCCCGCGGCGCCCACCAGCCCGTCGTCCTCGGGCTGACCGCCCGCGCCGCGGGCCTCGCGCCGCCGGACGCCGCCCACGCGGCGGCCTACGAGTCCGTGACCGGTCCGGCCACCGCCGCCGTACGCCTGCTGAGCCTGGACCCGTTCGCCGTGACCGCCGTGCTCGCCCGGCTCGCCCCCGACCTGGACGAGGTCGCGCGGCAGGCCGGCACCGCGGCCCGGCACGCCCTGACCGAGGGCACCGGCGCGCTGCCCGCCGCGTCCGCGCCCCTGCTCGACATGTACGCCGAGCAGCACGCCACCTGGCCCGTACGCCTCTTCGCCTCCTAGGACGCCGCCATGCATCTCGACCACGACCACGTGCTGCCCGAGCGCTCAGGACAGGCCGTGCCCGCTCCGGCCGCCGTCCGCCCCGGCGGGGGCCGCCGCGCACTGCGCGTCGGGCTCGGCGGCCCCGTCGGCTCCGGCAAGACCGCCACGGTCGCCGCGCTGTGCCGCGTGTTGCGCGACCGGCTGTCCCTCGCCGTCGTCACCAACGACATCTACACCCGCGAGGACGCCGACTTCCTGCTCCGCACCGCCGTCCTGCCGCCCGAGCGGATCACGGCCGTGGAGACCGGCGCCTGCCCGCACACGGCGATCCGCGACGACATCTCCGCCAACCTCGAAGCCGTCGAGGAACTGGAGGAACGCCTCGGCCCGCTCGACCTCGTGCTCGTCGAGTCCGGCGGCGACAACCTCACCGCGACCTTCTCCAAGGGCCTGGTCGACGCGCAGATCTTTGTCATCGACGTGGCCGGCGGCGACGACATCCCGCGCAAGGGCGGACCGGGCGTGACCACCGCAGACCTGCTCGTGGTCAACAAGACCGACCTCGCGCCCCACGTGGGCTCCGACCTGGACCGGATGGCGCGCGACGCGAAGGCGCAACGCGGCGACCTGCCGGTCGTCTTCACCTCCCTCGTCGCCGAGGACGGCGTCGCCCCCGTGGCCGAGTGGATCCGCGCCCGCATCGCCGACTGGACCGCGGTCCCCGCATGACCGGTGTCCGCGCCGCCGCACGGATCACCGCCGCCCCCGACGGCCGCGGCGGCACCGCGCTGCCGGAACTCGTCGGCGACGGCCCGCTCGCGCTGCGCCGCACCCGGTCGTCCGAGAGCGGCACGGCCCGGGTCACCGTCGTCGGCGCCATGAGCGCGCCGCTCGGCGGCGACCGGCTCGCGATCCACGCCCGCGTGCTGCCCGGCGCCGCGCTGCGCGTGGACGCCGCGGCGGCGACGGTCTCCCTCCCCGGCCGGTCGGGGGAGCCCGCCCATTACGAGGTACGGCTGACCGTCGGCGCGGACGCCGTACTGCACTGGCTGCCCGAGCCCGTCATCGCGGCCGGGGGCAGCGACCTGCGCATGACCACCACGGCCGAACTCGCCCCCGGCGCGCGCCTCGTGCTGCGCGAGGAGCAGATCCTCGGGCGGGCGGGCGAGGAGCCCGGACGGCTCGTCTCCCGGCTGGTCGTACGGCTCGGCGGGCACCCGCTGCTCGACCAGGCCCTGTCCTTCGGCCCCGGAGTGCCCGGCTGGTCGGGGCCCGCCGTACTGCACACACATCGTGCGGCGGGTCAACTGCTGGTTGTGGATCCGGCGTTCGAGGAGAAGCCGGTGAGCCCGCGCGTCCTCGGCGAGGACCCGGAGCGCGGCGAGGCCGTGCTCGCACCGCTGGCGGGGCCGGCCGCCCTGATCACGGCCGCCGCGGCGGACGGGCTGTCCCTGCGGGGGCTGTTGTCGGCTAGCGTGGGTCCGTGAGTTCGATAGACACCGATGACACCGAGAGCCCGGGCCGCTACGGCCCCGGCGCGACCACCGAGGCCGAGCCCGAGCAGGTCGGCCCCGTCCGCACCGAGTACTCCCCGGACCACGACGGAGACCCCGACCCGGGGGAAATCGTGTGGACCTGGGTCCCGTTCGAGGAGAACGACGGCCGCGGCAAGGACCGCCCGGTCCTGGTCGTGGCCCGCGAACCGGCCGGAACGCTGCTCGCCGTCCAGCTCTCCAGCAAGGAGCACAATGACGACCGGGAGTGGGTGGCCATCGGCTCCGGCCCCTGGGACAAGTCGGGCCGTGCCTCCTGGGTCAACGTCGACCGCGTGCTGCGCGTCCACGACGAGGGCATGCGGCGGGAGGCGTGCGCGCTGGACCGCGGCCGTTTCAACATCGTCGTGAACCGGCTCAAGGAGCTGTACCGCTGGCGCTGAGCCCCGGCGGCGACGCGACCGATGGCCCCCGGGCGGTGCGCCGCCCGGGGGCCTCGCGCGTGCGGCGGGCCCGCGGGTCACTCCGCCATGACGGAGTACTGCGAGGAGTCGTGCTCCAGCACGCACTTGCGCATGCCGGCGCGACGCGCCGTGAACTCCTCGCTCGCGACGAACGCGAGGTACTGCTCCATGGACGCCCATTCACTGGTCACGATCCAGCAGTCGGGGTCCTTCACGGATTTGCACAGCTGCGAGCTGATGAACCCGTCGGCCTTGGCGATGTCGCTGTGCACGAGGTGGTACGCCGCCGCATACTGGTCGCCCATCCCCTCGTGCAGCTGGATGCGCAGGACGACGCGCGTTTTCGTGGGTGAAGTCGTCGGTGAAGTGCTCATGACCCTCGACCTCCCGTGGGACTACGAGGACGCTGTTGCTTCGCCGGATGCTCACTCTGCGCGGCCGCCAGGCCACGATGCGGGACGGCGGCGGGTCCGGCGGGCCGGGACCGCGAGGCGCGGCTCCCCGGCGGGTCGGTGACGTGACGCGAGGGTGTCCTTCCCCGCGTGTCCCATGAGCGGACTCCCATGGGGCGCGGGCACCCCGAATGCCGCCGTCCCACGACTGTGGCCCCCTCACCCGGGCGGCGCATTACCGATGAGCCGAACGGGTGAGGGTGCCCTTGCGGCGTCAGCCCGCCGGCTCCGGCGCCCCCGCGCCCGTCAGCAGCGCGGCCGGCGCATCCGCCGCCTCCCGGGACCGCCGCGGCGCGCGGAGTGGCGTCGACCATGCCGCGTACGTTCGGCGCTTTGCGGTGCACGCCGGTGCGGGACCGCGGCGGTGCGGCGAGCGGCACCGTCACCGCCCGTGCGGGGCCGCGGTGCGGGACCGGGCCTTGCCGGCGTCGGGTCGAGCGTGCCGTGTACGTTCGGCCGCTCGTGGTGCACGCCGGTGCGGGGCCGGGCCATGCCGCGTACGTTCGGCCCTTCGTGGCGCGCGCCGGTGCGGGGCCACCGTGGCGGTGGACCGGTGGCGGCGCGGCGAGCGGTCGGGGCCGTGGTACGGGACCGGGCATGACGCGTACGCCCGGCACCTCGCACGCGGGTGTGGAAGCGCGGCGCGGCGGACCAGCCGCGGCGCGGGGAGCAGTACCGTCACCGCCCGTGCGGGGCCGCGGTGCGGGACCGGGCCATGCCGCGTACGTTCGGCCCTTCGTGGCGCGCGCCGGTGCGGGGCCGCCGTGGCGGTGGACCGGTGGCGGCGCGGCGAGCGGTCGGGGCCGCGGTGCGGGGCCGGGCCCGGCCGGCATCGGGTCGAGCGTGCCGCGCACGCGGCTCGGCGTGGCGGCGGGCGCGTCCACCCACGTGGCGGCCGCGAGGTCGGCCGACCGACGGCCGGACCGGTCCGGTCCGGCCGCACCCGCGGCTTCGCCGCGCGCGCCGTCAACCGGCTTGTCATGCATACGGCTTGGTAAAGATACGCCTGTGCGATCTTCTCCTGACGGCCATCCGGGCGAAAGGATCCCTCTGAAGTTCTGTGCTCGCGCCGCCACAAGCGGCTCAACCGCAGGGGGACGTCATCGTGAGACGCACAGCCGTGCTCGGGCTCACCGGAGCCCTGATAGCCGGCACCGTCGTCGCCGCCGTACCGCAGACCGCGGTCGCCGGGGGTACCGCCCACGGACACGAACACCATGTGAACGCAGAGGACATCGGCGTGCGGATCGCCGCCGCGCGCGCCGCGGACGCGGGCATCGACTGGGCGGCCTGCCCCGCGGACTGGGGTATCGCCGCCCCCGTCCAGTGCGGCTGGGTCACCGTGCCGGTCGACTACGCCAAGCCGTACGGCGCGAAGATCCGGATCGCCGTGGACCGCATCGGCAGCACGGGCACCGCCGCCGAGCGCCAGGGCGCCCTGATCTACAACCCCGGTGGCCCCGGTGGCTCCGGTATGCGCTTCCCGCTTCGCGTCACCACCAAGAACCCCATCTGGACGGCCACCGCCAAGGCGTACGACTTCGTGGGCTTCGACCCGCGCGGTGTCGGCCACTCCGCGCCCATCTCCTGCGCCGACCCGCAGGAGTTCGTGAAGGCGCCCAAGGCCGACCCGGTCCCGGACAGCGAGGCCGACAAGCGCGCGCAGCGCAAGCTGGCCGCGGAGTACGCCGAGGGGTGCAAGGAGCGCACCGGCGCCGCGATGCTCGCCCAGATGACCACGCCCAACACGGCGCGGGACCTCGACGTCATCCGTGCCGCGCTCGGCGAGCGCAAGCTCAACTACCTGGGCGTCTCCTACGGCACCTACCTCGGCGCCGTGTACGCGACGCTCTTCCCGGGGCATGTGCGCCGGATGGTCGTCGACAGTGTCGTCAACCCGGCCCGCGACCAGATCTGGTACCAGAACAACCTGGACCAGGACGTGGCCTTCCAGGGCCGCTGGGACGACTGGAAGGCGTGGGTCGCGAAGTACGACTCCGTCTACCACATCGGCAGCACGCCGGCGAAGGTCCAGGCGCAGTGGGAGCGGCTGCGCGCGACCGCCAAGGCCCACCCGATCGGCGGGCTCGTCGGCCCGGCCGAACTGCTCGGGCTCTTCCAGTCCGCCCCGTACTACGACTCGTCGTGGGCGACCGTGGCCGGCGTCTGGAGCAAGTACCTCGCCGGCGACACCCAGGCGCTGGTGGACGCGGCGGCCCCGGACCTGTCGGACACCGCGGGCAACATCGCCTCGGAGAACGGCAACGCGGTCTACACGGCGGTGGAGTGCACCGACTCCCCGTGGCCCCGCGACTGGCGCACCTGGGACCGCGACAACTCCCGGCTGCACGCCAAGTACCCGTTCCTGACCTGGGCCAACGCCTGGCTGAACCTGCCCTGCGCCACGTGGGGCGTCCCGCAGCGCAAGCCGGTGGAGGTGGGGACCGGCCACGGCCTGCCGCGCGTCATGATCGTCCAGAGCACCCGTGACGCGGCGACCCCGTACTCCGGAGCCGTCGAGCTGCACCGGCGGTTCAAGGGCTCGCTCATGATCACGGAGAAGGACGCCGGCTCGCACGGTGTCACCGGCCTGGTCAACCCCTGTATCAACGACCGGGTCACCGGCTACTTCGTGAACGGCTCCCTGGACCGCCACGACGTCACGTGCACCCCGCACGCGGCGCCGGTGCCCCCCACGAGCTGACGCCCGCACCACCCCGCGCGAACGGTCCCGGCCCCCGGTCGAGGGGGGCCGGGACCGTTTCCTTGGGCGCCGGGAGCGGACGGGCGGACGGTCAGTCCGGGCGCACGCCCGTCGTGCCCTCATTGCCGTCGCCGGTGTTGACCGTGCCACGGGGCTCGAACATCAGGATGCGGGTGCCCTCCTCGGCACGCGGCCGGTGCGGGACGCCCCTGGGCACCGTGAACACCTCGTGCGGGCCGAGCGTGACCGTGCGGTCCGGCAGGTCCAGGTGCAGCCGGCCGGCCAGGACCAGGAAGAACTCGTCGGTGCCGGCGTGGCTGTGCTCGGCGAACTCGCCCTCGACGTTGGCGACCTTGACGTCGTAGTCGTTGACCTCGGCCAGGACGTGCGGGAGCCACTTCTGCTCCACGGCGTCCATGACGGTGTCGATGTTGCGTTTGTCCATGGTCATGCCCTACTCCCTACCCGGGGAACGCGGCGGCGAAGGCCGCGCGGGTGGGCGCGTCCCGCTGCCGGTCCAGAACGGCGAAAACGACCCGGTCGAAGCGCTCCGCGAAGCGGCCGCCGGGGGCGAGCAGTCCGCGGAAGGCGCCCGCGACGCGCGCCGGGTCGTTGCGGAACACCCCGCAGCCCCACGCGCCCAGCACCAGCGCCCGGTACCCTTCCGCAGCCGCGACCTCCAGCACCCGGCCGGCCCGCGCGTCGATCGCGGCGGGCAGCCGGACGGCGGCGGGCGGGTCGCGGAGTTCGACGACCCCGGCGTTGGGCGCGGCGCAGGTGAGGAAGCCCGCCGCGAACGGTTCCTCCAGCAACTCCCCGCGCGGGTCGCGGAACACCGGGACGGCGGGGGAGTGGACGACGCGGTCGCTGTAGAAGGGACTGCCGTCGGTGCGGTGCCACGTGTAGAAGTCCCGGGCGGCGAGCAGCGTCGTGTACAGCGCCGAGGCGCGGCACAGCGCCTCCTCCTGGGCCTGCGCGCCGTTGACGTAGCCGCCGCCGGGATTGCGGGCCGAGGCGAAGTTGAGGACCGCGACGGGGGCCGCGTCCTCGCGCACGAGGCGTCCGGCCGCCTGAAGGCTGTCCTCGCCGGTCACCTCGAAGGCGGTCGGCACCGCCAGGGCCGGGGCCGCTCCGGGCTCGACGGGCTCCGGCCCGAGGATCCGGGTCCCCGCGACGGCCCGTTCCACCGCCGCGCCGATCGACACCTCGGTCCCGCGCGCCGTGCGGTAACCGCCCGCGGCGACAACGGACTCCGTCTCCCGGGCGATCGCCCGCAGCCGGGCGCTCATGACTGTCTCCTTCGCACGCCGGAAGGCTAGTGGCGGGCCGTCCGGGGAGCGAGGGGTTTTCCCCCGGCCAGCCAGCGGTCCTCGGCCGCGTAGTCGAAGAGGTCACCGAAGCGGTCGTACGTCGTGGCCAGCACCGGGAACGCGGCACGCCAGTCGCGGTCGCCGAGCCGTGCCACGAGCTCGTCCACGGTCTCCGGCAGCGACTCCGCCCAGCCCGTCACGGCGCGGTAGCCCAGCTCGCGTTCGGCGGCCGTCATGTCGAGCACGAAGGGGTGCTCCGCGCTCCAGGGCGTGTCACCGACGTTCGCGGCGGGCGGCGGCCCGTCCACCAGGACAATCTCGGGGTCATGGCCCAGCAGCTCGGCGGTCGCGGCGGCGATCTCCGCGACCGTCGGGGCGTACGGATCACCGGCGTTGAGGACCCGCGAGCCGGGGCGGCGGGCGGCGAGCCGCACGAGCTCGGCCAGATTGGCGGTGTGGACCGGGTGGAAGCGGCTCTCGCCGTTGTGGGCGAGGATCAGGACCGGCCGCTTGTCCAGGGCACGCTTGACGAAGTACAGCTCGCGCGGACGCAGGCTGTGCGGCCCGTGGATCGCGCCCGCCCTCAGCAGTGTGGTCGGCAACCGGTCCCCCGCCGCCAGGAGTTCACATTCGAGGGCGACCTTGCGGGTGGCGTAGTCGTCCGGTCCGGCCGGCACGAGCGACTGAGTTTCGGGGACGGGGACCGGCAGGACCGGGGCGCCGCCCGGTTCCCCCTGGGTCTGCAGGCTGCGGCCCCTGTCGTCCTGGTAGACCGAGCAGCTGGAGACGACGACGGCCGAGCCGATCCGCCCGGACAGGTCCAGCAACTGGCTTGCGTGGTCCGCCCCGTACGCCACGCAGTCCAGCAGCAGGTCGCAGCCCTCGCCGAGTGCCGCGGCCAGGGCCGCGGTGTCCTCGCGGTCCACCGCGACCGGCCGCACCCCTTCGGGCCAGGGCACATCGCCGCCACCTCCGCGGGAGGCCGCGCGCACCTCCCAGCCGTCCGCCGCGAGCGCCCGCACCGCCGCCCGCCCGATCTGCCCCGTCGCCCCGATCACGAATGCCGTTCCCGTCGTCATGCGGCGACGCTAGGCGGCCGCGCGGGGCTACGGCCAGGCCGGTTCACCCTGCGCGGATCCGCTGACGGCGCAAAGGGGCGGGACGCGACGGGAGCGGCGCGGCTCAGGCGCCGCGCCGGAGCCGGGAGCCGGCTCCGCGTCCCGGTCCCCGGCCCTGCTGCTGCTCCGCCTTCACGTCCGCGGCGTACCGGTCCACGTACTCCTGGCCGGACAACTCCATGATGGCGTACATGATCTCGTCGGTCACGGAGCGCACCACGAAGCGCTCGTGGTCCATGCCCTCGAAGCGCGAGAACTCCAGCGGTTCGCCGAAGCGGATGATCACCGGCTTGATGCGCGGCAGCCGGCGCCCGGCGGGCTGGATCTCGTACGTGCCGATCATCGCGCAGGGGATCACCTTGACCCCGGCACGCAGGGCCATCGTCGCCACGCCCACCTTGCCCTTGTACAGCCGCCCGTCGTGCGAGCGGGTGCCTTCGGGGTAGATGCCGAGCAACTCGTCGGCGGCCAGCACCTTCAGCCCTTCACGGACCGCCGACTCGCCTGCCTTGCCGCCGGAGCGGTCGACCGGGATCTGCCCCGCGCTGCGGAAGAAGGCCGCGGTCAGACGGCCCTTGAGGCCCGGGCCGGTGAAGTACTCCGCCTTCGCCAGGAACGTGATGCGGCGCGGCAGGATCGCCGGCATCAGGAAGTGGTCGGAGAACGACAGGTGGTTCCCGGCGACGATCGCCGCCCCCTTCTCGGGGATGTTCTCCATGCCCTCGATCCTCGGGCGGAACAGCAGCCTGAGGAGCGGGCCGAGGAGCACGTACTTGAGCACGTAGTAGAACACGGGCGACTCCCAACCGTCCGGCTCGGCCTCGGGGCAGTGTTCTGCCACGTCGGAAGGCGTGTCGGGGACGGCCAGTGTAGGTCCCCGCCTCGCTGTCCGTCACCGGTCGCGGGCGGCCGACGTGCCGATGCGGCGCGAAGTCGGTGCGGAGACGACCCAGTTGGCCGCACCTGGCCCGAGTCACGCCGTCAGTGCCCCGTCGCGTTCTCCCGGGCATGACGGGGCATCAGGAACGCCGCCGCCAGCGCCGCGACGAAGGCGGCCGCCGCCATGAGGGCCGTCCACTGGGCGGCGTCCACGGTGTCCGGTCCGGCCGCGTACGAGAAGAAGGCCGTGCCGAGGACCGCGACGCCCACCGAACCGCCGAACTGCTGAACGGCGTTGAGGACGCCGGAGGCCGATCCGTTCTCGTGCTCCTCGACGTCGGCGAGGGCGATGTCGAAGAACGGCGCCATCACCAGGCCCATCGCGAAGCCGTTGAGCAGCAGCGCGGGCAGCAGCTGCCAGGTGGTCGCCCCGTGGCCCGCGAGGTGCACGGTGAGGGCGAGCGCGGCGACTCCGACGGCGGACAGCGCGAAGCCCGCCTGGATAGTGAGCCGGCCGTACTTCGGGCCGAGGACCGCCCCGGAGAGGACGGCGCCGATCACGGTGCCCGCGGACCAGGGGATCATCGAGGCACCGGCGTGCAGGGCGCTGTAGCCCAGGCCCACTTGAAGGTGCAGCGTGAGCACGAGCATCAGCCCGCTGATCGCCGCGAAGAAGACGACGCCCACGACGAGCGCGGCGCTGAAGCCGCGGTGCCGGAACAGCCCGGGCTCGACCAGCGGCGATCCGCCGCGGGCCACCAGCCGCCGCTGATAGCGGGCGAAGAGCCAGAACACCGGGACCGCGCCCGCCATCGACAGGTACGTCCACAGCGGCCAGCCCAGGTCGCGGCCCTGGACCAGCGGGTAGACCAGCATGAGCACGCCGAGACTGACCAGCGCCGACCCGGGGAGGTCGAGCCGCGGCGCGTGCGGCGCGCGGCCCTCGGGGAGGATGCGCAGGGCCGCCAGGAAGGCCACGGCACCGATCGGGACGTTGATCAGGAAGACCGCGCGCCAGCCGGAGCCGAACAGGTCCGCGTCGGTGAGGAAGCCGCCCAGCACCGGGCCGGCGACCGCGGCCAGTCCCATGACCGGCCCGAAGGCGCCGAAGGCCGCGCCCTGTTCCTGCGGCGGGAACATCTGGCGCAGGATGCCGAGACCCTGCGGGACCAGCATCGCGGCGAACACCCCCTGGGCGGCCCGCCCGCCGATCAGCATCCCGGCCGAGCCCGCGGCCGCGCACAGCGCGGAGCAGACCGTGAACCCGGCGAGCCCGATCAGGAACATCCGGCGGCGGCCGACGATGTCGCCGAGCCGCGCCCCGGTGATCATCAGCACGGAGAAGGTGAGGGTGTAGGCGGCGGTGATCCACTGGATCTGCGTGGAGCTGCCGCCGAAGTCGGCGCGGATGGACGGTGAGGCGACGCCGACGATCGTGGCGTCGAGCAGGTCCATGATCTCGACGGCCAGGACCACGGCGAGCCCGAGCTTGCGCAGGGGGTGGCCGGCGCGCGGGGCGGCCGTGGGTGTGGGCGGGGAGAGGGCTGCTTCGGTGCTCATGAGGGCCTCCGGGGCGGTCACGCCGCACGAACGGCGTTCGTGTTGAACGAACAGTGTTCTAGAAGACGAACGACGTTCGTGTCAAGTACGCTGTTCGTGTTCCGCTCCCGGAGGTACGCAGCCCGTGACATCGCTCCCCGCACCGCCCTGGCGCCCCGAGCGCAAGAAGGCCCCCCGCCGCACGCTCAACCAGGAGGTGGTCGTCACCGCCGCCCTGCGGATCGTCGGCGTCGAGGGTCTCGACGCGCTGAGCATGCGCCGGGTCGCCCAGGAGCTGGACACCGGTGCCGCCTCGCTCTACGCGCACGTGGCCAACAAGGAGGGGCTGCTGGAACTCCTCCTGGACCGCATCCAGGCCGATGTGACCCGCCCGGAGCCGGATCCCGAACGGTGGCAGGAGCAGGTCAAGGAGATGGCCCGCGAGGGCCGCCGGGTCCTGGTTGCCCACCGCGACCTGTCCCGGGCCGCCCTGGGCCAGGGCATCCCCTCGGGCCCCAACGCCCTGCTCAACGCCGAGGCCATGCTCGCGATCCTCAAGGCCGGCGGCCTGTCCGACCGGGTCTGCTCCTACGGGGTGGACGCCCTGGCGCTCTTCATCACGGCGACCGCGGTGGAGGATGCGCAGCGCGCACAGGGCTTCGGCGCGCCCGAGGTGAGCCTGGAGGAGCAGGTGGCCCGCGCCCGCGAGTACTTCGCCTCACTCCCGCCGGACCGGTTCCCCCACATCACCGGCATGGTCGACGCGCTCACCCGCAGCGAGGGCGACGAGCGCTTCGAGTTCGGCCTCGACCTCCTCGTCTCCGGCCTGGCACGCCACGCCCCGGGCGCCTGAGCGCCCCCGCGACCCGCGCTCACAAGGCTTGGGAGGAGCGACCGCAGGGCCCGTGCCCGTCAGTGCGGGGTGCGGATCGCGAAGACGCCGATCGTCGCGAGGCCGAGCACGACCCAGGCGAACCACAGCCAGCCGTTCGGCCCGAGGGCCACCGTGTACGCGGTCACGGCGACCAGGCAGGCCACCGTGAGCGCGATCATCGCCTTCGCAGGTACGGGCATCGTGGCCCTCCTCCCCGGGCGGCGCACGGCGGCGGCCCGGAGACCATGGTCGCCCCGACGGGCCCCGGGGCGCTACCAGTCGCCGTCCGTGACCTTGCCCCCGTCGCCCAGTTGCTGCACCTGGCCCGGCACCGGGGGCACCCACGGGGACTCGTCCTCGCCCAGCCAGTCGCCGACCGGCTTCACCTGGCCCAGGGTCTCGGGCGCCGCCAGGTCCTCCGCGTCGGCGTCGTAGTAGTCGAACCACGGCAGCCCGGCCGCCGTGTACGCCGCGCGGTTCACCGGGGACGGCGGCGGCGCCTCGCCGGTGATGCGCCGCCACTCGGGAGCCGTCGTGAGGTGGACGAAGATCCGGCCCGACGGCTCGTCCCGCCAGTGCGACGGCTTGCGGTCGTCGCGGTAGACCTCCTGACGCATCCGCCCGCCGGCGCCCAGCCCCATCGCGGGCGCGGACCGCGCCGGCCCGCGGGTCCGTGCGGACGGTGCCGCGCCGGGAGCGGGCGCCGCCATGGGGGCCATCGGTGCCATCGGCGCGGCGCCCGTGGGGCCGCCGTACCCGCCGAAGGCCGGCCGGGGCACACCGGTTCCGCGCCGCTGCTCGGCCTGCCACGCCGCCAGCCGCTCCTCGCGGAGTTCGAAGACCTGGAGCTGCACCCCGCCCCAGACCTCCTCGCCGGTGACCTGGCCCTCGACGGTC
This sequence comes from Streptomyces sp. NPDC046977, assembly GCF_040644455.1. Lineage (NCBI taxonomy): Bacteria > Bacillati > Actinomycetota > Actinomycetes > Kitasatosporales > Streptomycetaceae > Streptomyces > Streptomyces sp. NPDC046977. The sequence goes on from NZ_JBEYWO010000034.1 coordinate 73,889, forward strand.
GCACCCAGACCCAGGGGCACGGCGACGAACTGCCGGATTGTGCCGGAGCCGGAGTTGATGCCGTCCAGCCAGGGCTGGCGGGGCAGCACCACATAGTTCTGCGGGTTCTGCGTGAGGCGGTCGCTCCACGGTGCGCCCGAGACCGCGCAGACCTTGCCGACCCCCACCTGGAGCGCGGCGGGCGCGGCGGCCGAGAAGCTCAGCCACATCGCCTCGCGCTGGTAGACCGGCAGCATGACGCCGCCGCGCGCGAGCCACTGCTCGGGCGCACGGTCGGGGAAGTCCGCGACGCGGCGCAGCGGGAAGGTGCCGAGTCCTGGTGGCAGGGGGTGCGTGCCCGTCTCGGGCAGCCGCAGCGTGCGCATGAAGCGCACCGTCACACCGCCCGGCAGCAGCAGTGCGTCGCCCGAGATCCGTACCTGGTCGCCCATCGAGGGCCTCCCTTCGCGGCGGGTGGCCCCGGTCAGCCCCGACCCCGCGCCTCCAAGGATGCCAAGTAGGCGTTGTAGGCGGCCAGTTCCGCGTCACCGTCGCGGTCCGCTGCGCGGTCCTTGCGGCGCGCGTGCCGCTGTTCCGAGGTGTACCACTGGATCAGCAGCGCCACCAGCACGAGCACCGAGGGGATCTCGCTGAACGCCCAGGCGATGCCGCCCGCGGCGGTCTGGTCGTCGAGGGCGTCGATCCCCAGCGAGGCCGACGGGTGCTGGAAGGTGCGGATCATGGGCTCGGAGGCCATCATCAGCGCGATGCCGAAGAAGGCGTGGAAGGGCATGCCCGCGAACAGCTCCAGCATCCGCATCACATACCCCGGCCGGTGCGGCCCGGGGTCGACGCCCATGATCGGCCAGAAGAAGACCAGGCCCACGCCGAGGAAGTGCACCATCATCGCGATGTGCCCGGCCCGGCTGCCCATCAGGGTGTCGAACAGCGGGGTGAAGTAGAGCCCGTACAGGCTGGCGACAAACAGCGGGATGGTGAACGCGGGATGCGTGACCACCCGCATGTAGCGGCTGTGCAGCAGCGCGACGAGCAGTTCCCGCGGCCCCTTGCTGCCGCGCGGGGCGGCGGGCAGCGCGCGCAGCGCCAGGGTCACCGGGGCGCCGAGCAGCAGCAGGATCGGGGCGACCATGGACAGCACCATGTGCTGCACCATGTGGACGCTGAACACGACCATGCCGTAGTCGTTCAGCTTGGTGCACATCGCCAGAGCGATGGACAGCACACCGAGGGCGAAGGCGACGACGCGCCCGGCCGGCCAGCGGTCGCCGCGGCCGCGCAGCCGTACGACGGCGAAGCCGTACAGGGCCAGGGCGAGGACGCAGCCGACGAGGAACACCGGGTCCCCGCTGAAGGCGAGCCCCCGGCCGAGGGTGAACGGCGGGAGCTCCGTCATCATGCCGTGTCCGCCGTGGTCCATCCGTCACTCTCCTGTCGTGCCCGTCCGCGCGCACCGCGCCGTCGGCAATGTGCCGGTTGGGGCGGGTGCGCCCGCACCAGACTAGAACCGCCCCCGGCCGCGGGTGCGGCCGGGGGCGGTTCCAGGAGGCGTGACCGGCGTGTCAGAGCACGCACTCCGCCTCGACGTAGCGCTCGGCGGGGACCGTCTTGAGGTGCTCGACGGCCTCGGCCAGCGGGACCAGGGTGATGTCGGTGCCGCGCAGCGCCGTCATCATGCCGAAGTCGCCGTTGTGCGCGGCCTCCACGGCGTGCCAGCCGAAGCGGGTGGCCAGCACGCGGTCGTACGCCGTCGGCGTGCCACCGCGCTGCACGTGGCCGAGGATCACCGGGCGGGCCTCCTTGCCCAGCCGCTCCTCCAGCTCGATCGAGAGCCGGGTGGCGATGCCGGTGAAGCGCTCGTGGCCGTACGCGTCCTTGACGCCGGCCTCGAACGGCATGGTGCCCTCGCGCGGCTTGGCGCCCTCGGAGACCACCACAATGGCGAACTTCTTGCCGGCCGAGAAGCGCTCGCCGACCCGCCGGGTCAGCTCCTCGATGTCGAAGGGACGCTCCGGCACCACGATCGCGTGCGCGCCGGCCGCCATGCCGGAGTGCAGCGCGATCCAGCCCGTGTGCCGCCCCATGACCTCGACGATCAGCACCCGCTGGTGCGACTCGGCGGTGGTCTTGAGGCGGTCCAGCGCCTCGGTGGCGACGGTGACGGCGGTGTCGAAGCCGAAGGTGACATCGGTGGAGGCGATGTCGTTGTCGATGGTCTTGGGCACACCCACGATGGGCAGCCCGTTGTCCGACAGCAGGCGGGCGGCCTTCAGGGTGCCCTCACCGCCGATCGGGATGATCGCGTCGAGACCCAGGTCGGCGACGTGACCCTTGGCCCGCTCCACGCCGTCCCGCAGGTGCTCGGGGCGGACCCGGGAGGACCCGAGGATCGTGCCGCCGCGGGCCAGGATGCCGCCCACCGCGTCGAGGTCGAGCTTGCGGTAGTCGCATTCGAGGAGGCCCTTCCACCCGTCGTGGAAGCCTATGACCTCGTCCCCGTGGTCGACGACCGCCCGGTGCACGACCGACCGGATGACGGCGTTCAAGCCGGGGCAGTCGCCGCCGCTCGTCAGCACACCAATACGCATTGCTCGTTACTCCTGGAAGATCGATCCGGGCGCCGGACGCCGTCGTCCGGATGGACCCGCGGCGCGCGCACCGCGATACCTACGTTATCGAGCCGGGTACGGACGACGGAAACGCCGCCCGCACTGCGGACACTCCCGGCCCGGGCCCCGCTCCCGGTACCGCTGCTTCAGGCGGGCTGCGAGGCGGCGGCGATCCGCTCGGCGCGCAGCGCCTCGTACCACTCGTCGTCGACCGGCGGCAGCGCCCTGACGTCCATCGCCAGCTTGATCAGCATGTCCGCGATCTGCGGGTTGCGGGCCATGACCGGACCGTGCATGTACGTGCCGAAGACGGTGTCGTTGTACGCGCCCTCGGTGCCGTCGCCCGTGCCGTTGCCGTTGCCGAACCGGGTGCGGGCGAGCGGGCGGGCGTACTTGCCCACGTGCGTGATGCCCTGGTGGTTCTCGAAGCCGGTCAGCGGCGGCAGGCCGAGCGCCGGGTCGATGTCGGCCAGGACGTCGCCGACGCACCGCTCGCCCTCGCCGCGGACGCTGACCACGTCGAGCAGGCCCAGGCCCGGCTCGGGGCGGCCGAGGTCGTTGACGAACTCGTGGCCGAGGATCTGGTAGCCGGCGCAGACCGAGAAGACGATGGCGCCGTTGTCGACCGCGCGGTTCAGCCCGCCGTCACGGCGCAGCCGCTCGGCGGCCAGCCGCTGCGGCCGGTCCTCGCCGCCGCCGATGAGGTAGATGTCACCGGAGGTCGGGATCGGCTGGTCGGACCGTACGTCGATGCGGGTGACCGGGATCCGGCGCTGGCGCGCACGGCGCTCGGTGACCAGCGCGTTGCCCTGGTCGCCGTAGGTGCTGAGCAGGTCGGGGTAGACCCACACCAGGCGCAGGCTGGAGTCGCTCATGGTGTGTCCTCCTTACGGGGGCGGGAGTCGAAGAAGGCGGCGGAGGTGCCGGGTCAGTTGCCGACGCGGCGGCGCAGGTCCTGGAACGCGGTGTAGTTGGCGATGGCCTCGATCCGGCCCTGCGGCGAGGTGCGCACCGCCTCGTCGAAGTCCGCGCACACCTGGAACTGCAGCCCGGCGACCTCCAGGCGGACCGCGAGGTCCAGCTTGCGGTCGCCGATCACGCGGATCGGGTGCCCGGACAGCCGGGTGTAGTCGACGTCCCACAGCCAGGAGGTGTCCGTGCCGTCGGCGCCGCGGGCGTTCACCGAGAGGATCACCGGCGTCGGCGGCCGGTCGATGAGCGAGAAGGTCTCCAGCCAGCCGGCCGGGTTCTTCGCCAGCAGCAGGCGCACGTCGCGGCCCTGGAACTGCACCACGTCGTAGCGTCCGGCCACCGCCTGGACCTTGTACATCCGCTCCAGCGCGACCTTGGGGTCCACGCCGAAGGCGGCGGCCGCGGCCGCCGAGACGGTGGCGTTGGACTTGTTGGCGCGGCCGGGCAGTTGCAGCTGGATCGGCCAGGCGGAGCCGTAGGGGTCGATCACGTGGTCGCCGGAGAGCGCCCAGGTCGGGGTCGGGCGGCGGAAGCCGCACTCGCCGCAGAACCAGTCCTCGGAGGGGCGCTGCAGCACACCGCCGCAGGAGGGGCAGGACCAGGCGTCGTCCTTCCACTCCTGTCCGGCCGCGACCCACACCACGGTGGGGCAGGAGGACGCCGCCCAGGTGATCAGCGGGTCGTCGGCGTTGGCGATGATGATCGCGTCGGTGCCGGCCAGCCCCTCGCGCCACTTCTCCGCGAGCATGCGGGTCTCGGCGGCCCGGTCCAGCTGGTCGCGGGAGAGGTTCAGCAGGGCGATGGCCTTGGGGCGTACGTCCCGTGCCACACCGGCCAGATACTTCTCGTCGACCTCGATCACGCCGTAGCGGGCCTCGGAGCCGCCCGCCAGGGCCGAGGTGATGCCGGCCGGCATGTTGGCGCCGAGCGCGTTGGAGACGACCTCGCCGTTGGCGCGCAGCGCCTCGGCGAGCAGCCGGGTGGTGGTGGTCTTGCCGTTGGTGGCCGAAACGAGCACGACGTCGAGGTGCGTCGCCAGCCGGGCCAGCAGGTCCGGGTCGAGCTTGAGCGCCACCCGGCCGCCGATCACCGATCCGCTGCCGCGTCCCGCCGCCCGCGACACCGCCGCCGCGGCCTTGCCCGCCGTCACGGCCAGCTTCGCCCGCGGCGACAGTGGCTCCGCGTTGCCTGCCATCGTCTCCACCATCCTCCTCGCGTCCGGCCCTGTCCGCCCTCCCCGGCGGTCGGCCGGAGCGCGTGCCCCGGCCATCGCACCGGCCGGAAGGCATCGGTCGCCGATCAGCCTATCCACTTCCCCTACCGGCGCCGAAACGAGCCGCCCCCGTACGCTGGCCCGCATGCCCCACGTCACCATCCCCGGCAGCTCCGGGACCGTCCGTCCGATGCGGCTGCTGGGAGACCCCCAGCTGACCGCGCCCTGCCGCGAGGTGACCGCCTTCGACGTCCAACTCGCCACGCTCGTAGAGGACTTGTACGCCACGATGTACGCCCGTGACGGGGTCGGGCTGGCCGCGAACCAGATCGGCGTCCCCTTGCGCGTGTTCGTGTGGGACTGTCCGGACGACGAGGACGTCCGCCATCTCGGCCATGTGGTGAATCCGCGGGTGACGCACATCGGCGGCGTCACCGTGACCGGCCACGAGGGCTGCCTGTCGCTCCCCGGGGTGCACGCGCCCACGCCCCGCCACGACGAGATCACCGTGGAGGGCGTCGACCTGCACGGCCGGCCGCTGCGGGTGGAGGGCACCGGCTTCTTCGCCCGCTGCCTCCAGCATGAGTGCGACCACCTCGACGGCGGTGTCTTCACCGACCGGCTCAGCGGGCTGCGCCTGCGTCGCACTCTGCGCGCCGCCCGCCGCGCGCCGTGGGCGGTGTCCGGCTGACACATCCGCGGGGTCTACCGGAGCGGCGCGCCGGGGCGGTCGCCCACCGCGGCCAGCCGGCCCCACAGCAGGTCTGCCAAGTGGCGCACCAGTACGTCGCGGGAGCAGGGGCGTTCACCGAGCCACCAGTCGCCGGCGGCGTGCATCATGCCGACGATGCCGTGGCCCCAGACCCGGGCCGCCTCCTGGCCGTCGGGGCCCAGGTCCAGCCGTTCGGCGATGAAGCGGGCCAGTTCCTCGCCCATGCGGCGCAGCACCGGGGCCGAGTGGCGGCCGACGTCGAAGCCGCGCTCGCCCTCGGAGGGGTGCTCCGACGGGTGCATCAGGAAGCGGTAGACCTGCGGCCGGGCCTCGATGGCGGACAGGTACGCGTGCAGGGTCGCCTCGACCCGGTCGCGGCGCTCGTTCGGCGCGTCCAGGGCGGCCCGCAGGTTGGCGAGCAGCGCGTCGGTGTGACGGATGGCCAGGGCACGGTAAAGACCGCTCTTGTCGCCGAAGTGCCGGTACAGAATGGGCTTGGTGATGCCCGCCTCGGCGGCGATCGCGTTCATGGACGCCTCCGGGCCGTCCCGCAGCACGACGCGGTCCGCGGCCTCGAGCAGCTCCCTGCGGCGTTCCTCCGCCGCGGTCGCCGTTCGCTGGTCCTGCCGCTGGCTGGTACCCACCCGAGCCTCCCCGCCCGTTCGATTTCTCCCGTCTGCGCAACGTAACACCCCAGGTCCGGTTGACAGTCCTTACCAGCCGGTAACAGACTGGCGTTACCGCAAGTAACCAGCACGTGGAGGGGACCGATGAGCGGCTTCACGCTCGAGCTCAATGACGACCAGAAAACGGTGCGCGACTGGGTCCACGGCTTCGCGGCCGACGTCATGCGCCCGGCGGCGGCGGAGTGGGACGAGCGCGAGGAGACCCCCTGGCCGGTCATCCAGGAGGCCGCGAAGATCGGCCTGTACTCGCTGGACTTCTACGCCCAGCAGTACTTCGACCCCACGGGACTGGGCATCCCGGTCGCCATGGAGGAGCTGTTCTGGGGGGACGCCGGCATCGGCCTGTCCATCGTCGGCACCGGCCTCGCGGCGGTCGGCGTCCTCGCCAACGGCACCGACGAGCAGATCGGCACCTGGATCCCGCAGATGTACGGCGACCCCGCCGACGTGAAGGTCGCCGCCTTCTGCTCCTCGGAACCGGACGCGGGCTCCGACGTCGCCGCCATGCGGACCATCGCGGTGTACGACGAGGCCAAGGACGAGTGGGTCATCAACGGCACCAAGACCTGGGCGACCAACGGCGGCATAGCCAACGTCCACGTCGTCGTCGCGGTCGTCGACCCCGCGCTGGGCTCCAAGGGCCACGCCTCGTTCATCGTCCCGCCGGGCACCCCGGGTCTCGCGCAGGGCCAGAAGTTCAAGAAGCACGGCATCCGCGCCTCGCACACCGCCGAGGTCGTCCTCGACGGCGTCCGCGTCCCCGGCCACTGCCTGCTCGGCGGCAAGGACCGACTCGACGAGCGCCTCGCCCGGGCCCGGGAGCGCGCGCAGGGCGGCGAACGCCTCAAGAACGCGGCCATGGCCACGTTCGAGGCATCCCGGCCCGCGGTCGGCGCGATGGCGGTCGGCACCGCCCGTGCCGCGTACGAGGTCGCCCTCGACTACGCGACGACCCGCACCCAGTTCGGCCGCCCCGTCATCGACAACCAGGGCGTCGCCTTCCAGCTCGCCGACATGCGCACCCGGATCGACGCCGCACGCCTGCTGGTGTGGCGCGCCTCCTGGATGGCGGTCGCGGGCAAGCCCTTCACGTCGGCGGAGGGCTCGATGTCCAAGCTCTTCGCCAGCGAGACGGCCAAGAAGGTCACCGGCCAGGCCATCCAGATCCTCGGCGGCAACGGCTACACCCGTGAGTACCCGGTGGAGCGCATGCACCGCGATGCGGCCATCTACACCATTTTCGAGGGCACGAGCGAGATCCAGCGCCTCGTGATCGCCCGCACGCTCTCCGGCGTCCCCATCCGCTGACGCTCCGCTCCGCGGGGGCCCGGGGCAGGCACCTCGGCCCCGCGGGCGCGGGTGCTCGTGCAGCAGGGGTGTCCGGCGTGCGGCGTCGGGTCGTCCCGCCGACGCTCGGCGCTGCCGCGTACCTGGGGTTCGGCCCCGCGCCGGCGCGAGGGAGCGTTCCGTACCCGGCACAGGGCCCGGGGCGTCCCGCCGTTGTCGACCGAGCCGGGGGACGGCGCCCTCTTCAGGCGTCTCCGGCCGATGCGTGGGGACCTGTGCGTTCGCCGCAGGCGCGGGTTCGGCACGCGGCACACGCGCGTTCGGCGTTCGAGTGCACGCCGCGGCCCTTGGCGGTCCGCGACTGAGCGATGCCGGGCCCGCGTCGGGGACGTCAGCGTTCGGCCGAGGAGCTCGGCGCCGCCGAGTTCGCCACCCGCTCAAGGGGCCGGGTCGTCCCGGCGACGCCGAACCAGCCGGGGGACCGCGCCTTGCCCGGGCGCCTCCGGCGGATCACAGGGCCCGACGTCGACTGCCGGACGCCTGGGCTCGGCGCTGCGGGGCACCACGCGGCCCTTCCTGGCGCTTCCGCGAAGGCCGGTGCGGGCCGAGCCGGGGCCGCCTCGTCTGCAGGGCGTGTCAGCGGCGGATTCGCGATGGCTGCTGCCGCCCCCGGGCCGGGGTCGGTCTCGTCTGCCGGATGCCTGGGTCCGGCGCCGCGGTGCCCGCCTCACCGCCCGCACGACCGGGTGCCGCGTGCCGTGCGGGGCGGGGGTTCGGTGTGGCCGGGGCGCGTCAACCCGCCCGGACGGGATCCCGGTCGGCGCGCCCGCGGGGCGCGTCAGCGGCGGCGGGAGGGGCGGGTGCGGGGGAGGGGGCGGAAGGCGGCTTCGAGATCGTCGAGCGTTTCGACGAGGAGTTCCGCGCTGCGGCGCACCACGCGGTCCTGCGCAGACGGCGACCACCGCCCCAGCGCCGCCCGGACGCCGGCGAAGTCCGGCGGGCGCCGGGTGCGGACCGCGGCGGCGCCCCGGGCCGTGGCGTCGCGCAGCGCGGCGGCGAAGGGGACGGCGTCCGGCACCGGCGGTGCGTCCGGCGCGGGCAGGTGGGCCTCCATGAGCATCGGGATGCGGCCCAGGGCCGAGAGCGCGGCGTCGGCGGCGTCCGCGGAGCGGCGGGACAGTCCGCGGCCGCGGACCGGTTCGGCGTTCGCGCGGGCCACGGCCTGGTCCCACGCGAGCGCGGCGGCGCGCGCGTCCAGCAGTGCGGAGCGCACGGCCTCGCGGCGGCCCTTCCCGGGGGCGCCGTGCGCCTCGAGCGCGGTGGCGGCGTAGCGCCCGGTCGCCTCGATGCGCTCCGCGAGCCGGTCCCGCAGCCGGGGCGTCTCCCACGCCGGGAAGACGGCGTACCCGATCATCGCCAGCAGCCCGCCGAGCAGGGTCAGCAGGACCCGCTCGGGCACGGTCTGCGTCCACTGGGCGCCGGCCATGCCCAGCAGGAACACCACGTACGCGGAGACGGCGACCTGCGAGACCAGGTAGCCGGTGCGCATCAGCAGGTACAGCAGACCGACCGAGACCACGGCCAGGGCCGCGCACAGGTATGTCCCGGGGGAGAACGCCTGCATGACGGCGGTCGCCACGGTCACCCCGGCCAGCGTGCCGACGAAGCGCGCCACGCCGCGCGCGTACGTCTGCGAGAAGTCGGGCCGCATGACCATCACCGAGGTCAGCGGCGCCCAGTAGCCGTGGCCGAGCGGCAGTGCGGCGCCCAGGGCGTAGCCGGCGGGGGTGACCGTGGCGAGCCGGATCGCGTGCCGGAGGACGGGCGAGTCCCGGCGCAGCTCCCGGCGCACCGTGCGGACGGTCAGCGGCACGAGTTCCCACAGGGTCGGCCGGCGCAGGTGCGCGGTGTCCGTGCCGGCGGCGCCCTCGCGGCGGGTCGCGGAGGACACGGCCTCGCCGAGCAGTGCGATCAGCCGCAGGCCGGTGCGCCGGGCGGGTCCGCTGAGCTGGTCCCCGGGTCCCGGCTCGACCAGTGCCACGCTCTCGGCCTCCGCCGGCACCCGCACGGGCTCCGCCTCCCGTACGGCCCGCGCCACGGCGTCCAGCACGTCGGCGGCGGCCGCCAGCAGCTGCCGGGCCCGGTCGCGCTCGGGTCCCTCGGCGGCCGCGCCGACCGCCGGGTCGGCCAGCGAGGCGAGGACGGGGCGGATGCGCTCGGCCAGTACGCGTTTGCCGCGCAGTGCCGCGGGGCGGCGCCGGGCCTGGCGGGGCGTCACCGTGGCGGCACTGCGCGCGGCCATCAGCGGCGCGGGGTCGAACGCCGCCACCGGGTCGTGCCGCAGCCGGCGGGCGTAGTCCGCCTCGGCGGCGAAGGCGTCGGCCAGGGCGTCGCGCTGCGGCCCCCAGCGCCGTACGGGGAAGATGACGATCAGCGCGGCCTGCACCGCGCCGCCGGCGGCGATCACCGCGGCGTGGCCCAGCGCCGTCGCCACCGACGTGGGCAGCGTGATGACGACCAGCATCACCGCGACCGTCAGCGACGACACGAGGCCCGCCGTCGGCCCCAGCGCCCACGCCGTGCCCGCGAGGAACGCCCACACCGCGAGCAGCACCACGAACAGGGCCCAGTGCGCGCCGGCGAGGTAGCCCAGGAAGGTGCTGACCGCCAGCCCGGCCCCGGTCACCAGGGCGAGCAGCGGTCGCGGGCGCCAGCTGCGCTGGAAGGTGGCCATGCCCGAGGCGAAGGCCCCGAAGGCGGAGGACGCGGCGACCACCGGGGAGGCGAGCCACAGCGTCACGCCGACCACGACGGCGACGCCCGCGGCGCCGCGCAGGGCGATCAGCGGCTCCAGCCTGGTGCGCTCCAGCCGCAGCCCCGCACGGGCGGCCCGGCCCACCGCGCGCAACCAGCTCATGATCCAGAGGATAGGTCCGGAAGTGCCGGGTAAGCGCAGCGCACGATCCGTTCCGGCGAGCCCCGAGGAGGACATCCCGTCATGACCGCCATTGCCCGCGCTCCCCGCGCGACCGTGCCTCCTGTGCCGTCCCCGAACCCCGTGCCGCCCTTCCCGCCCGATCCGGTCCCGCCGTCGCCGACCCCGGTGCCCGGTCCCGCCCCGGACCCGCTGCCCGAGCCGCCCTCGCGGCCGGACCCCGATCCCGCGCCCGAACCGCAGCCGGAGCCGCAGCCGCTGTGAGGAGGGGCCCGGACGGCAGGGGTCGCGCATTCGCGCCCGCGGTGGCCGGGGGGCATGGTTCAATGGTTTTCATGGCTGGCCTCACTGACATCGCGACAGGTCGCAGCGACCTCGAGCCGTTCTGGCCGTCCCGGCAGCAGTACCACTTCGACCGGGAGTGTTGCCGCGCGGTTCCCGCGCGGACCCCGGCCCACAGCTGACGCCACCGATTCAGGCTGCCGCCCGCTGTCGGTGTCCCGGTCGTCCCGCGCAAGACGTCGTCCACGACTCCTTCGCGCGAAAGAACCGAGACCCCATGTCGCTCACCCCTTCCGTCCCCGTGCCGGGTGCCGGCCGCCAGCGGCTGCGCGCCGTGCGCCCCGGCGAGGTCCCGCCGCCCGTTCCCGACTTCCTGCCGCCCGGAGCCACTTGGCTGCCCGCTCCGGGGCATGTGATCCCCGAACTGGCCGGGCAGCCCCCGATGGTGGGCTATCTGGTCCTCGTGCCCGCCGAGCAGGCGTCACCCGTGCCGGAGCCGTCCGCCGCGTCCGCGCCGCCACCGCTGGTGCGCGTCGACACCGAGCGGCGGGTCGCCCACGTGCACGACCGCACCCTCGATCTCACCTATCTGGAGTTCGAGCTGCTCGCCCATCTCGTCGCCCACCCGCACCGGGTGCACACCCGGGACCAGCTCGTCACCACCGTCTGGGGGTACGGCCATGTGGGTGACGGCCGCACCGTCGACGTCCATGTCGCGCGGCTGCGCCGCAAACTCGGGCCCGAGCACCGCGCGAGCATCGTGACCGTGCGGCGGGTCGGTTACAAGTACGCGCCGCCCGCGGTCCGCTGAGGGAGCGTCAGCCCGCGGACCGGTTCTGCGGCGCCGCCGGGGAGCCCCCGTGGCCCCCGGCGGCGCCTTCTTTTCCCACATGTGACGTCCGCGGCATCTCCCCCCACCGGACTATGGGTACGCTGTCCCCATTTCCGGCGCGGTTCGGCGCGGCGGAGGCAGGTCCGGAGGGCGTGATGGCTGAGTCTCGGGAGTGGGCGCCCCCGGTGACCGGGACACCCGTGCCGCCCGGCTGGCCCGCCTCCCCGGCCCTCCACATGGCGCTCAACGGCGTGGGCGGCTTCGACTGGGACCTCGACCTCGACCGGGTGCACCTGGACGGCGAGGCGCAGCGGGCCCTTGACGTGGACCCCGAGGAGTTCGACGGCGACCCCCGCGCCATGTTCGCCCGGCTGGCGCCGGACGAGGCCGCCGCCGTCGACCGCACGATCAAGCAGGCGCTCGCCGAGGGCCGCGCCTCCTGGGGCGCGTACAGCCGGCTCACCCGCCGCGACGGGCGCCACGGCTGGGTCCGTCTGCGCGGCCGCGTCGTGCGCGACGGCGAGGGCCGGGCCCGCCGCGTGATCGGCATCGTCATCGACGCCACCGACGAACTCGTCCAGGCCGCCGCCTGTCTGCGCGAGGAGGACCGGTCCACCGAGAGCGATCTCGTCCTGGAGGTGACCGCCTCCCTGGCCCGGGCCGTGACCGTTCGCGACGTGACCGCCGCCCTGACCGGCAACCGCAGGATGGACCGGCTCGGCATCGCCAGCCTCTTCCTCGGCCAGGTCGAGGGCGGCCGGGTGCATGTGGTGAGCGACGCCAAGGAGACCAGCTGGGTCCCCGAGCTCCAGTACACCCGGATCGACGAGGACTACCCGATGAGCGAGGTCGTCCGCACGCTGACGCCGCGCTTCATCACCTCGCCCGAGGAATTCGCCCGCCGCTACCCGGAGTTGTGGCCGCACATCGAGCCGCTGGGCCCCTCGGCCGCGGCCTATCTGCCGCTCATCGCGCAGGGAGAGCCGATCGGCGCGCTGGGTCTGCTGTACCGGCACAAGACGACGTTCTCCCCGCAGGAGCGCGACCTGCTCATCGCGCTCGGCGGCAGCATCGCCCAGAGCCTCCAGCGGGCCATGCTGTACGACCAGGAGCACGACCTCGCGCAGGGCCTGCAGACCGCCATGCTGCCCCGCACGATCCCGGACGTCCCGGGCGCCGAGATAGCCGTGCGCTACCGCTCCGCGCGGCTGGCCCGGGACATCGGCGGCGACTGGTACGACGTCGTGGCGCTCCCCGGCGGCCGGGTCGCCGTCGTCGTGGGCGACGTCCAGGGGCACGACACCCATGCCGCCGCCGTCATGGGGCAGTTGCGGATAGCGCTGCGCGCCTATGCCGCCGAGGGCCACGCGCCGGCCAGCGTCATGGCCCGCGCCTCGGCCTTCCTGCACGAGCTGGACACCGACCGCTTCGCCACCTGCCTGTACGCGCAGGCCGACCCCGCGACCGGTGCCACCCTCGTGGTCCGGGCCGGGCACATCGACCCGCTGGTACGGCAGGCCGACGGCACTGTCCGCGTCCTGCCCGCCTCCGGTGGGCTCCCGCTCGGGCTGGCCGCGCAGTTCGGCCCGCCCGAGTACCCGGTGACCGCGGCCGAACTCGCCCCGGGCGACACCCTTCTGATGTTCAGTGACGGACTCGTCGAGCGGCCGGGCGCCGACCTCGACGACGGTGTGCGCCTGCTGGCCGGCGCGCTGCGCGACGGGCCGTGCGGCCTGCAGAACCTGGCCGACCACCTGACCGCCGTCATGGGCGAGCCGGCCACCGAGGACGACATGGCCCTGCTCCTGCTGCGCCGCGACGGCGACGTCACGTCGGCCCCGGCGCGCCGGCGGCACCAGCACGTCGCCCCGGGCGACCCCGGAGCCCTCGCCGAGGCCCGTGCCACGGTCCGCGAGGCCATGGCGGCGTGGGGCATGCCCGGCCGGGCGGACGAGGCCGAGCTCGCCGCCGACGAACTGATTACCAACGCCCTGGTGCACACCGACGGCGGCGCCGTGCTCACCCTGCGCCTGCTCCCCGACCCGGCCCCGGCGCACGGCGAGGCCGGCGTCCCCCGCAGGCTGCGCGTCGAGGTCCACGACCTGGCCGCGAACTGGCCGCGTCGCCGGGAGCCCGGCGACGGCGAGCTGTCCGGCCGCGGGCTGCTGCTGGTGGACCGGCTCGCCGACGCCTGGGGCGTCGAACCGCACGGTTCGGGCAAGTCCGTGTGGTGCGAGTTCCACGACGCGGGCACCGGCGGGCAGGACCCCGCTACCCCGATCGGCTGAAAGCAAGCGCCGGCGTTCCGCCCGGGTGCCGTTTCGGCCGGTCATGGGCCGCGGATTCACCCGTACGGCTCACTCGCCACGACACGCCGCCGTTTGCCCCGCACGCTGTCGGTGAGGAGCCAAGAGGGAACTGCTCACATGCTGGCCGCGCCGGCACCGGGGAGGTCTGCGATGCCGACGGTGTCTACAAGCGTGATCGTCACCCGAACCGTGGAAGAGGTCTTCGACTTCCTGGCGGACGCCCGCAACCTCCAGATGTGGAGTTCGGGCGTGGCCGCCGTCTCGACGGAGGGCGTGCCCCCGGGGGAGCGCGCGGTGTACCGCTACCACTACCCCGGCCGACACCGCGAACACCGGCTGGTCTGCTCGGTCTACCAGCCCTGCCGCAGGATCACCTACCGGGGGCGGCGGATGTGGAGCCCGCTGGGCACCCAGGTCCCCGAGTACGCCTTCCGTATGCTGCCGCACTCCCAGGGCTCGTTCGTGCAGCTCAGCGTCACCAGCACGCTCGGCGGGGGCATGCTGCTGCTGGCACCCTTCCTCGGCTGGGCGTGGCGCCGCGACCTCCCCGAGGACGCGCGCCGGCTCCGCGAGGCGCTCGGCTGCCCCCTGGTGGCGCCCCCGCAGCCTCCCCCGCCGGCCGGGCAGGTACGTGCCGCCGCCCCGCGCGCCCCGGCCGCCGCCGCGTTGCCGGCGGCGGCCGCCCTGCGTCCCGCACTGCCCCGTGTAGCAGGTCAGGACCGCATAGGCACGGGCACCTGACGGATCCGCCCGAAGTTCCCTCGATCCGGGTACTTCGCTGACAGGCTGGACGCCGTAGGTGCCCCACCCCCGCACGACTGAACAGAGAGGACCCGCAGATGGCGGAGCAGGCCCGCATCGGCGTCACCGGACTGGCGGTCATGGGCCGCAACCTGGCCAGGAACCTCGCGCGGCACGGTCACCCGGTGGCCCTGCACAACCGCACTCCGGCAAGGACGCGGTCCCTGGTCGAGGAGTTCGGCGGCGAGGGCGAATTCCACCCCGCGGAGACCCTCAAGGAGTTCGTCGACTCCCTGGAACGTCCCCGGCGCATCATCATCATGGTCAAGGCCGGCGGCCCCACCGACGCCGTGATCGACGAACTCGTGCCGCTCCTCGAACCGGGCGACATGGTCGTCGACGGCGGCAACGCCGACTACCGCGACACCCGGCGCCGGGAGAAGGCACTGCGCGAGCAGGGCCTGCACTTCGTCGGCACCGGCATCTCCGGCGGCGAGGAGGGCGCGCTCAACGGCCCCTCGATCATGCCGGGCGGCTCGGCCGAGTCGTACGAGTCCCTCGGCCCGATCCTGGAGGACATCGCCGCCAAGGTCGACGGCGTCCCGTGCTGCACGCACGTGGGCCCCGACGGCGCCGGGCACTTCGTGAAGATGGTGCACAACGGCATCGAGTACGCCGACATGCAGCTCATCGCCGAGGCGTACGACCTGCTGCGGCACGCGGCGGGCAAGCGGCCGGGCGAGATCGCGGACATCTTCCGGACGTGGAACTCCGGCCGCCTGGAGTCGTACCTGGTGGAGATCACGGCCGAGGTGCTGGCGCACACCGACGCCGACACCGGCAAGCCGTTCGTCGACGTGGTCCTCGACCGCGCCGAGCAGAAGGGCACCGGCCGCTGGACCGTGCAGAACGCGCTCGACTTCGGCGTCCCGGCGTCCGGCATCGCCGAGGCCGTCTTCGCGCGCTCGCTGTCCGGCAGCACCGAGCTGCGCGAGGCCAGCGGCGGACTGCCCGGCCCCAGCGAGACCTGGCTCGACAGCGCGGCGAGCGACCGCTTCGCCGACGACGTCGAGCAGGCGCTGTACGCGTCGAAGATCGTCGCCTACGCCCAGGGCTTCAACCTCATCCAGGCCGGCAGCGCGGAGTTCGGCTGGAACGTCGACCCCGGCGCCATGGCCACCATCTGGCGCGGCGGCTGCATCATCCGGGCCCGCTTCCTCAACCGCATCAAGGAGGCGTACGACTCCGATCCCGGCCGTGCCACCCTGCTGACGGACGCCCACTTCGCGGACGCGGTGGGCTCCGCCCAGGACGCCTGGCGCCGCGTCGTGACCACCGCCGCCCAACTCGGCGTCCCCGCACCCGGGTTCTCCGCCGCACTCGCGTACTACGACGCGCTGCGCGCGGACCGGCTGCCCGCCGCGCTCGTCCAGGGGCTGCGGGACTTCTTCGGGGCGCACACGTACGGGCGCGTCGACAAGCCGGGCGCGTTCCACACGCTGTGGGGCGGGGACCGCTCGGAGATCCCCGCCGGCTGATCCCCGGTCGTCCGGCGGCCCGTCCCCCTCCGCGAGGGCGGGTGGACGCGCCGCCGGACGGCCGCTGCACAATGGGGGCGTGCGACTGACCCCCGTGAGCTGGGAACGGCTGACCGAAGCGCTGGCCGACCGCGTGGTGGAACTGAAGCCGCAGGACGGGGGAGAGCACCCGCGCGTGGCCGTCGACGGGGCTCCCGCGGCGCGTCCCGAAGCCCTGGCGGAAAGCCTCGCGGACGCCCTGCGGCTGCGCGGGCGGCC
This sequence comes from Streptomyces sp. NPDC046977, assembly GCF_040644455.1. NCBI lineage: Bacteria > Bacillati > Actinomycetota > Actinomycetes > Kitasatosporales > Streptomycetaceae > Streptomyces > Streptomyces sp. NPDC046977. Next base: position 90,260 of record NZ_JBEYWO010000034.1, read on the forward strand.
GGTGCTGCGGGTCGCCGCGCGGACGTACTGGCAGCCCGCCTCGCAGCGTTTCGAACTGGGGCGCCGGGACCCCGACGCCTACTACGACCGCTGGCTCGACACCGGCGCGCTGTGGCGCGAGGTGTTCGACCCGCTCGCGCCCGGCGGCAGCGGGCGGGTGCTGCCGTCGCGCTGGAACCCGGAGACGGACCGCGCGACCCGCGCGGCGTACGAGGAACTGCCGCCGGGCGGCGTGCTGCTCCTGGAGGGCGCGCTGCTGCAGGGCTACGGGTTCCCGTTCGACCTGAGCGTGCACCTGCGGATGTCGCAGGGGGCGCTGGCCCGCCGGACCCCGGAGGAGGAGCGCTGGACGCTCCCGGCCTACGAGCGGTACGAGCGGGAGGCCGCGCCGGGGGAGACCGCGGACATCCTCGTCCATACCGACGACCCCCGGCACCCCGCGTGGACGGGCTGACCGGGCGCCCCTTGCAGCCGCCCCACGGCGACCGTTAGCGTCCCGGAGCACCATGACTGTCGCCATAGCTCCGCTGACCGCCGAGCACGTTCCCGAAGCCGCCGCCCTGCTCGACCGCTGGTACGGAAAGGCGCGAAGAGGGGTGCCGCTCCAGCCGGGACGGGCGGCGGGCTCGCCGGGCGGCGAGGAACTGCTCGGGAAGATGCTGGCGGGGCCGCGCACGGAGGCGGTGGCCTCGCGTGGCGGCGACGGCACGATGACCGGGTACCTCGTGGCGGCCCCGGTGGATCTCGCCGACGACGACCGGGCCGCGCTCCGTGCCCACCCCCGCTCGGCGCTGGTGGGCTACGGCGGGCACGCGCTGCGCGCCAGCCGTGACGGGCTGCGGGACGACGTGCTGCGGGGGCTGTACGCGACGGTGGCGCAGCGGCTGGTCGCGGACCGCCGGTATGTGCACTACGTGGACCTGCCCGCCGACGACGAGGCCGCGCTCGGCTGGTTCCGGTGCGGCTTCGGGCTGGAACGGGTCCGCGGTCTGATGGCCGTGCGGCCCAAGGGCCGCCAGCCGCGCGGTGTGGACGCGCTGTCGGTGCGCCGGGCGGGACCGGGGGACCTGGAGCGGATCGGGCGGATGGCGGTGGAGGCGGCCCGCGCCGACCGGGGTGCCGCGGTGTTCCGTCCGCAGCCCGAGCCGGCGCTCGCCGCGCTGCGCACGCACTACGCGGGCGCGCTGGCCGATCCGCGGAGCGGGGCGTGGGTGGCGCTGCGCCGGGGCGAGGAGATCGGCATGGTCGTGCTGATCCCGGCGGAGCCCGGCCCGGTGGTGCCGGAGGGGTGCGTCGAACTGGTCGAGGCGTACGTGACGCATGTCGCCCGCGGCGAGGGGATCAGCCGGGTGCTGCTGGCGACCGCGCTGGCGTGGGCGTACGACCACGGGTACCGGCACATCACGGCGAGCTGGTCCGCGGGTTCGCCGGTGTCGGCGGCGAATTGGCCGGCGGTGGGGTTCCGTCCCGTGGCGTACCGGCTGCAGCGCGTGCTCGACCCGAGGATGTGGGCGACCCCACAGCGCTGAGGGGTTTGGTGGTGCGAACCACCTCTCCTTGACTGTTAAACTATCAATGGTTCGCGCGAGGAGAGAATCGTTTCCGCTGCGAACCCCCGCGACTGCCCCGGCCAGATCCCCCCGTCCTGGCCGGGGCTTCTCCTTTTCTTGGTCTGGACATGACCAACTCATCGGGGTACCTTCACTATTGGTCCAGACCAAGCCGGTCCTGCAGGCTCCGCAACTGCTCTCAGAACTCCCCCACGTTCTCCGAGGAGCGAAGCATGCCCAGAAAGCTCGGCGCGGCCGTAGTCGGCCTCGCCCTCGCCGGACTGTCCGTCCTGGCCACCGGCAGCGCCTCCAGCCACGGCTACACGGACTCCCCGATCAGCCGTCAGAAACTGTGCGCCAACGGCACGGTGACCAACTGCGGTGACATCCAGTGGGAGCCGCAGAGTGTCGAGGGCCCCAAGGGCTTCCCGTCCACCGGACCCTCCGACGGCACCATCTGCGCGGGCGGCAACAGCCGGTTCGCCCAGCTCGACAACCCCCGCGGCGGCACCGGCTGGCCCACCACCAAGGTCACCGGCGGCCAGAACTACAGCTTCCGCTGGCAGTTCACGGCCTCGCACGCGACCGCCGACTTCAAGTACTACATCACCAAGCAGGGCTTCGACCCGAGCCGGCCGCTCACCCGGTCCGCGCTCACGCTGACGCCCTTCCTGACGGTCAACTACAACGGGGCCCGGCCCCCGGCGACCGTCACCCACCAGGGCACCATCCCCACCGGTCACACCGGGCGCCACATCATCCTGGCGGTGTGGACCGTCGCGGACACGACCAACGCCTTCTACGCCTGCTCCGACGTGCAGTACTGACCACCTGGCCGCGCCGCCGGGCCCGCCGGTCCCCACCGCCAGGATGATGTGGCGCCCGGTGTGACCGGTGGGGATGGTGCCCTGGTGGG
>NZ_JBEYWO010000035.1:0-88453 GCF_040644455.1 Streptomyces sp. NPDC046977
CACCCGCGGGCGGTGCCGCCGTGCCCCGCGCACGCGCGCGTCGGGGGTGGGGGGGCCCCGCGGCCCCGCCCCTCCTCGCGTTCAGCGGCCCGCGGGCCCGGCGGGCCGTCCGGGCGGCCCGAACCGCCGTACGCCGTCCGGGGTGACCGCCGCGTCCACCGGCCGGTCGTGCGGCTCGGCGGGCACGCGCTCCAGGACTTCGTGCCCGTACAGCAGGACCACCAGGGCCGGCGTCGCCCCGCACGCCTCCAGCCGGGCCAGCACGCGGTCGTAACTGCCGCCGCCGCGCCCCAGGCGCAGGCCGCGGGTGTCGACCGCCAGGCCGGGCAGCAGCACGGCGTGGGCGGCCGTGACGGCGTCGGGGCCGAGGCGGGGGCCGGTGGGCTCGTACAGGCCGCGGGACGTCCGCACGAGCGCGTCCGGGCCCTCGTAGCGGCCCCAGTCCAGATCGTTGTCGGGGAGCAGGACGGGCAGCAGGACCCGTTCGCCGCGCTCGCGCAGTGCCTCCAGCAGCGCGCGGGTGCCCGGCTCCGTGCCCATCGAGACGTAGGCCGCCACCGTGCGGGACCCACCGGACAGTTCGGGCAACTCCAGTGCATGCCCTGCGATTCGCCGCTCCACGTCCGTCCGGAAACTGTTCGTCAACCTGTTCCTCATCTTGAGGAGGTCTTCTCGCAACCCGGCTTTGCTATCGTGACCGCTACTCATTTGGCCCACAAACGCCGCCTATCGTCCTCAAGCAACCGGAACTTCATCTTCACCTCATATACAGCGGTTATTGTGCAGACCATGACTCACGTGCGTACTCGGATCAGCAAGGCTGTCATCCCCGCAGCCGGCCTCGGCACCCGTTTCCTCCCCGCCACCAAGGCGACACCGAAGGAAATGCTTCCGGTCGTGGACAAGCCCGCCATCCAGTACGTGGTCGAGGAGGCCGTCGCGGCCAACCTCTCCGACGTCCTCATGATCACCGGCCGCAACAAGCGCCCGCTCGAGGACCACTTCGACCGCAACTACGAGCTCGAAGAGGCCCTGACCCGCAAGGGCGACGAGTCGCGGCTCGCCAAGGTCCAGGAGTCCAGCGACCTGGCCACCATGCACTACGTCCGCCAGGGCAACCCCCGCGGCCTCGGCCACGCGGTGCTCTGCGCCGAACCGCACGTCGGCGACCAGCCCTTCGCGGTCCTTCTCGGCGACGACCTGATCGACCCCCGCGACCCGCTGCTCAGCACGATGATCGACGTGCAGGAGCGGCACGGCGGCAGCGTCGTCGCGCTGATGGAGGTCGACCCCAGCCAGATCCACCTGTACGGCTGCGCGGCGGTCGCCCCCACCGACGACGACGGCGTGGTCCGGATCACCGACCTCGTCGAGAAGCCCGCGGCGGACGAGGCGCCTTCCGCGTACGCCATCATCGGCCGCTATGTCCTGGACCCGGCGATCTTCGCCGTGCTGGGCAAGACGCAGCCCGGCCGTGGCGGCGAGATCCAGCTGACCGACGCCCTGCGCGAACTGGCCCAGGAGGACGGCCCCGACGGCCCCGTGCACGGCGTGATCTTCAAGGGCCGGCGCTACGACACCGGAGACCGTGCCGACTATCTGCGTGCCATTGTCCGACTGGCATGCGAACGTGATGACCTGGGCCCGGACTTCCGGACCTGGCTGCGTTCGTACGTCAACGAGGAGATGCAGGCTTGAGCAGTAGTACGGCCGCCGGTGCCGATCGCGTCTGGTCCGTCTCGGAACATCTCGACAACATCCTCCGGCAGTTGAGACCCCTGGAGCCGATCGAGCTGCAACTGCTCGACGCCCAGGGGTGCGTGCTCGTCGAGGACGTCATGGTGCCGGTGTCGCTGCCGCCCTTCGAGAACAGCTCGATGGACGGCTACGCGGTGCGCACCACCGACACCCAGGGCGCGGACGGCGAGCACCCGGCCGTACTGACCGTCATCGGCGACGTGGCGGCCGGCAGCGGCGAGCCGCCGGCCGTCGGACCGGGGGAGGCGGCGCGCATCATGACCGGCGCGCCGCTGCCGCCCGGTGCCGAGGCCGTCGTCCCGGTCGAGTGGACCGACGGCGGCAGCGGCGAGCCGGGCCCCGTCAGCGGCATGGCCGCGGCGAGCCGTACGCCCGGGGCGTCGTCCGGCGAGGTCCGGGTCTACCGGCAGGTCGAGGCGGGCGCCCATGTCCGGGCCCGCGGCAGCGACGTGGTCGCCGGTGAGCTGGCTCTCGCCGCGGGCACGGTCCTGGGTCCGCCGCAGATCGCGCTGCTCGCCGCCGTCGGCCGTGCCGCGGTGCGGGTGCGGCCCCGGCCGCGGGTCGTCGTGATGTCCACCGGCAGCGAACTGGTGCCGCCCGGCGAGGCGCTCGGTCCCGGCCGCATCCACGACTCCAACAGCTACATGCTCACCGCCGCCGCACGGGACGCGGGCGCCCAGGCGTACCGCGTCGGAGCGGTCGCCGACGACGCGGAGACCTTCCGCGCCACCGTCGAGGACCAGTTGATCCGCGCCGACCTGGTGGTCACCAGCGGCGGCGTCAGCGTCGGCGCGTACGACGTGGTCAAGGAGGCGCTGGGCGAGGAGATCGAGTTCCGCACGCTGGCCATGCAGCCCGGCAAGCCGCAGGGTTTCGGCTTCGTCGACGCGGGCGCCCGTGCCGAGCCCCCGACTCCCCCGACAACCGATGCCGCCGCGGAGGACGAGGAGGCGGCCGCGGAGCCGGAGCGCACCCCGCTGGTCGCGCTGCCGGGCAACCCGGTCAGCGCCTACGTCTCCTTCGAGTTGTTCGTGCGCCCCGCGATCCGCACGCTGATGGGTGTCGAGCCGGTCCACCGGCCGTCGGTGCGGGCGGTCTGCCCGACGGGCGTGACCTCCTCGCCGAAGGGCAGGCGCCAGTTCCTGCGCGGACGTCACGAGGCCGACGCCGGCACGGTCACCCCCGTGGGCGGGGCGGGTTCGCACTTGGTGGGGGCGCTCGCCCACGCCAACTCGCTGATCGTCGTTCCCGAGGACGTCACGGAGATCGCCGCGGGCTCCGAGGTCGACGTGGTCCTGCTCGACTGAGCGGGTAGCGTACTCCCACGCGAGCACGCGCGAGCAGTGGGAGTGTCCGTAGCGATGACAGAACAGCAGCGCCTGACGCACATCGACGCCGCGGGGGCGGCCCGCATGGTCGACGTGTCGGAGAAGGACATCACCACCCGTACCGCGCGCGCCACAGGCCGGGTCCTGGTCTCGGCGCGCGTCGTCGAACTGCTGCGGGGCGAGGGCGTACCCAAGGGCGACGCCCTCGCCACCGCGCGCATCGCCGGCATCATGGGCGCCAAGCGCACCCCCGACCTGATCCCGCTCTGCCACCCGCTGGCGGTCTCCGGGGTGAAGGTCGACCTCGCCGTGGGCGATGCCTCGGTCGACATCACCGCCACGGTGCGGACCACCGACCGTACGGGCGTCGAGATGGAGGCCCTGACCGCGGTCAGCGTCGCCGCGCTCACCGTGGTCGACATGGTCAAGGCCGTGGACAAGGGCGCGGTCATCACGGACGTACGGGTCGAGGAGAAGACCGGCGGCGCGTCGGGGGACTGGAGCCGCGACCGATGAGGGCACTCGCGATCACCGCCTCCAACCGGGCTGCCGCAGGGGTCTACGAGGACCGCGGCGGCCCCCTTGTCGTCGCGGGGCTCACGGAGCTCGGCTTCGCCGTGGACGGCCCGCGCGTCGTCCCGGACGGCGAACCGGTGGGGCAGGCCCTGCGGCAGGCGGTGGCGGAGGGCTACGACGTCGTGGTCACCACTGGCGGCACCGGGATCTCTCCCACCGACCGCACCCCCGAGGTGACCCGCGACGTACTGGACTACGAGGTCCCGGGCATCGCCGAGGCCATGCGCGCCGCCGGCCGCGAGAAGGTGCCCACGGCGGTGCTCTCCCGTGGCGTGTGCGGCGTGGCCGGGCGCACCCTGGTGGTGAACCTCCCCGGATCGACCGGCGGCGTCAAGGACGGGCTGGCCGTGCTGGCCCCGCTCCTCGTGCACGCCGTCGAGCAGCTCCGCGGGGGCGATCACCCTACGTCTGGGAGACCGAGCTGAACGTGTCCTGGCCGGCCGAGCTGGTGGACGGGGACGTCCTCCTCCGCCCGATAAAGATGCGCGACCAGCGCGCCTGGCGCGAGGTCAACCGCCGCAACCGCGACTGGCTGCGGCCGTGGGAGGCCACCGTGCCGCCCGCCCCGCCCGGCCACGTGGCCCTGCGGCCCACCTACCGGCAGATGGTCCGGCACCTGCGCCACGAGGCCGCCTCGGGGCGCATGATGCCGTTCGTCATCGAGTACCAGGGGCGGCTGGCCGGACAGCTCACCGTCGCCGGCATCACCTGGGGCTCGATGTGCAGCGCCCACATCGGCTACTGGGTCGACGAGGCGGTCGCGGGACGCGGCGTGATGCCGACCGCCGTCGCCCTGGCCGTGGACCACTGCTTCCGCGCGGTCGGCCTGCACCGCGTCGAGGTGTGCATCCGGCCGGAGAACGGGCCGAGCCGGCGCGTGGTGGAGAAACTCGGGTTCCGCGACGAAGGACTGCGCCCCCGCTATCTGCACATCGACGGGGCGTGGCGGGACCATCTCGTGTTCGCGCTGACGGCGGAGGAGGTGCCGGAGGGGATGCTGAACCGGTGGCGCCAGGCACGACCCGGCACGGCTCACAAATAAGATATCTGTTCGAAATTCGTCGCCGTTTCGGCCCTCGCACGAACGCAATCAGAAAAAAATTTCGGCGTATCAGCCAGATCGTGCGACACACCGCGCCAAATTGCGTATCCGCCGTCGCGAACCCCCCTACCGTGTGAGGCGTGAGCAGCAGCGGCCTCATTTACGCAGTCATCGTCGGGGCCTGGGCTGCCTACTTGGTGCCGATGTGGCTCCGTAGGCAGGACGAGCTCAACGAAGCGCGCCCGACGGAACGCTTCAGCACCGCCATTCGGCTGCTGTCCGGACGCGCGGCGCTGGAGCGCAGATACGCCAAAACGGCGGACCCGGACGAGGAGACCGAGGGAGACCCCACGGTCGACGTCCGGGACCTCGCCGTGCCCGCGCCCGAGGTGCCGGCCCAGCCCAGGCCGCTCGCGGCCAAGCCGCAGGCACAAGCGCAGGCGCAGGCGCAGACCGGGGCGCAGCTCAAGGCCAAGAAGCCCAATCCCCGGGCCAAGGTGCTCGCCGCACGCCGGCGCACCACCACGCTGCTCTTCCTCGCCTTCACCTTCGGCATGATCGTGGCCGCCGTCGGCGGCGTCGCCTTCCTGTGGGCCCCGGGCATCCCCGCGGTGCTGCTCACGTTCTACATCGCCCACCTGCGGGCCCAGGAGCGCCGCCGCTTCGAGGTCAAGTTCGACCAGCGCCGCGCCGCCGAAGCCGCCAAACGCCTCCGCGACGCCCGCACGGCCCGCGAGCACGTCCCCGAGGCCCCCGAGGTGGCCGAGCCCGCGCCGCTGCCGCCGGCCGAGGAGCCGGCCACTGCCGACCGTCGGGCCCTCGTGGAGCAGACCGACCACGCCGAGTGGGTGGACCAGCAGCGCACCCCCACCGAGGACGCCTGGGAGGTCCCGGCCCCCCGCCCCACCTTCTCCACCGCCCCCGTGGCCCCCCGCCGCACCCGCGACCGCTCCCGCACCCCCCTGTTCGACCAGCACTCCGACCGCGACCGCCCCCGCGCCGCCAACGAGTGATCCGCACCGGGTGAGCGGAGCACCCCCGCCGGGGTGCTAGAGTTTTCCTCGTTGCAAGGGCCTGTGGCGCAGTCCGGTAGCGCACCTCGTTCGCATCGAGGGGGTCAGGGGTTCGAATCCCCTCAGGTCCACAACACAACACAACAGGGCTGTTCACGAGATCCCGATCCGACGGTCACCGTCGGGTCGGGATCTCGGCGTTTCGGCCTCAACTTGTGTGAAAGCCGCCGCAGGCATGGGGGGCAGGCTCCCGCGGTCTCGCGACGTGTCGATCTTCAAATATCGGGGTGCCGGCCCGTTCAGGGGCTGCGACTCTGTCTTGCCGGTCAGGCGTGCTTCTCTCCTCGGCGGTCGGGTAGGGCGGCAGGACGCCGCCGGGTTCGAGGTTGAGGCCGTGATGGGGCTCTGCTCGCTTGCGGCCAAGTACCGCGGACATGCGGTTTCGGAGCTGGAGCGTCGGCGCCGGTCGCCGACAGGGGACCGGCACAGCCCAGGAGGGCCCCGCCGCGGCAGTAAAACGAGGGGGGCACACGACGTGGGGCGATCCTGCGGCCAGGGAGCGGCTTGTCGTGCTCGCAGAGCGGTTGTCAGGCGGTGGCGTACTCCTCGTCGGTGACGGGGTCAGCCAGTGCACGACATCGTGGTCGGTGTCGCCCTCATTGATGGCCGGATGGACCATCAGCCGGTTCGGCGCGGTGCCGTACGGGGACGCCACAAGTGTGGCGACAGCTCTGCAGGGGTGGACACCAACATCCCCTCCAACTGCCCTGCTGGAAGGCAGGGAGGCTCCCTCGACGGCCTGCTGGAGTGGTCCGACATCGGGCTCTGACTGGCAGAGAGATCCACGCTGGGTGCGCAACCTGGGAAGCCGATGTTTCGACGCGGTGCGAGGCGCATGGTCCGGGAGAGTCCGTCCGATCAGTTCGGTGGGGGCGCCGTGGTTCCGCGTGGCACGAGGCTGGGGGAGAACTTGATCTGAGCGGTGGGGCGGGTCCGGTCGGCGATGCGCTCGATGAGCAGTTGGGCTGCATTCACGCCGATGTGCCGGCCGGCCTGGTCGACGCTGGTGAGGGAGATGGGGCCGAGAGCGGCGAAGGTGGTGTTGTCGTACCCGGCGATGGAAATGTCGTCGGGCACCTGGAGTCCGGCTTCGGAGACGGCCTGCAGGACGCCCATGGCAACGACGTCCGCGCCGGCGAAGACGGCGGTGGGCCGCGGGGAGCGGGCGAGCAGTTGCTGTGCACCGAGGTAACCGCCCTGCTGGGTGTAGGTGGTGGAGACGACGTCGATCTCGTCCTCGAGGCCGCGGGCGCGCATCGCCTGCCGGTAGCCGGCGGCGCGGATCGCGTTGGGCATCTCCTCGATGCGGCGCGGATCGGTCTCGTCGTGCTCGATGTGCGCGATCCGGCGGTGTCCGAGATCGGCGAGGTGGTCGACGGCGAGGGCGGCTCCGGCCAGGTCGTCGTCGGAGACGGTGTCGTACGCGGCGGACTGGCCGTGCCGGCCGACCACCACGGTCGGGACGATGCCGGCGACGCGCTCCAGGTGGGACCGCGACGACACGGGCGCGACGAGGATCATGCCGTCCATCCCGCGGTCGACCATGGCCTCGGTGACCTTGGCCTCGGCGGCTTCGCCGTTGCGGCCCGGCGCCATGAGGACCTGGTACTCGGTGTCCCACAGGGCGTCGGTGATCCCGTCGAGGATCTCGGGGAAGAAGGGGTTGCGGATGTCGGGCAGCATCACGCCGACCGTGTAGGTCTGGCCGCGCATGCCCCGGGCCCCGGCGTAGGGACGGTATCCCAGGTCGTCTATCGCCTGACGGACCCTCGCACGCATCTGGGGGCTCGTGCCGTACGCGTTGCGCAGCACCTTGGACACCGCGGTCGTGGACACCTGGGCGTGCCGTGCGACGTCGACGATCGTGACGCGCTTGGGCTGCGCGGGCGGTTCCATTCGTCTCCCTTCAGGACGCAAGGTGGGAAACGTTGCCTGCCGTGCGGACGACCCTTCAGGCGATTCCCGTCGCCGAACCGTACCCCTCAGTAGAGCGTTTCGGCAGCTCGTAGCGGAACAGAGTAGGCCCGGGGTTCAGTAACTGCGCTGCATCGTGTCCGACATCTTGACGTTACGTCGCGCCCCTCCCTAGGGTCTGTCACACATTTTGGGGAACGTTACCCATTGATTTGAAACGTTTAAGAAGGGGGGTGATGTCAGTGTCCACAGCCTCGCGCGATCAGCTGTCGCCACGGGCCCCTGCCGTTCCGGGGCGCTCCGGCGGGGGCTTGCGGGTCCGGCGTCGCGCCGCTTCACCGTGGTGGTTCGCCGCCCCCGCGATGGCGCTGTTCGCCTTCGTCGTCCTCGTGCCGAGCGCCCGGGGCGTGTATTACGCCTTCACCAACTGGGACGGTCTCGACCCGAGTTTTTCGTTCGTCGGCCTGGACAACTTCACCGGCTTGCTGGACGACCCGGACGCGGTGCAGGCCATCTGGCACACGCTGCTGATCGCAGTGTCGATCACCATCGTCCAGAACGCGTTCGGGCTCCTGCTGGCACTCGGGGTCAACAGCCTCATCAAATCCCGCAACGTGCTCCGGGTCCTGCTCTTCGCGCCCGCTGTGATCACACCGATCGTGACCGCTTACCTGTGGCGCAACCTGCTCGGCCCGGACGGCGCGGTCAACAGCCTGCTCGACGCGGTCGGCCTGGGCTCCCTTCGACAGGACTGGCTCGGTGACCCGCAACTGGCGCTGTGGTCGGTCGTGGGGGTCATCGTGTGGCAGTTCGGCGGGTACTCGATGGTCATCTTCCTGGCCGGGCTGCAGTCGGTGCCGAAGGAGGTCCTGGAGGCGGCCGACATCGACGGCGCCGGCCCGGTTCGCCGGTTCTGGTCGATCACCCGCCCACTGTTGGCCCCCGCCTTCACCATCAACCTGATGCTGTCGATCATCGGCGGGATCAAACTCTTCGACCAGGTCTACGCCCTGACCGGCGGAGGCCCGGGCCACGCCACCGACACGCTGTCCACACTGATCTACAAAGACGCCTTCACCCTGGGCGAGTTCGGCTACAGCGTCGCTCTCGCGGTTGTCCTCACGCTCATCGTGGCGGTGGCGTCGACCGGGCAGTACCTCGTGCTGGCCCGCGGCGAGAGGGCCGCCTCGTGAACCGCTACCGCAAGCGCACCCTGGCGCTGGAGCTGGCCATGATCACCGTTGCCCTGGTGGTCGCCTTCCCGGTCTACGTCCTGGTCAACCTGGCTGTGCGACCGACGTCGGACAACTCCTCGCCGATCCGTCCGACGACCTCGCCCACCGTCGACAATTTCGTCCAGGCCTGGCAGCAAGGTGGCCTGGGGGGCGCGCTGTTCAACAGCGTGCTGGTAACGGCCGGCAGCGTGGTCGTCGTCCTGGCCGTGTCGTCGTTCGCCGCATACCCGCTGGCCCGGTCGACCGCACGCTGGTCGCGCGGACTGTTCCTGCTGGTGATGCTCGGACTGGTCCTGCCCTTCCAGCTCGCCGCGCTGCCGCTCTACCAAACGATGCGCGACCTGCATCTGCTCGGCACTCCCTGGGCCCTGATCCTCTTCTACTCCGGCTTGCAGGTGCCCTTCACCACCTTCCTCTACACCGGGTTCCTGCGCGCCCTGCCGCGCGACTTCGAGGACGCCGCACTCATCGACGGCTGCACACCGGTGCAGGGCTTCCGCCATGTGGTGCTGCCCCTGCTCAAACCCATCACCGTGACCGCGCTGGTCCTCAACGCCGTCGCGGTGTGGAACGACTTCTTCACACCGCTGCTGTACCTCAGCGGCAGCACCCAGCAGACCCTTCCCGTGGCGATCGCCGGATTCGTCGGGCAGTACGTCACCGACTGGAACCTGGTCTTCGCGGCCCTGGCGATCAGCATCGTGCCCGTTCTGGCTCTCTACTTCGCACTGCAACGCAGCATCATCAGCGGCTTCGCCGGAGGGCTGAAGGGATGACCCACGCCGTGAACCCCTCGCTCCTCACCCCCTACGCCCTGCAGACAGAGCAGCGCACCGAACCCCTCGGGACAGGAGAGCGGCACCCGAGGCTGTCCTGGAGACTCCGCAGCCGCCGCCGCGCTGCCGCCCAGAGCGCCTACCGCATCACCGTCGCGAGCCACCCCTCGGATCTGAACACCCCTAGCCGCCTGCTCTGGGACACCGGCCGCCGCACATCGTCCGACACCCTGCTCATCGGCTGGGACGGACCCGCTCTGACCTCCGCCACGCGCTACCACTGGCGTGTCGAGGTCTGGGACGAGACCGGCACACGCGGAGGCAGCGCGCAGTCCTGGTTCGAAACGGGCCTGCTGAACCCGGACGACTGGACGGCCCAATGGGTGGGCCGGGACGTGGTCAACCTCCCCACCTTCGACCCGCCCGAGGACGACGACCCCGAGGGCTCGGCACTGCAGTCACCGCCCCTGCAACTGCGCCGCGCCTTCCGGGCAACCAGCCGGCCGGTACGGGCCCGCCTGTACGCCACCGCACGCGGCGTGTACGAGCCCCGTCTGAACGGCGTCCGCGTCGGCGACTCCGAACTGTCCCCCGGCTGGACCGAATACCACCGGCGGCTTCAGTACCAGACCTACGACGTCACCGACCTGATCACCGAGGGCCCCAACGTCCTGGCCGCCATCGTTGCCGACGGCTGGTGGAGCGGGTACGTCGGCTTCGACCCGCGGCGCGCCGCACAGCACTACGGTGAGCGTCCTGCCCTCTGGGCCCAGTTGGTGCTCGACTTCGCCGACGGCTCCCGCCAAGTGGTCGCCACCGACCCCGAATGGACCGAACAGCCGGGGGCGATCCGCGCCGCCGATCTGCTCATGGGACAGACCGCCGACGCCCGCCGCCGCACGCCCGGTTGGGACGCACCCGGCCCGGAGCCCGTGGGTTTCTCCCCCGTGGCCGTCCTCGACACCGCGCCGGGACCCCTGGTCGCCGAGTCCGACGACCCGGTACGCGTCGTCCAGGACAAGCCGGCGGTCTCCGTGCACCACCTCGGCGACGGCCGGTACATCGTGGACTTCGGGCAGAACCTGGTCGGTCGCGTCCAGCTGACCATACGGGGCGCCGAACCAGGGCGGCGGATCGTCCTGCGCCACGCCGAAGTCCTCGACGAGGGCGAGCTGTACCTGGACAACCTCCGTCGCGCCCAGGCCACCGACGTCTACGTCGCCGACGGCACCGGCACCGAGGTCTTCGAGCCGCAGTTCACCTTCCACGGCTTCCGGTACGTCGAGATCGACCACTACCCCGGCGACTTGGCGGCCGGCGACGTGACGGCCCGGGTCCTGCACAGTGACACGCCCTGGACCGGCAGCTTCGACTGCTCCGATCCCACCGTCAACCAGCTGCAGTCCAACATCGCCTGGGGGCAGCGGGGCAACTTCCTCGCGGTCCCCACGGACTGCCCGCAGCGCGACGAACGCCTCGGCTGGCTCGCCGACGCCCAGATATTCGCCCCGACGGCGAGCCGCAACGCAGACGTGTCCGCCTTCTTCGCCCGCTGGATGCACGACATCCTCGACGGACAGGACAGCGACGGCGCGTTCCGGGACGTCGCCCCCGTCATGACACTGGACCGTGAGGCGGCACCGGCCTGGGGCGACGCCGGGGTGATCATTCCTTGGCACCTGTGGCGCACCTACGGCGACCTGCACGCCCTGGAAGGCTCCTTCGACGCGATGGCCGCGTGGGTCGAGCACATCCGCAGGCACAATCCCGACCTGCGGTGGCGGCACCGGACCGGCAACTCCTACGGCGACTGGCTGCAGGTCGGCGTCACCACCCCGCGCGATGTGCTGTCGACCGCGTACTTCGCCCGCAGCACCCAGGTTGTGGCCGATGCCGCCGAGATTCTTGGCCGCTCGCAGGCAGCCGCGCACTACAGAGCGCTCCACGCCGCCATCCGCTCGGCCTTCGTGGAGTCCTATGTCCACGACGACGGCAGCATCGAAGGAGGCACCCAGACCGGATACTTGCTGGCCCTGGGCTTCGGGCTGCTGCCGGAGGCGCTCGTGGACGCCGCCGTCGGCCACCTGGCCGCCGACATCGAGAAGCGCAACACCACGCTGACCACCGGGTTCGTCGGCACCGCCCTGCTCTGCCCGGTTCTGACCGACCACGGCCGCGCCGATCTTGCCTACGCCCTGCTGCACCAGGAGGCGTATCCGTCCTGGGGGCACTCGATCCGGCACGGCGCCACGACCATCTGGGAACGGTGGGACGGCTGGACCAGCGAGGGCGGCTTCCAGTCGGCCGCGATGAACTCCTTCAACCACTACAGCCTGGGCAGTGTCGGAGACTGGCTCTTCGGCCGGGTCGCGGGCATCGACCAGACGCTCTCCTCCGTGGCTTACAGCGAATTGCTCCTGCGCCCTCAGCCCGGGGGCCGGCTGACCTGGGCCAGGGCGGAGCAGGAGACCGCGCGCGGCCGTGTGGCCTGCGGCTGGTCCCTCGCCGACGGCCTGATCACGGTGACCGTCACCGTGCCGCCCGGTGCCACCGCCAGGCTGCACCTGCCCACGTCCGACCCCGCCGGCGTGAGGGAAGGCGACGCGCCCGCAGCCGGACGGCCCGGCGTACTCGCCATCGAGTCCCACCCGGCCGGAGCCGCACTACGGCTCGCATCCGGCCACTACGTCATCAGCGCCGCCGCCCCGGAGCCGACATTGCCGGTCCCTCAATGACCGCCACTTCACCGCGGGAGACACCATGAACAGACCCAGACTGTCCGCCCTGGTAGCGGTAGTGACGGCTGCAGGGCTGCTGGCAGGCTGCAGCGGTGGCACCAATGCCACCGCCGGAAAGTCCTCCACCACCTTGACCCTCGCCTCGGTCGACCAGGGATCCATCGAGGACGTCGTCAAAGCCTTCGAGAAGGCCAACCCCGGCGTCGACGTTCGCTTCACCACCAGCGGCGCCGACCAGTACCAGCAGCAGATCCGTACCAAGCTCGCGTCCGGCACCGCGCCGGACGTGATGTCGGTCTGGCCGGGCAACGGCAACCCTGGGGCCACCTACGTGCTGGCCAAGCCCGGATACCTCCTCGACCTGTCGGACCGGCCGTGGGCCGCCGAACTCCCCGACGCGGTCAAGACCGTCTCCCAGTACCAGGGCAAGACCTACACCGGGGTCTTCGGACTCAACGGCATCGGCGCCGTCTACAACCAGGACGCCCTGGACAAGGCGGGCCTCACCCCGCCCGGCACCTGGACCGACCTCCTGGACTTCTGCCATGCCGCCGCCGCCAAGGGAACCCCGGCCTTCGCCCTCGGCATCCAGGACAACTGGGTCACCCAACTCGTCCTGTACGCCCTGGCCGCCACCACCGTCTACGGCCCCGACCCCGACTTCGACCACAAGATGCAGGCGGGCCAGGCCACCTTCGCGAACTCGCCCTGGACGACCGCCATGGCCAAGTACCAGCAGATGGACAAGGCCGGCTGCTTCCAGAAGAACCCGCTGGGCACCAGCTACGAGGCCAGCCAGGAACTCGCCGCCACCGGCAGGACCCTCGGCATCGTCCAGGGCAACTGGGTCATCGCCCTCCTCAAGGGCAAGAACCCCAGCGGGAAGTTCACCCTCAAGCCCCTGCCGGCCACCGACACCCCGGCACAATTCCTCATGCCCGCCGCAGCGGGCGCCGGCTACGGAGTCAACGCCAAGGCCAAGAACAAGGACCTCGCGCTGAAGTTCGTCGACTTCGTCATGTCGCCGCAGGGCATGAACCTCTTCGTCACGAAGCAGGGCGGCCTTCCGGCCCTGGCGGACACCGGCTTCACCCCCGACCCGTCGCTGACGGAACTCTCCACATTCCTCAACGACGGCCGCACCGTGCCCTTCATGGACCAGCTCTGGCCCAACCCCAAGGTGCAGCAGACCATGCTCAGCGGCCTCCAGGAGATCTTCAGCGCCCAGTCCACACCGGACAAGGTTCTCCAGGCCATGGACGCCGACTACAAAACCGGCTCCTGACACAGACCCCGGCCGGGGTGCCTGACCACCCCGGCCGGTAGGGCGCACTTTTTCCGACACCCCTCCAAGGGAGAACACACCTTCATGATGAAACGATTCAACTCGGAGCGCGGGAACTCCTTCCGCGTGCCCCGGCGCTCCCGCGTCGTCATCGCCGCGGCGCTGCTCGCCACGATGAGTTCCGTCGTGGTCCAGGCCGAGGCCGCAGCACCCCAGGACCCCGCCTGGTACTCCTACGTCCTGGGTCCTGCCACGCCGCAGGTCTCCCCGGTCGACGTGGAAGCGCGCGGCACCGTGTCCCACCCCAACTCCCTGGTCAAGGGCAAGGGGAAGGAGACAACCCTGACGACGGTCGCCGGCGGCGCGCCAGCCTCGGTGCTGCTGGACTTCGGCAAGGACATCGCGGGCGCCCCTTACTTCGACGTCACCGCGCTCGAAGGCAACCCCACCCTGTCGCTGGCCACCTCCGAGGCCCGCCAGTACATCCGCACCCGCGCCGCCACCACCGTGTCCACCGCGGCGGCCACCGGCGCCACACAGGTGACCGTCGCGTCGGCGGCGAACCTCGAGGTCGGCAACGCGATCACTTTCGGCACCGGCGCCAACGCCCAGACCCGGACGATCACCGCGTTCAACACCACAGCCCGGACCGTCTCGTTCACCCCCGCCCTGACCGCGGGCCTTACGGCACAGACCGCGACGTCCTCCTCGCCGGGTGCGCCCAGTTCCGACGAGTCCCGCAGTCTGGCGGGCGTCGGCGGCATCGACACCCTGCAGCCCACCGCCACCGGCCGCATCTCCGGCAGCTACCACGGCGGGTTCCGCTTCGTGCTGCTCACCCTGACCTCGCCCGGCAGCATCTCCCTGTCCTCCGTCGGTGTGGACTTCCAGGGCGTGCGGGCCACCCCCGCCGACTACAAGGGCTGGTTCCTGTCCAGCGACGACGAGCTCAACAAGATGTGGTACTCCGGCGCCTACACGCTGCAGCTGAACCTGAAGCCCGCGGGGCTGAACGGCCTGCCGGACCAGCGGATCTACGACGGCGCCAAGCGGGACCGCAGCATCTGGACCGGTGACCTCCTGGTGCAGGGACCCACTGCCATGAGCACACTCGGGGACGAGGGCGCCGGCTACGTGAAGTCCTCCCTCGACGTGCTGCTGGCCACCCAGCGCGCCGACGGCGCCATCCCCGGATCACCGGACTTCAGCAAGGGCAGAAACCCCGCCGGCTCCCCGCTGTTCTACTCCAACAACTACTCCGGCTACGGCGCGCGCGCCGTCATCGACTACTACCGGTACACCGCGGACCGGGACTACATCGTCAAGGCTCTGCCCGCCCTGCGGGCCGAACTCGCCTACAACGACCGCTCCCTGACCGCGAACAACCTCGTCGCCTCCAACGACCGCGACTTCTGGCAGGCCAGCCAGACCGGCGAGGTCACCAAGTACAGCATCGACTACTACATCCTGCTCAAGGAGATGGCCTGGCTGGAGCGGCAGGTCGGCTCCGCCGCCAACGCTGACGCCGACGACGCCAAGGCCGAGGCGATCAAGCAGGCCGTCAACGCAAGGCTGTGGAACCCGCAGCTGGGCGCCTACGGACAGAGCAGCACCCACCCCGACGTGATGGTCGAGGACGCCAACGCCCTCGCCCTGCAGTACGGCTTCGTCCCCGCTGACCGGCAAACCAGTGTGCTCAACGCGCTGAAGACGCTGTGGACCCCGTACGGCGCCATCATGGGCCCCGGTCTGCTCGACCCGACCGGTCACACCATCGAACCGTTCGGCAACGGCATGGAGACCGCCGGCCGCTTCGCCGTCGGTGACGCGGGCGGCGCCTTCGACCTGATGCGCCGGACCTGGGGGCCGATGGTCGACGAGGACAACCCGCTGTACACCGGCGGCTTCTGGGAGTTCAAGAACAGCAACGGCGGCGTCAACCGCGCCACCGCCAGCCTCGCCCACGGCTGGGCCGCCTCTCCGACCGTCCAGCTCACCGAACAGGTCCTGGGCGTCACCCCGGTCGACGCCGGCTACGCCACCTGGAACATCAAGCCCCACACCGGAGACCTGAAGTGGGCCCAGGGGTCGGTCCCGACCAAGTACGGCAACGTCGCCGTGCAGTGGCAGGCCAACACCAAGACCGAATGGTTCACCCTCCACGCCGAGACGCCCGCCGACACCAGCGGCACGATCTCCGTTCCCGTCGGTGACCGCGCCACGGTCACCGTCAACGGCCGGACCGTGTGCAAGGCAGGCACGTGCAGCGCCTACCAGGGCACCGTCGCCGACGGCTACGCCCAGCTCACCGTTCCCGGCGGCACGTACGACATCACCGTCAGCCGCGGCTGACACACAACAGCCTGGTCCCCGCGCGTTCCTCGCCGCGCGCGCGGGGACCAGGCCCCACCGGCACCACTGGATCTGCGCTGACAGTCCCCGCGGCGGGGCCGACCGCCCCGGCCGCTCAGCCCCGCGTTCCCCTCAACGCCTCCCAAGGGAGATCCCACGTGCTGAACCACTTCCACCGCAGATGCGCAAGCCACTCCCGTGGATTCAGACGCTCTCGCGTGATCGTCGCTTTAACGCTGCTCGCCACGATGAGTTCCGCCCTCGTACAGGCCGAGGCCGCGCCGCCGCAGAACCCCAACTGGCAGTCCTACGTCCTGGGCCCGTCCACTACGCAGGTCCCTCCGGTCAGCGTGGAGACCCGGGGGAGCGTGACCAACCCGAACACCCTGGTGACCGGCCAGGGGACCCCGACCACCCTGACGACGGCCGCGGGCGGTGCACCCGCGTCGGTCCTCCTGGACCTCGGCAAGGACGTCGCAGGCGCTCCCTACATCGACGTCACCGCCCGCACCGGCAACCCCACGCTGTCGCTGGCCACCTCCGAGGCACGCCGCTACATCCGCACACCTGCCTCGACCACCGTGTCCGCTTCGGCGGCGTCGGGCGCCACGCAGGTGACCGTCGCGTCGGCGGCGAACCTCGAGGTCGGCAACACGATCACCTTCGGTACCGGCGCGAACGCCCAGACCCGGACCATCACCGCCTTCGATGCCTCCAGCAGGCGCGTCACGATCACGCCCTCACTGACCCGGAGCCTGACGGCGCAGACCGCGGCAACCAGTTCCCCGGGCGCGCCCAGTTCGGACGAGTCCCGCGGTCTGGCGGGCGTCGGCGGCATCGACACGCTCCGCCCCACCGCGACGGGCAGGATCTCCGGCAGCTACCACGGCGGGTTCCGCTTCGTCCTGCTCACCCTGACCTCGCCCGGCAGCGTCTCCCTCTCGGCCGCGGGCGTCACCTTCCAGGGCGTCCGGGCCACCGCCGCGAACTACAAGGGCTGGTTCGTATCCAGCGACGATCAGCTCAACAGGATGTGGTACTCCGGCGCCTACACGCTGCAGCTGAATCTGAAGCCCGCGGGGCTGAACGGCCTGGCGGACAGGCGGATCTACGACGGTGCCAAGCGGGACCGCAGCATCTGGACCGGTGACCTCCTGGTCCAAGGGCCGACCGCCATCAGTACCCTCGGCGACGAGGGCGCCGGCTACGTGAAGTCGTCCCTCAACGTACTGTTCGCCGCCCAGCGCTCCGACGGCGCTCTGCCGGGGTCTCCCGACTTCAGCAAGGGCAGCAACCCGGCCGGGTCCCCGCTGTTCTACTCCAACAACTACTCGGGGTACGGCGCACGCGCCGCGATCGACTACTACCGGTACACCGGCGACCAGGCCTACATCACCAGCGTCCTGTCCGACCTGCGTGCGGAACTCGCCTACAATGACCGGTCCCTGACCGCCAACCGCCTGGTCGCCTCCAACGACCGCGACTACTGGCAGGCCAGCCAGAGCGGCGAGGTCACCAAGTACAGCATCGACTACTACATCCTGCTCAAGGAGATGGCCTGGCTGGAGAGGCAGGTCGGCTCCGCGAGCAACGCCACTGCCGATGACGCCAAGGCGGAGTCGATCAAGCAGGCCGTCAACGCCCGGCTGTGGAGCACGCAGCTGGGCGCCTACGGACAGAGCAGCACCAAGCCCAACGTGATGGTCGAGGACGCCAACGCCCTTGCCCTGCAGTACGGCATCGTCCCGGCCGAACGGCGCACCAGTGTGCTGAACGCACTGAGGACGCTGTGGACTTCGTACGGCGCCATCATGGGCCCGGGTCTGGCCGACCCGACCGGTCACACCATCGAGCCCTTCGGCAACGGCATGGAGACCGCGGGCCGCTTCGCTGTGGGAGATGCCACCGGTGCCTTCGACCTGATGCGCCGCACCTGGGGGCCGATGGTCGACACCAGCGATCCCCTGTACACCGGTGCGTTCTGGGAGTTCAAGAACAGCAACGGTGGCGTCAACCGCGCCACCGCCAGCCTCGCCCACGGCTGGGCCGCGTCCCCGACCGTCCAGCTCACCGAGCAGGTCCTCGGCGTCACCCCCGTAAATCCCGGCTACGCGACCTGGAACATCAAGCCGCACACCGGCAACCTCCAGTGGGCCCAGGGATCCGTCCCGACCGGCTTCGGCAACATCGCCGTGCAATGGCAGTCCGACTCCTCGGCGTTCACCCTTCACGCCGAGACCCCGACCAGCACCAGCGGCACGATCGCCGTGCCGGTCACCGCCCAGGCCACCGTCACGGTCAACGGCCGTACCGCCTGCACCGCAGGCACCTGCAGCGCCTACCAGGGCACCGTCGCCGACGGCTACGCCCAGCTCACCGTGCCCGGCGGCACGTACGACATCACCGTCACCCGCGGCTGACCGCGATCCGCCTGGTCCCCGTACCTCCCCGCGGTCGGGGACCAGGCCCGCCGACCCGCTGCGACCACGGAGTCAGTGTTGCCCGGGGGCACTGCTCCTCCTCTCCGCGTGTGCCGGAATCAGAACAGGTCCGCACCGGCCTGGTCACCAGTAACCCGTCTGCCTCACACCGCATGCGGCAGGACGTCGCCTCGAGTCCCGGGAGTATCGGCTGAACCGGACGACGATCCGTGATGTGGCCGCCGCGGCCGGCGTGTCCGCCTCCACGGTCTCGAACTACTTCCACTGCCCGCACAAACTCACCGGCGCCACCCAGGAACGCGTTCGGCAGGCGGTGGAGACTCTCGGCTTTGTTCCCAACGACGCGGCCCGCATGCTCCGGACGGGAACGAACCCCGTGATCGGGTACATCGCGGCCGACCCCTTCGGCGCGGGGGCGTCCGAGGCTGTACGTGCCGTCGAGCAGCGGATCGCAAAGGAGAACATGCACCTCCTCATGGCTCACGGGAGCTCTGAGGAGCGCGAACGATCCTATCTACGGCTGTTCGCACAGCAACGAGTGGCCGGGATCATCGTCGAGCCCGTCGGAGACGTCGAATCCGAACTCGCAGCGATCCGCGCCCACGGCATTCCCAGCGTGCTGATCACACGGCAGGCGACTTCGACCACCCAGGCGTCCGTTGCGGCGGATCATGTCTTCGGAGGCCGCATCGCCGTCGAGCACCTCATCGGCCAGGGCCGAAGGCGGCTCGGCTTCGTATCGGCTGATCTCGACAACGTGCGTGTTCAAGACCAGCTCCGCGGTGCTGTGCTGGCTCTCAGCTCCGCACCCGGCGTTGCTCTGGAGGTCATTCGCGCAACCAGTGGATCCGTGGACGCGGGAGTCGCCTGCGCCGAGAGCATCGCTCAAAGACCGCAAGGAGAACAGCCGGATGGACTCTTCTGCACCAACCCCATGTTGGCGATCGGCGCGAGCCGGGTTTTCGCCGCCGGGTACGGCAGGGAAAAGTCCATGGATGTTGCCATCGTCGGCTACGACGCCCCCGAGATGACGTCCCTGGCCGCGGTACCTGTCACGGCCCTCCGAATCCCCTACCGGGAGATGGGCGCTGCGGCAGTGAACCTGCTCTTCGAGAGCATCTCCCAGATCCAGGAGGAGGGGAGCGCGTCTGGCGCTTCCACACGCTCTCACGTACGGCTCAACCCGGAGATCGTGTCGCTGGTGTCCACGGCGTAGGCCCACTGTGCCGACCCACGGGGCCACCGCGCCGCCCACCCGAGGGCGTGGTCATACGTGGGGAATCCCGACGCGTCGCAGCCACGCTTCGATGTCGGAATCAGCGCCTTCGACGTGTTCGCCGCGGACCGCGAGACCCTCTGCGACGGCGGCGCCGGGGCAGGAGGCGGCGTAGTCGCGTTGGGTCGTGCCCAGGCCGCTCATGGCGTAGGTGGTGACCGGGTGGACGGTCTTGCCCCGCCAGTCGAGGGCTTCGGTGAACGTCGTCATGATCATCGGTGCTCTGATGTTCCAGACGGGACTGCCCAGCAGGATCGTGTCGTAGCCGTCGAGAACGGGCAGGCGGCCGGCGATGGGGGGCCGGGCGTCGGTGTCCTGCTCGCGGACGTTGCGCCGGACGGTTGCGTCGTAGTCGTGCGGGTAGGGGTCGGCCGCCTGGATCCGGTAGGTGTCGCAGGTGATGCGACTGCTGATCTTCCTCGCCAGGACCTCGGTGTTGCCCACCTTCACGTCGGTGCGGCGGCCGTAGTAGTAGTTCTCGCCCGGCCGGGAGAAGCAGACCAACAGGACTCGCCTTCCGCTGCTTCCGGTCGTGGCAACCGACTGGGCGGGCGTGGAGGTTTCCGGCTGTGGTGAGGAAGGCGAGCAGCCCGTCAGGTGGCTTCCGGTCAGGGCGGCGGCCCCTGTGAGCAGTGCCCGGCGCAGGACGGTGCGCCGGGCAGGCATGGCAGTGCTGTGCTGTGGCGTGATCACGGTGGACACCTCCCGGTGAACCTCGGGCAGGGCGGGTGCCAGGCGGACGCCCCGAGCAGGTCGCGCAGGACATCCGCGATCGGCGGCGGTTGAGGGTGGGCACGGGGTGCTGCTGACGCCCAGGTCAGTCGTCCAAGCGGCGTTTGATGAACCGGACGACCGTCGGTGGGCCGTACATCAGAACCAGGTGGGCATGCGGGGCACGTAGGGCTCTTCCAGAGCGTGGATCTCCTCGTCGGTGAGTTCGAGGTCGAGCGCGGCGGCGGCGTCGGCCAGGTGGTGGGGTTTGGTGGCACCCACGATCGGCGCTGAGACGACAGGGTTCTTCAGGACCCAGGCCATCGCGACCTGCGCCATGGGTACGCCGCGGGCCTCCGCGATCTTCTGCACCGTTTCGACGATGGCCTGGTCGCTGTCGAGGAAGAGCGGCCTGCCCTTGGGGTCGACGACGGGATAGTCCTTCCCGCGGCGGGTGGCGGACTGCGCACCCCAAGGGCGCGCGACCCAGCCCGCCGCCAGAGGGCTCCAGGGCATGCTGCCTACGCCCTGGGCGGCGAGCAGGCCGAACATCTCCCGCTCTTCCTCACGGTGGATCAGGT
This sequence comes from Streptomyces sp. NPDC046977, assembly GCF_040644455.1. Taxonomy (NCBI): domain Bacteria; kingdom Bacillati; phylum Actinomycetota; class Actinomycetes; order Kitasatosporales; family Streptomycetaceae; genus Streptomyces; species Streptomyces sp. NPDC046977. The sequence continues at coordinate 21,087 of NZ_JBEYWO010000035.1, forward strand.
TGTACTGGTCCTGCATGGACACGAATCGCGTCCACCCGCGCGTCTCGGCGGTGTGCTGCATCGTGGCGAACTGCCACGCCCACATCGAGGAGGCCCCGATGTAGCGGGCCTTGCCGGCCTTGACCACGTCGTGCAGGGCTTCCATCGTCTCCTCGACCGGGGTTTCGGGGTCGAAGCGGTGGATCTGGTAGAGGTCGATGTAGTCGGTGTCCAGGCGCCGCAGGGAGGCGTCGACCTGCTCCATGACGGCCTTTCGGGACAGGCCGGCTCCGCCCGGTCCCTGGTGCATGGGCTGGAACAATTTGGTGGCCAGTACGACGTCGTCGCGCTGTACGTACTTCTTCAGAGCCCGTCCTACGATCTCTTCCGACGTGCCCAGGCCGTAGATGTTCGCGGTGTCCCAGAAGGTGATGCCCAGGTCGACGGCCTGCCGGAAGACGGGTTCGGCCTGGTGGTCGTCGAGTACCCACGGCATGCGTTTGGCCGGGTCGCCGAAGCTCATGCAGCCCAGCGCGATGCGGCTGACCTTCAGCCCGGACGTCCCCAGGCGGGTGTACTTCATGACGTGTGTCCTTTCTCCAACACGCCGGCTCCCTGAGGCGCCGGCCATGCGGCCTTCGTGCGGGTGGGTACGGGCGCTGGTCAGCGCTCCATGATGCGCATGCCGGCCTCTTCGTGACTGTCGCCGGACGCGGGGGTGAGGTTGTTCAGCTGCTTGATCTGCTCAGCGGTCAACTCCACGGCGTCGGCAGCGGTGTTCTCCTCAACACGTGCTGCGCGCTTGGTGCCGGGGATCGGGGCGATGTCGTCGCCTTGTGCGAGCAGCCAGGCCAGGGCGACCTGGGCGGGCGTGGCGTCGGCCTGATCGGCGACGGCCTGGACCTCGTCGGCGATCGCCAGGTTGCGCCGGAAGTTCTCGCCGGTGAACCGGGGGTTGTTCTTGCGCCAGTCGGTGTCGTCGAAGTCGACGGTGGAACGAATCTGCCCGGTGAGGAATCCGTGGCCCAACGGCGAGTAGGGCACGAAGCCGATGTTCAGGTCCCGCAGCACGGGAAGTACTCGTGCTTCGGGGTCCCTGGTCCACAGGGAGTACTCCGACTGGACCGCGGACACGGGGTGGACCGCGTGGGCCCGGCGGATCGTGTCGGGGCCGGCCTCCGAGAGGCCGATGTGGAGGATCTTGCCCTCAGTGATCAGGTCGGCCAGGGTCCCGATGGTCTCCTCGATCGGCACCTGAGGGTCGACGCGGTGCTGGTAGTACAGATCGATGTGATCGGTGCCCAGGCGCTTCAGTGAGCCTTCGACGGCCGTGCGGATGCTGGCCGGGCTGCTGTCGAGCTGTCCGGACGGCCGTCCGGTGTGCGAGAGGAATCCGAATTTCGTCGCCAGCACCACATTCTCGCGGCGGCCCTTCAGAGCGCGGCCGAGCAGTTCCTCGTTGGTGTACGGGCCGTAGACCTCGGCAGTGTCCAGGAACGTGACACCGAGCTCCAGTGCCCGGTGGATCGTTCGGATCGATTCGGCGTCGTCCTCGCCTGCTCCGGTGTAGCCGTGGGACATCCCCATCGTGCCCAGGCCGATACGGGAAACATTGAGGTCACCGAGTGTTGCGTGCTTCACGACGTTGAGTCATCTCCACTTCAGATCCCATTCGGGGGGATACCGAGCCGTCCGGCTCGGATCACCGCGCTCCGTCCCACGATCCGCAGGACGGCTGCAGAGCGGCCGTATCCCACTGTTGCCCGTATGCGGCGCAGGTGGCAGGCCGGATCGTTCGGGGGTAACGACAGGGCCCCCCAGTCCGCTGCCGCCCAGGTCGGCGTGGTGTGACACTGAAGCCATGGCATCCGAGCACCCCACCGGCGACAGCGAGGGCGCGGAGCTGGGACGTTTCCTGCGCGCCCGCCGCACCCAGACCAGCCCGCAGCAGGCGGGTCTCACCGTCGGGCCGGGGCTGCGGCGCACGCCGGGCCTGCGCCGGGAGGAGCTGGCCACACTCGCCGGGATCAGCATCGACTACTACGTGCGCCTGGAACGCGGCAAGGAGACCCGACCCAGCCCGTCCGTCCTCGACGCCCTCGCCCGCGCACTGCGCCTGGACGACCAGGAACACCAGCATCTTCGGGATCTCGCCGCTCGGGCGGCCCGCTACGCACCCGAGCCGCCGCCCGCTCCGAGCCGCGTCGTGCGCCCGCACCTGAAGCTGCTGCTGGAGTCGCTGCGGCCGAACCCCGCCTACGTCATCAGCCGCAGCATGGACCTGCTGGCCTGGAACCCCGGCGGCCTCGCCCTGTACGCCGGCCTGGAGGACTGGCCGGTCAAGCACCGCAACCTCGCCCGCTACCTCTTCCTCCACCCGGCCGCCCGCGACCTGTTCCCGGACTGGGACCGCCAGATCACCGGGTGCGTCGCCCGGCTGCGCGCCATCGCCGGCACCGCCCCCGACGCCCCCGACCTGACCAACCTGGTCGGCGAACTCCTCCTCAAAAGCGCCGACTTCGCCGGACTCTGGGAGCGCTACGAGGTCACCGGCCACAAGCCCGCGCAGAAGACCTTCCACCACCCCCGGGTCGGAACCCTCACCCTCACCTCCCAGTCCATGCATCTGGAAGGCACCCCTGGCCAGCGCATCGGCGTCTACACCGCAGAACCCGGCACTGCTGACCACGACGCCCTGCTGCTGCTCGACATGACCGCGCCCCGGCCGGCGCAGGGCTCGGCCGGAGCGGACGCGGAGCAGGCCCGTCAGCGGCGCTGAAGAGGACTGCCGGGACCGCTGCCCCTTCCGTTGACAGCGGTCTGGCCCTTCTACCGCCCAGCCCGGGAAACGATCGCCTGGAGTAAGGCCGATCGACTTCATCACATCCGCGATGCCCACCTTGGTCACGCCGTCCTCGCGGAACAGCCGGGAGGCCGCGGGCACCACTCGCTCCCGGTTGGCCTTCGTTTCTGCTGGCGAGACGCGACTCATTCATCACCTTCCGTAATACCGGCCGGACCGACACCGCCGATCCGTGTCCCAGAAGGCATGGACGACGACCCGTACGTAAGATGGCGAACAGAATCTAATATCGCATCGCCGCCCGGACCGACCGGGGTCGGCGGCCATCTGCTCTAGAGCCGAAGCGGGCCCCTCGGCGCATTCTCCGTGATGTCGTCGCGCCTTTCGCCGATCGACCGGACATCCATTCCCCGTGTTTCGGGTTCCGGTGGCAACTTTCGTGGAGCAGCCGTAAGGAGTCCCGGCCGGGCGGCACTGCCCGTGGGGCCGGTCGGGCGGGATCCGCGACATGCCCGGAGAGGGACCGCGCAGGAGGCCACCATGACGACATTCGGACCGCCGGCCGCAAAGGGTGTCGGGCAGGTGCTCCAGGAATGGTCACGCATATTGGACTGCTTCTCGGTGGAAACGCCGTACCTGCACACATCCGACATCGTCCGCATGGCCGGCGTGCCGTCGTCGACCGTGGCGGACATGCTGCCCGCACTGGTCGACCAGGACCTGCTGCGGCGTGACGGTCCCTTCTACCGCGTCGGCCTGCGCATGATCCGGTGGGGAGCCTCGGCCGACGCGGCCTCGGAGCTCGTGACAGTGGCCCGGTCCTCGCTGCCTGCACTGCGGGACCGGACCGGGGAAGGTTGCGGCCTGCAGATCCGCCGGGGCAGTATGCACGTCACCGCGTTCTGGGCGCATTCACCGCAGGCGTTTGCGTATCCCGGATACGTGGGCCGTGTGCAGCCGCTGCGCGGCAGTGCGGCTGGTGGCATCTTCATGGCCCACGACGCGCATGCCCTCCGACTCGCCGGGGAGGGTGGCCCTCGGACCCTGGAGGGCTCCTTGGAGCGGATCCGCCGCCGCGGCTGGACTTCTGTCGACGACCCGCGGTTTCCCGGAATGGGCACCCTGGCGGCCCCGGTGTTCGATGCGAACGGCGCCGTCGCGGCCGCTGTCACCCTCGCAGGACGAATACAGAAACTGACCACCGATCGGGTCGAGGAACTCGCCGCGCAGGTCATGGGGTACGCACTCGGCATATCGCGCTATCTGTCGGCGTGCGGGTGAGAGTGCCGGAGGCGGAGCACAATGCGCCGCCCGCGGCGTGTGGGTTCGGTCCATTCGTCGCCGAAGGCCGTTGTTCCCACGTGCGGTTGAACACCCCGCTCGGCCGTCGCCTTCAAAAGCAGCCCCCGCGTTACTCGATTGCCTTTCACGTCCCGGGAAATAGCGCGTGGTTGGGCACGCGGTCCCGCCTCTCGCGCCGGGTCATGGTGGAGAGGCGAGTAGGTCGCTTGACGTACCGAACCGCCCGTCGCACAGTTGAATCACCCATGGATAAACGGCTTTCACTCAGTGGAAAGACGAAAGGCGGTGGAGCTGTGACCCATCCGGAGTCGCGTGGAAACCGAAGACGTCACCGCAACGGCGTGGACCCTCGCCGCCCATCGGATCTCAACCCGCCCTTTTCCGCCGCGATGGCACGAAAGCCGCGCCATGTTGATACGACGCAGCCCTTCCAGGGATATCCGGTCGCTCCCCCGACTCGTGATGCAGCTCTTCCCGCACGCCCCCGTCACCGGCGGCGGAGCCCGCTTGCTCCGGGGTCCTGAAGTCCCCGGGCGACCGAAGGCCCATGGCCGCGGCACTCGCACCCCGGGCTGGCGCGGTCGCGCTGTGCCGCCGCTCCTGCTGATCGCGGCCATCACCTCGGCCGCGTCGTTCGCCCCCCTGGCGATTCACCTGTCCCCCCTGCTCGTCGCGGCCCCCTCGTGCACCGGAACGTTCGCACGGGCACGCTTCACCGGCGTCGTCGCGCTCCTGACCGCCGCGGCAGTGTTCCTCGTGGACCGGCACGACGGCCTGCTCCACTCACCACTGCTCCCCATCCACATCGGAGCGGTCCTCATCGTCTCCGCGTTCGTCATCGCCTCCCGGGCGCTGCATGACCGCGACTTGCGCGAACTGGCCCAGGTACGGGCTGTCTCCGAAGCGGCCCAGCGCGTGCTGCTCCGGCCGATCCCGAGGGAGCTGGGCCCCCTCATCGTCGCGTCGATGTACCGCGCCGCGGCGGCGCACGCACTGGTGGGCGGTGATCTGTACGCGGCCGCCCGTACCGGCCACAGCACGCGCATCCTCATCGGCGACGTCCGCGGGAAGGGGCTGCCGGCCATCGACGACGCCTCCGCCGTCCTGGGCGCCTTCCGGGAGTCGGTCCAGCAGTACCCCACGCTCCCGGAACTCGCGGCCTCCCTGGAACGCAGCGTTCGCCGGCACCTGAGCGAGCTGCCCCGTATCGCACCCGACAGCAGCGAGCGGTTCATCACCGCCCTGCTGATCGAACTCCCCGACGACGAGGACATCGCCAGAGTCGTCAGCTGCGGGCACCCGCCGCCCCTGCTGCGCCAGGGCAGCCGGTTCACCCTGCTCCCCGTCACCCGGCCCGCCCCGCCGCTGGGGCTCGCACCGGACACTCCCGGGGCCTTCTGCCTCGACACTGTCGCCTTCGGCCCCGGAGACACCCTGCTCCTCTACACCGACGGCCTGGCGGAGGCCCGTGACTCCGCAGGCGACTTCTTCTCCGTCCTCGACCGTGCCGAGACATGGACCTGGGACTGCCCCAGCCGCCTCGTACAGCACATCAGCGTCGATGTGGACCGGCACGCGGGCAAGAACCTCCAGGACGACCTGGCCCTCGTCGCTGTCCATCACCCACGCAAGCCCGTCCGTTCCGATCGGGCCGCACCGTGAACGTCCACAGTCCGAAAGCCCGCGCAGACACCTCGGACTCCGAGCCGCGGATAAGGGGCGCGCCGTTTCGCGGGGCGCTGCGCACGACCTCAGAAGAACGGTGACGAGGATGGCCATACCGAGACTCCTCCTGCTCCGGCATCCGGGTGCACTGCTCGCCGGCTATCTCGCCGCGACCTGCGCCGTGCAACTCAACGCCTCCGCGGTGGGCCTGGTCCGCTGGTCGGACTACTCGGTCCTGGCGCCCCCGATGGCCGCGGCCCTGCTGCCCGTCCGGCACACCCTGGTCGTCGGAGCCTCCACGCTGGCGACCAGTGTGGCCATCTACGGTTTCGTCATTCCGGGCGTGTCGGAGGGCGGCCGGACGGTGGTCATCGCCGCGGCCCTCCTGTCGCTGGCCATGAGCCTGGTCATCTGCCGCGTCCGGATGCGCCAGAAGGCCAGGTGCGCCTTCGCCATCCCTCCCCCCGGCGCGGAGAAGGGAGGCCGCATGGCTGCCGAGCCGCGTCGCGACACCGGCGATCCCTGCGCGTCCCTGCTCGCCGGGGGATCCCCGACCGGGCGCCTCCCGCAACCGGCAGCCGTGGAACTCTCCTACTGCCGGGCCGACGACGGAGGCCCGCAGGGGTACTGGCTGGACGCCATCCCCCTGCCCGGAGCCCGGGTGGCCCTGGTCGCCGGCAGTGTGACCGAGGACGGAGAGCCGGCCCCCACCCTGGTGCCCGAACTCCGCGCCGCGGTACGCACGCTGGCGGACATCGACATGCAACCGGACGAGACGCTGACCCACCTCCAGGACGTCCTCCACCGGCTGCAGCCGGACGAGGCCGCCCACGACGTCACGGCGAGCTGCCTGTACGCCGTCTACGACCCCGTGACCGCGGACTGCACCCTCGCCTCCGCAGGCCATCCCGCCCCCATCGTCCTCAGCCCCGAAGGTGCGCCGATCGCCGTCGACCTCCCCTGCGGAACACCGCACGGACGCACACGGGCACAGGTCGCGACCGCCGAGATCCGGCTCGGCAGAGGCAGCGTGCTCCTGCTGCACACGCACTCCGCGCCGCCCACCGGATCCGGGCCCGGGCCCGACGGATCCGCGCTGCCCGGACGACGCATCGAGCCGCAGCCCTCGCTCGCGGCCACCTGCCACACCGCCCTGCGGGCCCTCGCGGCAGAGGGCGGTCCCCGTCACCTGCGCGTGCTCGCCGCACGAACCCTCACACTCGACACCACCACCGTCGCCACCTGGGACCTCGCCGCCGATCCGGCGGCCGTCTCCGTCGCGCGCCGGCACGTCACCGCCCAGCTGACGGACTGGGGCCTGGACGACGCCACCCCCACGACCGTCCTGATCGTCAGCGAACTGGTCACCAACGCCATCCGCCACGCCCAGCCACCGCTGCATCTCCGCCTGATCCGCTGCGACACCCGTCTCACCTGCGAGGTCACCGACGGCAGCACCACCACCCCGCACCTGCGCCGCGCCCGGACCCTCGACGAAGGCGGCCGGGGCCTGTTCATCGTCGCCCAGCTCACCTGCCGCTGGGGCACCCGCCACCACGCACAGGGCAAGACCATCTGGGCCGAACACGCCCCGCAGCACGAGCCGTAGAAGCCGGCGTCGGCGGACGCCGGCGTGCCCTGCCGTCAGCCCGCCGCGACGACCAGGCCGACGCCCTGGGCCAGGGTGCGCGCCGCGGTTTCGGAGTCGCCGAGGTAGCCCGCGACCATCGCTCCGTCACGCAGGGCGACCACCAGATCGGCGGACCGCCGGGGGTCCGCGACGCCCATGGTCGCGAGGGTGTCCTCCAGCACCTGGCGGAACCACTCGCGGTGCCTCAGCACGACTTGGTGGATCGGGCACTTCCTGTCCGGGTACTCCGCGGCCGCGTTGATGAAGGGGCAGCCCCGGAACCCCGGACCGCAGATCTCCTCGCCGATGCTGTGCGCGACGACATCGAGCAGCGCCGCACCGCCCCCCGTCCTCTCCGACGCGACGGCCACCCGGGCCCGGATGTCGTGATCGGTGGCGTCCAGGTAGCCGCGTACCAGGTCGTCCTTGCCCTCGAAGTGCCGGTAGAAGGTGCCGCGCGCGATGTCGGCCTCCGCCATGACCCGGTCGACGCCGACAGCGCGAATCCCTTCGGTGTAGAAGAGCCTGCTCGCCGTGCTCAGCAGTCGCTCCCGCGCCGCCGACTTGCGGCCGGTCGTGGCAGGCCCGCTGTTCGTCTCCGTCATGGACGCATTATATAGAACGTTCCTTCCAGGAACGGGCGCGGCGACCGTGCGCCCGGAGGCGGGGGCAGCCGTGCACGGCGTGCGAGGCCCCCTACGCGGACCGGCGGTACCGGCTGTTCCCCGGCGGGAGGGCGGGAGAAATAGCGGTGGGGGAAACGGGCGGCCTTTGTCCGCCGGAACGGAGGCGTCACGCCCGGGGGCGGGAGGGCGCCTTTTCCGCTCGCCTCGTCACCCGCGTCCCGGATTGCGCGCGGGGTCGCACCTGCCGCCGGACGGGTCACCCCGACTGCTCCTCAAGCGGCGCAGGTGACCGCCCGCCACCTGCGGATTTCCGTCGACGGAGCCCGTGCCCGGACGCCACACTACCCTCCGCGGAAGCTCACCGGATTCCCGCTTTCACTCAGTGAAAGAAATCTTCTCCCGGCTTTTCCGGGTGTGCCGAAGGTGTTATCGGAAATGCGGCCCGGCACGGCGATGCCGGAGCTTCGCGCGGTAGCATGAGCCTCCCCTTGTCAATGAATTCAAGAATTTCCGCCGAGTGGACTACGGCGGACGTGGTCGGCTGACGGGAGCGTGGACGGGTGGGCTACGGCGACCCCTTTGACGACGGAGCCGCCGGCGCTCTGGTGGGGCGTGCCAAGGAACTGGATCGCATACGCGACTTCCTCGGTGCCACCGACCGCGGCGGGGCGCTCCTGCTGTCGGGACAGGCGGGGGTGGGCAAGACGGTTCTGCTCGACGCCGTGGCGGAGTCGGCGTCCACGGCCGGGACGCGGGTGCTGCGTGCGGCCGGCGTCGAGTTCGAGGCCGACGTGAGCTACTCCGGGCTCAACCAGCTCCTCTTCCCCCTCTCCGAGACGTTCGGTGAGCTGGACGGCACCCATCAGGAGGCCCTGCGGGTCGCGCTGGGCTTCGGCAGCGGTGCGTCGCCGAACCGGCTCGTCGTGTCCAGCGCGACCCTGATGCTCCTTCGCCACGTGGCCGCGGCCGACTCCCTGCTGCTCGTCATCGACGACCTGCAGTGGGTGGACCGCGCCAGCGCCGCCGTGTTCGGCTTCGTCGCCCGCAGGCTCGGCGGCAGCCGGGTCGCCTTCCTGGGCGCCGTGCGGCAGGGGAGCGAGTCCTTCTTCAACCGCGGCGGACTGCCCGAGTACGAGGTGCCGCCACTGGACGAGACGGCGTCGCGGGCCCTGCTCGACGCGCGCTTCCCGAACCTCGCCGAACGCGTGCGGCGCCGGCTGCTGTCCGCGGCCGAGGGCAACCCGCTGGCCCTGCTCGAACTGCCCACCGTGCTGAGCGGGCAGCAGCGCATGGCGCTGGAGAACCTGCCCCCGGTCCTGCCGCTGAGCCAGCGGCTCCAGGCGCTGTTCCTCTCCCGGGTCTCCGGCCTCCCGGCCGCCTCCCGCCGTGTGCTGCTGCTCACCACCATGGACGGGACCGGCGATCTCGGGGTCCTGCAGGCGGCGGCGAGGGAGGCCGACTGCGGCGCCGACCTCGAAGATCTCGCCCCGGCCGAGCAGGACCAGTTGGTCACCGTCGACGAGGGCACCCGGCGGGTCGTCTTCCGCCACCCCCTGATCCGCTCGGCCGTCGTCGACGCCTGCTCCAGCGCCGAGCGCCGCGCGGCGCACCGGGCGCTGGCCCGGGCTCTGGCGCATCAGCCCGAGCGCCGGGCCTGGCATCTCGGTGAGGCGTCCGTCGAGCCGGACGAGCAGGTCGCCGCCCTGCTGGAGGAGACCGCCCAGCGCATCACGGCGCGCGGCGACGCCCTGGGGGCGGTCGCGGCACTGATACGGGCGGCCGACCTGAGTCCCCACGGGTCGGACCGGGCCCGCCGCCTGGCCGAGGCCGCCTACATCGGTGCCGACGCGACGGGGGAGCTGCGCGGCGTCTCGGAACTGCTCGAGGACGCCCGGCGCGCCGACCCGGACCTGGCGGGGTCGCTGCGCTCCGCGGCCGCCGCCGTCTATCTGGTCATCAACGGCGACGGCGACATCGACACGGCCCACCGCCTGCTGGTGGGCGCCATCGAGTCGGGTACCCACCAGTACGACGCCGAGGACAACGCTGTTGTGGACGCCGTGCACCTGCTGCTGCTCCTGTGCTTCTTCAGCGGCCGGGCGGAGCTGTGGGACCCCTTCTACGCCGCGCTCTCCCGCTTGCGCCCGGAGCCGCCCGCACTGCTGTCCGTCGCCGGCAGGACCTTCTCCGACCCGGCCCGTTCGGGGGCGGCCGCGCTGGACCGGCTGGAGGACATCCTCGGCGGGCTGCCCGAGGAGACCGACCCCGGCCGCATCGTCAGGGTCGGCACCGCGGCGCTCTACCTCGATCGGCTGCCGGCCCTCCGCGAGCCCTCGTGGCGGGTCGTCCGCCAGGGACGGGACGGCGGCCCGGTGCGCCGGCACCTCGGCGCCTTGATGCACCTGTGCCTGAACGACTACCTGACCGGCAGGTGGGACGAGTGCGTCGAACTGGCCGAGGAAGGAGCCCAGCTCTGCGAGGACTCCGGATACCGGTTCTTCACCTGGTACTTCTGGTACTGCCGGGCCGTTGTCGCCGCCCCCCGCGGGGAGGACGCGACCGTCGGCCTGCTCACCGGCCGCATCGAGCGATGGGCGGCGCCGCGAGGCGTCGGGACGGCACTGCACTACGCCCGGCACATACGCACCCTGGCCGATCTCGGACGCGGCGACTTCACCGGCGCCTACGGGCACGCGACGGCGATCAGTCCCTCCGGCACCTTCGCCTCCCATGTGCCGCACGCCCTGTGGGTGATGATGGATCTCGTCGAATCCGCGGTCCGCACCGACCGCCCGGCGGAGGCGGCCGCTCATGTGCGCGCGATCCGGGACAACGACATCGCCGCGCTCTCCCCGCGGCTCGCGCTCCTCGCCGGAGCTTCGGCCGCCCTGTCCGCCACGGACGACGAGGAGTCGGTGCGCCTGTTCGGCGAGGCACTGGCCCTGCCGGATGTCGAGCAGTGGCCGTTCGAACTGGCCCGGGTGCGGCTGGCCCATGGCGAACGGCTGCGACGGGCCCGGGCCAACACCGAGGCCAGAGCACAACTGACGCCGGCCCACGACGCTTTCGCCGAGCTCGGCGCCCGCCCCTGGATGGATCGCGCGGCCAAGCAGCTGCGGGCCGCCGGATGGGTCGCGCCGCGGGGCGACGCGGGCGGGAAGGTGCTCACGCCGCAGGAGCGGGAGATCGCGGACCTGGCGGCATCGGGGCTGAGCAACAAGCAGATCGCCGAACGGCTCTATCTCTCGCACCGCACCGTCGGGGCGCACCTCTACCAGATCTTTCCCAAGCTCGGCATCACCTCCCGCGCGGCGCTCCGCGACGCGCTCGGCGCCTTGGAGGAGTGAGACCCGCACGCTCCGCCCGCCCGCCGTCACCGGTCCCCGGCGGTGACCCGCGGCGGACGAGCGCCCTTCGGGCTGTCCACCACGGCCGCGACGGCCCGCGCCGTGCGGGCGAGACACGCCGCGGTGACGGCCTGACCGGCCAGGTGCACGTCGACGCGATCGACCAGACCGGGATACCGGCCCTCGTACGCCTGCGCCGTACCGAGGTCGTCGGGAAGGACCAACTGCGGCCGCCGGCCACCGGCTTCGGGCGCGACCAGGCCGGCCACGACGACCGCGGCCTCCACCCCGAAGCCGGCCAGTTCCTTCGCGTAGCTGGCCGCCAGGTGGTCGATCACCGCGACGCTCTCGGAGTGCAGGGCGAGCAGGGGGGCCTCGTCCGAGGGATCGGGGTGGGACACCACCCAGACCAGCAGACCGTCCCGGCGCTCGCGCATCTGCGGCAGCACGGCACGGTTCACCCGCTGGGTCGACAGCACGTTCGCGTCGTAGATCTGGGCCAACTGATAGGGGGTGAAGGACTCGACGGGGCCCCGGGGCACCGGTCCCATGGTGTGGACCACGCAGTCGATCCGCCCGGCTTCCGTCGTGATGCCGGTGACCGCGGCGCTGACCGAGCGCTGATCGGCGACGTCGAGGGCGATCGGACGCGGCCGAGCGCCCGGCCGGCCCGCGTTCCCGTCCGGTCCGGCGGCGACCGGGAGACGGCCTGGGGCCGTGTCCATTCCGGCATAGGCGATGTGGCCGGCTTCGGCCAGGGCCTGGGCAGTGGCTGCCCCGAGGCCGCCGGACGCCCCGGTGACAAGGATGATCTTCGACATCATGCTCCTCGGCGCATGGTGGGAGCGGTGGGACGGCCACGGTCCTGGCAGTCCGGCGCCGGCGCGTGACAGCGCGGGCACCTGCTCAGTATCGGTACCGGTGCCACCGGACCGCATAAGTCGTATGACAGTGCCGACGACTGGGGCTCACGGCTTGTTCCGGTCCGAGCGGCGGCCGAACCCGGTCGCCCGGGCTGCGGGACGCGGCTCCCGCAAACTTTCCGCCGAGGAATCCGGGCCGCGCACGGTCCGTGGCACCCGCGCTGCCGCCCGCCGACCGAGCGGACACCTGGCGCGCTGTCGAAACGACTGCCCGGCACGGCTCGGTGACGGTTTTCCCGCAGATGTTCGACGGATGTGGGTCCTGGGCCTGCGACGACACTCTGGGACCGCTGCAGGAGGTCGGCGCACGCTGCCTGCCTGACAGCCGGCCCCTGCTTTCACGGCTCCGCTTGCCCGCGGGCACCGGTTCGACTAGCTTAAATGAACAGAACGTTCTATCCATTTCGGAGGTCCGTATGCATGAGCCCCATGCCCCTGAGGCAGCCACGATCGTGCTCATCCACGGCCTGTGGGTGAACCCGCGCAGCTGGGAGGGATGGAAGAAGCACTTCGAGGCGCGGGGGTTCAGAGTCCTCGCTCCTGCCTGGCCCGGGCTCGACCGCGAGGTGGAGGAACTGCGGCGCGACCCCTCGGGCATCGCGGGCATCGGACTCCTCGAGGTGGTCGACCACTACGAGAAGGTCATCCGCGACCTGCCTCGTCCGCCCATCCTCATAGGCCATTCCTTCGGCGGCACCGTCGTGCAGATCCTGCTCGACCGGGGTCTGGGCAGTGCCGGGGTCGCCATCGACTCCGCGGCGGTCAAGGGAGTTCTGCCCCTTCCGCTGTCCACCCTCAGATCGGCCTGGCCGGTCCTGAAGAACCCCGCCAACAAGAACAAGGCGGTCCCGCTGACGGCGCGGCAGTTCCACTACGCCATCACCAACACGTTGAGCGAGGACGAATCGGCCGCCCGCTACGAGCGCTACGCAGTGCCCGGCTCGGCCCGCGTCCTCTTCCAGGGGGCGTTCGCCAACTTCAACCCCCGGGCCGTCACCCGGATCGACTTCCGGAACGGCCGCCGGTCCCCGCTCCTGTTCATCGCGGGAGAGGTCGACCACATCGTGCCGGCCAAGGTCAACAAGGCGAACTGGAAGCTCTACCGCAAGTCGCCGGCCCTCACGGAGTACCGGGAGTTCCCCGGCCGCTCGCACTTCATCATCGGCCAGGACGGCTGGCAGGAAGTCGCCGACTTCGCGCTGGACTGGGCCGTGGAGCACTCGCCCGCCCACGTGTGACCGCGGTCCGCGGCAGCACTGACCACGGAACCCGCTGACCGCCGGCCCTGATCGGCCGGCCTTCGACCGCATGAACGCGCCGTCCGTCACCGACGCTTCGGCGCGCCGCCCGCCGCCCTTCACGGGGGCTCCCCCGGGGACGCGATCGTCGCGCACCCATCGCTCAAGGAGAAACCCATGCTTCGCCGTCGTACGTTCCGTGTCGCCGTTCTGGCTACGGCCGGGGTCGCCCTCGCCGGCGGTGTGACCGCCTTCGCGTCGGCCGCGCCCGCCCACCACACCCCGGCCGGCCCCAAGCCGACCATCGTCCTGGCCAACGGCGCGTGGTCCGACGCCGCCAGCTGGGAGGGCGTCATCGACCGCCTGCAGCGCGAGGGCTACCCGGTCGTCGCGCCGCCCACCGGTCTGCGGGGCGTGGCCGCCGACTCCACCTACCTGGCCTCCTACCTCAACACCATCAAGGGCCCCGTCGTCCTGGTCGGCCAGTCCTACGGCGGCATGGTCATCACCAACGCCGCCACCGGGAACAAGAACGTCAAGGCGCTCGTCTACATCTCCGCCTTCGCGCCGGACAAGGACGAGACCGTCGAGGGCCTGACCAAGAAGTTCCCCGGCTCCCAGATCAGCAACGACCCCAACGCCCAGGTCCCCACCGCCCTGTTCCCCGTCGGCTACCCCAAGGCCGACGGCAGCATCGGGGTCGACCTGTACGCCAAGGCCGACCAGTACCGAAACCTCTTCTTCAGCAACCGCGTCAGCAGCAAGAAGGCCGCTGAACTCGCCGCCACCCAGAGCCCCATCAACGCCGCGGCCCTCAGCGAAGTCTCCCCCGGTGAGCCCGCCTGGAAGACCATCGACTCCTGGTACCTCGTCTCCAAGGACGACCATGTGATCCCGCCCGCCACCGAGCGCTTCATGGCCGAGCGCGCCCACGCCCACACCGTCGAGGCCGACACCCCGCACGCCGCGCAGGTCACCCATCCCGGCACCGTCGCCAACCTCATCGAGAAGGCCGCCGAGTCGGCCCACTGACGGCAGGCGGCCCCGGCATCGCCCGGCGCCCGACGCTCCCCGCACGACGGCCCGGGTCGTCGTGCGGGGAGGGGCCGCGGACGGTGCGTCCGGCGAACGGCGCGGAGACCGTCCCGCACACGAAGGAAGGGGCATGGACATGTCCGACGAACACGGCATGTCGGTGACCGGCAAGGTCCTGGCGCTGCTGGAGGCGTTCACCCACGAGAACCCCGCTCTCACCCTCACCGAGTTGTCCAGGCGAACGGGCCTGTCGCTGCCCACGGTTCACCGTCGTGCCGCCGAACTCGTCGCCTGGGGAGCCCTGGAGCGCGGACCCGACCGACGCTACCGGGTGGGGCTGCGCCTGTGGGAGGTGGCTGCCCTCGCACCCCGCGGCGTCCCGCTGCGCGATGTTGCCCTGCCGGTCCTGTACGACCTGTACGACGTGACGAAGGAGCAGCACATCCATCTCTCCGTGCGGGACCACCTGGACGTCGTCTTCCTGGAGCGCCTGAGCGCGCCGGGCGCCCCGCAGGCCGACAGCAGGGTGGGAGGCCGCTTCGGAGCGTTCGCCACGGGAGCGGGACTCGTCCTGCTCGCCCACGCGCCCGACGACGTCCGGGAGGAGTACCTGAGCACCCCGCCGCGTCGCTACACCAGCAACACGATCACCTCTCCCGCCCAGCTCCGCTCCCTGCTGGCCGATGTCCGCAGGGAGGGCTACGCCAGCAGCGACAGAATGGTCGGGCCGGACGTCCACTGCGTCGGAGCCCCGGTCCACGGTGCGGGCGGCTCGGTCGTGGCGGCCCTTTCGATCGCCTTCAGGGCGGGCAGTCAAACCCCCCAAACGCTCGGCCCCGCCGTTCGGGCGGCGGCCCGAAGGGTTTCCCGCGCCTTGCGCGAGTGAACACGTCCCGCGCCGGCCGTCAGTGGCCGGTGCGGGGGTTCCGTTGCGTGCCACTCGGAGCCGCTGTCGACAGCGGGCGCCCGATGCCCCCGCTCGTCGGACGGCCATCTCCTCGCGGATCAGGCGGGCCAGTTCCTCCGGGTGGGAGAGGAACCGGGAGTGCCCGCTGTCCATCACCCGCACGCGGTCGGCCTGATGGCCGGCGACACCGTCGCCTTCCTGGTCGTCAGCTCTGTGCCCGCCGGGGCCGGGAGGTCAGTCCCGGAGTGATCAGGGCGAGCCAGCGGGCGCGGGCTGCTGGTGGCTGATCGGTGGGTGCGGTGGAGAACAGCAGGTAGATGTCGCCGACGGTGATGTCGGGGTGGATGTCGCCGTCGGTCTGGCCGGCCTGGATGACAGCGGCGACGGCGGCTCCCGCGCGGGCCTCGTCGGCGTGGTCGCCCGGCTCCGCGCCGAGGACCTGGGCGGCGGCTTTCACCGCACGGTCGGTCGCGGAGGCCTCGACGACGCGGCCGAGGAACGCGGTCAGTTCGTCCGCCGCGCGGGCTCCGGCGTCGACGCGGGCGAGGACGGCTTCCGCGTCGTCCGCGACCCGGGCGAGCTGCTCGGCGACGACGGCCGCGACGAGGTCGGTCTTGGTCGGGAAGTGGCGGTACAAGGTGCCCACGGCGACCCCTGCCGCGGCGGCGATCTCGTCCATGCCGACCTCGGGGCCGTTCTCGGTGATCTGTTCCCCGGCGGCGGTGAGGATCTTCTTGCGGTTGCGGACCGCGTCGGCGCGGGGCGCCCTGGCCTGGGTCACGGGATTCGCCTGCCCTTTCACTTGCGTAAAGATGAACCATGGTTCAGGATGCTTTATGAACCGGAGTTCATCTTACTTGCGAGGACCTCATCATGCCCGCCAAGACCGCCCTCGTCACCGGTGCCTCTTCCGGCATCGGCGAGGCCACCGCCCTCAAGCTCCGCGACCTCGGCTACACCGTCTACGGAGCCGCCCGCCGCGCCGACCGCCTCGCCAAGCTCGCCGACCGTGGCATCCGCCCACTGGCGATGGACGTCACCGACGACGACTCCATGCGGGCCGGCATCGACAGGATCATCACCGAGACCGGACGTGTCGACGTCCTGGTCAACAACGCCGGCTACGGCTCCTACGGCGCCCTCGAGGACGTCCCCCTGGACGAGGCCCGCCACCAGTTCGAGGTCAACGTCTTCGGCGCCCTGCGCCTGACCCAGCTCGCCCTGCCCCACATGCGCGCCCAGCACTCGGGCACCGTCGTCAACATCACCTCGATAGGCGGCAAGATCCACAGCCCGCTCGGCGGCTGGTACCACGGCACCAAGTTCGCCCTCGAAGCCCTCAGCGACTGCCTGCGCCTGGAGACCAAGCCTTTCGGAATCGACGTCGTCGTCATCGAGCCCGGCGGTATCGCCACCGAATGGGGCTCCATCGCCGCCGACACGCTGGAGAAGTCCTCTGCCGACGGCGCCTACACCGCCCAGGCCGCCGCCATGGCCGCATCCATGCGCTCCGAGGTGAACGCCAAGCGCAGTTCCCCGCCCACCGTCGTCGCCGACACCATCGGCCGGGCTGTCACCGTCCGCCGCCCCAGAACCCGCTACGCCACCGGCTTCGGCGCGCGCCCGCTGATGGCTCTGCGCCGCCTCCTGCCCGACCGGGCCTTCGACACCGTCATCTCCCGCGCGAGCGGCATGCCCCGCTGAGCTGCCCGCGAGGCTCGTGAACCGTTCGACCGGCCGGGCCCGCGCGTGGCGGGCCCGGCCCATCGGGCTGCGCCCTACTGGGGCATGAGGACGGTGTCGACGATGTAGACGGTGGCGTTGGACGTGCTGACGTTGCCGCACACCACGTGGGAGGAGTCGTTCACGGTGTAGTCCTCCCCGGACCCGGCCGTGGTGAGCTTGCCCTTCTCCAAGGTCTCGAAGGACCCGTTGGCCAGCTGGGCCGGGGTGAGCCGCTGCCCCACCACGTGATAGGTGAGGACCTTGGTCAGCGTGGCCTTGTCGTTCAGCACCTTGTCCAGGTCGGCCTTCGGGATCTTCGCGAACGCGTCGTTCGTGGGCGCGAACACCGTGATGTTCTGGGCGTTGTTGAGCGTGTCGACCAGGCCGGCCTTCTTCACCGCGGCCACCAGTGTGGAGAGCACCGGATTGTTCGAGGCGGCCGTGGCCACCGGGTCCTGAGCCATTCCGTCGAAGCTGCCCGCGCCGTCCTTGGGCACCGCGGAACAGGCCGCGCCGAACGGCTTGTCCATGGCCATCGGGTCGCCGGGGCTCTGGTTGGCGGAGCCGTCGCCGGCCGGGCCGGAAGACGCCGTCGTGGACGAGGCGTCGGAAGCCTTGTCCTGGTTGTCGCCGCCGCAGGCGGTCAGGGCCAGCGGCAGGACGGCGGCAGCGGTGATCGCGATCGCGGTGCGGCGCAGGTGCAGGGCGTTCATCAGGGATTCTCCTTGATTGTCAGGGAGGTGAAGGCGGGCCTGTGGAGTGCCCGCCCGGAGGTGGAGACGGTGAGCCGGGTCAGTCCACGGTGATCACCACCGAGTGCCGGCCGCTGGCACCGTCGGGGACGGTCCGCGTTCGCAGGGCGGTCTGGACCACTCCGGTGCCGTCGGTGGCACGTGCGGTCAAGGTGTGCGGCCCGGGGGCGGCCTCCCAGGGGAACGACCACTGCCGCCAGGTGTCGGTGCTGGCCTGCGCGGCGAGGCGGGCGTCCCGCCACGGGCCGTCGTCGACGCGGACCTCGACGCGCTCGATGCCGCGGTGCTGGGCCCAGGCGACACCCGCGACCACGACGGTCCCGGCCTTCGGGCGGGCGAACGGCCTAGGTGTGTCGATGCGGGACTGCGTCTTGACCGGGGCCTCACGCGCCCACGCGCGCCTGACCCAGTAGGGGTCGTAGGCGGCGAAGGTGGTGAGTTCGAGATCCTCGATCCACTTGCACGCCGAGACGTATCCGTACAGGCCGGGAACGACCATGCGGACGGGGAAGCCGTGCTCCAGCGGCAGCGGTTCGCCGTTCATGCCGACCGCGAGCAGCGCGTCACGCCCGTCCATGACCTCTTCGACGGGCGTCCCGATCGTCATGCCGTCCACCGAGCGGGAGACCAACTGGTCCGCCGGGCCGCCCCGCGAGGGCGGCCGTACGCCGGCCTCGCGCAGCACGTCGGCGAGACGCACACCCAGCCAGCGGGCATTGCCCGCGTACGGGCCTCCGACCTCGTTGGAGACACACGTCAACGTGATGTCCCGCTCGATGAGTTCACGGCGCAGCAGATCCCGGAAGCCGAGATCCAGCGGCCGGGTGACCCCGATCCCGTGGACGCGCAGTCGCCACCGCGTCGCGTCGACCTTCGGGACCACCAGCGCGGTGTCCACCCGGTAGAAGTCGGCGTTGGGAGTGACGAACGGGCTGATCCCGCGGATCCGCAGTGCCGCACCGCGCGGTAACGGACGGGCGGGCGACCCCGGCAACGGCAGCCGGACGGCGGCGCGGGAGGCTGCCGCCTCCTTGCCGGAGGAGGAGGCCAGGGCGCGTCCCAGTGCTCCGGCTGCGGCGGACCCGGCGGCCGCCGAAGCGGCGGCCAACAGGAAGCGACGGCGGTCGCCGGCCGAATCCGACCCGGCTTCGCCGACGGGCGTGCCGACCCGCGTCAGGCGACCGGTCAGGAACCACAGCACAGCCGCGCCGGCCAAGGCGCCCGCCAGCGACGGCAGTACATCGATGACGCCGGCGGAGTCCGGCCGACTCAGCGCGGCCGCCGCTCCCACCCCGCCGAAAACGAGCACACCCGCCGCGCCCGCGCGCCGGTGCCGCACGGCCAGCAGGCCCAGCACGACCGCAAGAAGGCCCAGCACGGCGAGAATGCCGAGTTGCAGCACCAGCTTGTCGTGCGTGCCGAACGAGCGGATCGCCCAGTCCTTCACGGCCGCCGGCGTGCGGTCGATCGCCGCACCGCCCACCGCGACCACCGGGCCCGCCTCCGGCCGCAGCACACCCGCCATCAACTCCGCGGCCGCCAGGGCGGCACTCGCGGACAACAGCCCGGACAGCGCGCCCAGTACGCCGTGCCTCGGTTGCCACGTGCTCAAGATCCTCACACCGGTGATTCGTCACGCCCCCGGCCCGGGATTGGTGACTCACCCGAACGAGCGACCGGAGCCGCGACCACGCACGGCGTGACCTGGGCGTACAAGGACGTCCGAGTTCCCGGCGTCAACACCGCCGATGGGGGCCCGGTGACCCCGTCGCTCGGCACCGCGCGCGTGGACAGGTGCCGCCGGCGTCCCGTGAGGGCATGCACTGCGGAGTCGACGGACTTCGGACGTCCGTTGCCGCCCTCGATGCGGGACCGCGGCGACCCGCGGGCCGTGGCGGCCTCCTGCCGCGTGCGGGGCACGACGTGCGACGGCACTGTCACGGCGCCCTCGCGGAGCCTGCCCGCTGCGACGACGGCGGTCGTCCACCGGCCGGCGCTCTCCTGGGGCACCTCGGGCGCAGCGTCGAACGACCTGATCACCACCCGCACATCGGGGGTGTTCGACCCATGCGTCGGCTCGGGGGCCGCTGGCACAGTGGCGCCGGTGGACGTCTCCGTGCGAGGTGCCCGGTCGGAAGGTGCGTGGACCGTGCGGCCCCGGCCGATGAAGTGGCTGATTCGATCCTGCGGATCGACAACACGTTGAACGGGGTGAGTTGGGGTGGGTGGCCAGGAGTGCCGACAAGGCGCACGCCTTCCGCGAACGCCGGATCGCGGTGATGAAGCAGATGTCCGGCGGGAAGGACGGCCGGATCGGCGCACGTTCCGTGCCGGCCGGGGGACTCCGGACAACGGCTGCCGCGTTCAGTCCCGCGGAGTTCGGGCTGGAGACGGCATTCCCCGATTTTTCCGATGAGCCGGCTGCTCCGTCCGCAGACACGTCGGGCGGACCGGTCGTCGGTGTCACGGTGACGGTCGGGGCGCGGACCAGGAACGCGGTGCGGCGCACCCGGTTCCGGCAGGCGCGGCCGCTACGTCGAGCACTCGCCGGCAGACGAGGGAGTCGGCGGTGCAGCGCGCGGTCGGCGCCTTCGTGGACCCCGGCTCCCCGTGCCTCAGCCGGGGAGGTCCTCCACGTCCGTCCGGAGCGCGTCCAGCACGGGCGTCATCCGGGCGGCCTGCCGGGCGACGAGGGACTCCTGCGCTTCCCGGACGGCGGCGACGATCAGGGTGGCCAAGCCCTGTGCGTTGTCCGGGTCGGCGACGACGGACGAGATCCTCAGGTCCTGGAGCGTGCCCTGGCCGTCGACCGTCGCCCGGACCGCGCCGCCGCCCGCGGTTCCCTGGACGCTCGCGGAGCGCAGTTCGTCCTGGGCCTTGGCCAGTTCCCGACGGAGCCGCTGGGCGCTGTTCAGGAGCTTCCGCATACCGGGGCTGTCGCCGTCGAGATCCATCGTCGTCTTCCGATCGTGGGCGGCCGCGCTTTTCCGGGTCGTGGTGAGGGCCGGGAACACGCTGCCCCGGCCCGGCTGTCCACGTTCATGACCCCGGTCCCGCGGCCGGACCGGTCACCGAGCGCCGATGCCTCGCCGACTCCTTGGCCCAGGCCACTGTGCCAGCGGTGCCGCGACCGCCGCATGGGTCAAACACCCCTGACGTGCGCACCGCGCCCGGGTCGTTCGACGCTGCGAGCGGCGTGCACACGTCACCAGATGTAGCCGGAGTACCAGGAGGACAGAGGCGCGGCGGTGTCCGCCGTTCCCGCGAAGGTCGCCTTCCACATGCCGGAGCCCTGCGTGGTGACGGTGGTCCGGAAACGGCCGTCGCTGTCGGTGGTGTGGTAACTCCCGGGATAGCAGGTGGCGGTGCAGAACTGGAGCAGCACCTGCTGTCCGGCGTAGGGCTCGTCCGCGTGGGTCTCCCAGTTCGCCCGGGTCAGCCATCCGGACACGGTGGCGCTCTGGCCCTTCACCTTCGTCGAGATGCTTCCGACGAGCTTGCTCGACCGGAGGACGCGGAAGGTCGCGGCCGTGTCGGCGAAGTAGTGGTCCGAGGGGTTCCCGGAGGCGTAGGCGGACATCGTCCACGTGCCCGCCTGCGAGTTCTTCAGCGCGTCGAGGGTCGCGCCCACGGAGCAGGAGGCGTGGGTGACGCCCGTGAAGGTGCAGGAGCCGAGGCGCAGACTGCGGTCGTAGGTGAAGACGTTCGGGCCGTGGAAGATGCTCCCCTCGGCACTGCGGAGCCCCTCGGGATCGGACACGTTCATCGTGGCCGACACGTACGTCGACCCGGAGCTGCCGACCTCCAGGGAGGCGCCCCCGGACATGACGACAGGTCCTACGCGTGTGTTGCCGGAGACGATGTCGGCCTGTGCGTGCGGCGCGGCGAAGGCCCCGACGACCAGGGCGGCGGCGACGGCGGCCATCAGTGAGCGGACAGGTGCGCGCATGGAATCCCACTTCCCGGACTTCACTGCCGGACGATCCGGCACCACCACGGTGCCGTTCGCCGCGGGCGCGCACCCGGTCCCGCGGTACCCGGTGGCTCCCCCCGTGGGCTGAGCCCCCGCCCCGCGAACCGGTACGGCAGGGGGATGCGCGGACATCCCGCCGCCCCCCCGGGGCAGGCCGGGTCAGGTGTGCTCGATGCCCCGCCCGGTGACCCGCTCGGGGTCGACCCGGATCCACAGGTCGCGCTTGCCGCCGGCCCAGGGTTCCGCCGCCTGCTCGCACAACCGCCGTACGGTGTCCGGATCGCTCACGTGCTCGGCCGTGCCGACGGTCAGCACGCTCCATCCCGAGCTCAGGGCGTCGTCCACGTGGTCGACCTCGATGGCGACCTCCGAGCCCTCGGCGGCGGCCGTCACGGCGTCGGGATCGGTGCGGTAGACGATGGCGCCGCCGAGCACGGTGTAGTTGACCGGCAGAACCACCGGGCCCTCCGGCGTCGTCATCGCGACGCGCCCGACTCCGTGCGTGCCGACGAGATCCCGGCACTCCTCGGGGCCGAGCTTCCGGAGGACCGGCCGGGGCGCGGCGTCGCCCTGGCCCGCGGGCGCGTCGGCGGGACCCTCGAGCAGTTCGCGGGGAGTGGTGCGCAGGGCGGCCGCGACCCGGAACACGCCCGCCGGGTCGAAGTCGCGGCTGGTGTCCAGCAGTTGTTCCAGGTAGTGCGGTGACATACCCGCCCGGCGTGCCACGTCTTCGAGGTTCGTGCCGAGCATCGCGCAGCGCTGCCGCACACGACGGGCCACAACACCGGATCGAGGCTCCGGTGTCCCGGCCGGCCGGTGGGAGGACATCGAGTTCTCGCTCACGGCCATGCACCTCCTACGCCCGAGCATGCCACCGATGGCGTCCGAGTTCCTGTCGTCCGCGCCGCCCGGGCGGTCCTCGCGGGGAGGACCGCCCGGGTGCGGCGCCGCGGGGCGTGCGGCCGGGGTCAGCGGCCGGTGAGGGCGGCGACGAGCCTCTCGGCCAGCGGCTTGCTGGAGGCGGGGTTCTGACCGGAGAACAGGTTGCCGTCCACGACGACATGCGCGTCCCAGGCCGCGTCCGCGGACCGGACGACGGCGCCGCGGGCCGACAGCACGGTCTCCACCAGCCAGGGGGCGAGGTCGGCGGTCCCGTTGAGCCGCTCCTCCTCGTTGGTGAACACCGTCAGGGTGCGCCCCGCGAAGAGCCAGCGCCCGCCTGGCAGGTTCGCCGACAGCAGCGCGGCCGGGCCGTGGCACACCGGGGCGATGATCTTCCCGGCGGCGTCGGCCTCGACGAGGAGACGGCCCAGGTCCGGGTCGTGCGCCAGGTCCTCCATGGGGCCGTGGCCGCCGGGCAGGAAGATCGCGTCGTAGTCGGCCGCGTCGACGTCGGACAGCGCCTTGGGCGCGGCGAGCAGGTCGGCCGCCGCGTCGATGTAGGCGGCGAGGGCCTCCGCCTCCGGTCCGGCGACGTCGGGCCGCAGGCTCACGGGGTCGGCGGCCGGCCTGCCGCCCACCGGGGCGGCGATGTCGACGGTGAACCCGGCCCCCGTCAGGATGCGGTGCGGGACGACGAACTCCTCGGCCCAGTAGCCGGAGGGGTGCTTGCTGCCGTCGGTCAGCGTCCAGTAGTCGACGCCCGACAGCACCATCAGGATCCTGGCCATGTCGGCACTCACTTTCTCTCGCGTGGGATGCCCCGTGGGGGGATGCGTGGAGGGGACCGGGAGATCGCCCGGTTCCGGGGCCCGTGGGCCGCCCGGTGTCCTCCGCGATCCAGCACACCACGCACGGCACGGGCCGCGGGGGCCGCTTCCCGGGCCTGACCTGCCAGGGAGACCGCTGCCTGGGACGGAGCGACCCCCTTTCCCCGGTCGACCGGGCAGGGCCGCGGAGGACAATGGGGACATGGCCAGAAACGTCGAGCTCAGCGAGTTCCTGCGCCGGTGCCGCGGCCGCATCACCCCCGAGTCGGCGGGGCTGCCCGAGCGAGGGGCCTACCGGCGGGTGCCGGGGCTGCGCCGGGAGGAGGTCGCCCAGCTCGCGGGGGTCAGCACCGACTACTACACGCGGCTGGAACAGGGGCGGCAGATCAGCCCCTCCACGGGGGTGCTGGACGCGGTGGCCGCCGCGCTGCGGCTTGACGACGCCGAACGCACCCATCTGTTCGACCTCGTCGGGCCCAGGCCCGGCACGGGCCGCCGGTCCGCGCCGACTGTGCAGCGGGTCCGGCCCGGGGTGCGGCGGTTCCTGGACTCCTTCACCGACCAGGCCGGCGTCGTCCTGGGGCGCCGGACCGACGTGCTCGCCACCAACCACCTCTTCCGCGTGCTGATGGCCGACTTCGACGCCATGCCCGCCCGCGAGCGCAACCTCACCCGCTGGGTGCTGCTCAGCGATGCGGCGCGGTCGCTGTACGCGGACTGGGAGCGGATCGCCGCCGAGATGACCGCGATCCTGCGCCTCGACGCCGGCCGCCGTCCCGAGGACACCCGTACCGCGGAACTGGTGGGCGAACTGGCCATGAAGAGCGAGCACTTCCGGCGCCGGTGGGCCGACCACGAGGTCTTCGACCGCACCCACGGGCACAAGCGCCTGCGGCACCCCGTCGTCGGCGACCTGGGCATCGACTACCAGGCGTTCACGATGCCGGGCGAGACCGACCAGACCCTCTTCATGTACCTGCCCGCCCAGGACCAGGGCTCGCAGGACGCCTGGAAGCTGCTGGCCAGCTGGAGCGCCGTGGAACCGGCGGCGGGCACGGGCGCCTCCTCCCCGGCCCCTCGCGAGGCCGGGCGGCCCCGGTAGAAGGCCGGAACGCCGTCGGCGCTCAGGCCTCGGCGGGCTCGGACGCGGCGGGCTCGGCGTCCTCGGCGTCCTCGGCGTCCTCGGACACGGCGGGCTCGGACGCGGCGCGGCGCGGCGCGGGGACCCCGGCGTCGGGTGCCGCGGTGGCCGCGGTCGCGCTCGCCGTCACGGTCGCCTCTGCCGTCGCGGTCGTGCCCGCGGTTCCGGCCGGAGCGGCCGCCACGGCCGCGGGGACGGGAGCCGGTCCCCCTTCGACAAGGTTGTCGGCGGCGATGACGGCCGGGCGCCGGTCGCGGCGGACGTCCCCGACGGTGAGAGCCACCACGGCCGCGGAACCCACGAACTCCAGCACGTGCTGCGAACCGTCCACGAGGGTCTGCCCCATCGCGTCCTGGACGTACGCCCACAGGTCGGTGAGCGCCGGCGGCATCATGAACAGCGACAGGCCCGTGGAGAAGCCCGTCGCGACCGGGCGGCGCCTGGCGGCCAGCAGCATGCCGGCCCCGCACAGCAGGGTCAGGCAGGCCCACTGGTACGGCGTGGACACCCCGAGGATGGCGCGGCCGGTGCCCTTGCCGACGAGCAGGTCGCCCAGCACGCTCGGGCCGACCTGGAAGGCGGTCACCGTGTTCCGGCAGATGTAGAAGACGTTGAGCACGCCGAGCAGCACGCCGGAGGTGGTCGCCGTGACCTTCACGGGGCGGATCCTGCCGGCGGGCGTTCCGTCGGCGGCGGCGGCCTCGTACTCGATGTGCCGCGCCAGGAGCAGGAGCACGCCGAGGATCAGGGCGAGCGCCACGGCGAGGACGGCGGAGCCGCCGACGGCGTTCACCGAGGGGCCCTTGAGGGAGCCGAACCACGGGTCGTCGGGCGAGTTCAGCAGGAAGTACCAGACCGCGGGCAGGCGGAAGCCGAGTGTCACCGCGCAGGCGGTGACCAGCAGTCCGCCGGCTCCCCGGGTCCCGCGGAACGCGGCGATTCCGGCGGCGAGTTGCAGGGCCGCCAGGCCCAAGTCCAGGGAGGACGTGGCCGACAGGCCGGGGACCCAGCCGGTCGTCCACATCTCCCACGCGTCCGGCAGGCCGCGCACGGCGGCGTCGTACACGAGCCAGAAGGAGGTCTGGACGAACAGCGCGAGGCTGAGCACGGCCACGGCGATACGCAACTGATGGACCGACACGGCGGGCTGATACATGGCGCGCTGTCCCCTTTTACGTCTTCTGTGTGTCTGTGTCGGACGGTTGCCGAGGCGGCGACGACCCGATGACGGAGCAGATCATAAACCGGTTTCCGTACGGCGGGAGAACTGAACAGGTCCAGGAAGAACACAGCGTGACAAAGCATCAGACACAAGGGAAATGATTCGTCCAGGATCGACGCCCGCATTCGATTCCCGGACGCGGTCCTTCCATTCCCGCCGAGGTGCCGCCCGGCGCCTGTCCGCGGAACCGGGATCGTGCGCGGTGCGCCCGGACCCGGGAACGTCCCGCATTCCGCGCGGGCGCCGGTACGGGGACCCGGCGGGGCGGCCGCCCGGGACTTCCCGCCCGCTTGCGGTTCATGGGAGCCGAGTGCCGCCCTTGCCGCACCGGAACCGCACTCTGGCGCGGCCGTACTATTTCGGGAGGTGTGGGGTCGGCAATAATGCGGGAAGCGGCCTTCGACCCGGCCGCGGCGCGTTGTGCGCGCCGCGCCTCGCCGCGGGGACGACCCGCCGCGAACGCCTCAAGGGCAATGGCGCCCGCTCGATGTGCCGGTCCCCGGTGGGGGGCGCGGACCCGAAACCGGCGGCCGACCGCAATGGATCAAGGAATTGCCTTCAGCTTCGATGACTGAGTCACGTATGACGTCCCTGCGCGCCCGGACGGCGCGCGTGGCCGCGCGCCCGCTCCGCGCCCGCACCGGGAGGGCCGGCACCGCGGGAGAGGCGCCGTGAACCCCGCGCCGCCCCACGACGACGGGGTCCGCTACCGCGAGGACATGGTCCTCACCGCCGAGCAGGCGCGGACGTCCGCGCGGCATTTCCGGGACTGGGAACGCGGTCCCTTCTCCCACCTCGTACGCCTCGCCGTACCGGAGGCGGCCGTCCCCCGCGGATTCCGCTTCGTCGCGAACGGCCATCTCATCGACGGGCTGCTGTCCGCCAAGGTGTACTGCGACACCCTGACCGGCGTGTCGGGGAGCCATCTCGACCAGGACCCGATCGTCGCCGACCTGGTGACCTCGGGCTGGATCGAGTTCGCGGAGGGGAAGCGGAAACACTCCGTACAGCCGGGGCAGATATGCATTCGCGACACGAAGGCGTCCTGGGAGTTCGCCTGCGCGCCCGCGACGACCGCGCACGTGATCTCCATTCCGCGGCACCTCGTGCTGCCGCACATCGGATCACGGAGAACCATCGGGCGGGCCCACATATCGGACGTCGATGTTCCCGAGGTTCGCTTCTTCGTCAATTTTCTGGAAGCGATCAACAAAAGCAGCGGCGACCTGGAGGGTTCGGACACCGCGCGGAAGATGGTCCGGGACGCCTGCGCGACGCTGTTCTCGCACATCATCTCGGAGCGCCCCGGCGCCGGGCCGAGTGATCATCCCGAAGCCGTGGTGGTGGCCGCCAAGAGCGTCATCGAAGAGAATCTCGACAGCGGCGACCTGTCCCCGCCGATGGTCGCCCGGAGCGTCGGGGTGTCCCTGCGCACGCTGCACCGGTGCTTCTCGGCCTCCGGCGAATCGGTCATGGGATTCGCGCGCCGGCGGCGTCTGGAACGGGCGCACGACGAACTCGTCGCACCGGGCGGCGCGGCCGGAATGTCCGAGATCGCCGCACGCTGGCTCTTCTCGGACGCGAGCCACTTCATCCGGCAGTTCAAATCCGTCTACGGGGTCACCCCCGCCGCCTACGTGAGAGACCAGAGAAAGTGAGTACCGCATGACGACCCGAGGGCACGACCCGCTCGCACCGATCGCGTCCGCGTACGCCGGCCTCGTGGAGAACCTGGCGTCCCTGACCACCGGGCGCACGCGACGGGGTCCGGGGGGCGCCGTGCTGGCCGTCACCGGGGCACCGGTCGCCTCCCTGAACGGAATCGTCGCGCCCGGCCTGGAGCCGGACCCGGACGAGATAGCCGCGCTGGCGGCCTCCGAGCCGTGGGACGTTCCCTGGGGCGTCCACGTCCGCGGGGTGCCGGGACCCGGCGTCACCGAGGTGGCCGCGTGGCACGGACTGACCCTGTTCCACCGCACACCGCTCATGGTCCGGCACCCCGAGCAGGGGATGCCGGAGGAACCGGCGACCGGGTCGCTGAAGGTACGGGCGATCGGCGGCAACGAGTTCGACGTGTACGTCGCGACCATGGCGGAGGGCTTCGAGGTGCCGCCGGAGGTCTTCCGGGTCTTCGCCGATCCGGCCCTGGACCGCATGACCGGTGCCACGTTCTTCCTGGCCGAGGCGGACGGTGTGCCGGTGGGGACGGGGATGGCGATCGTGACCGGCGAGCTGACCGGGATCTTCAACATCTCCACGCTCCCGGCCCACCGGCGCCGCGGGCACGGCACGGCGATCACCACGGAGATGGTCAGGACCGGCTGGGCCGCCGGCGCCACCACCGCCTACCTCTACGCGAGCGAGATGGGCCAACCCGTCTACGCGGCCGCCGGGTTCCGCACCGAGGAGTACCTGACGACGATCTCGGCCCCGTCCCCGGCGTGACGGGCGGCGCCCCGCCTACTGTGGGGCGGGGCGGCCCGGCCGGACCGTCACCGGACGGAAGGGGGCACGGGGAGATGGGGATCGGGCTGGAGAAGGTGGCCGCCGCGGCGCCCGGGCTGGTGGGGCTCTACAAGGGCGCGCGGGTGTCCCTGGAGAAGGCCGGGGCCGCCGGGGAGCGCGCGGCGGTCTACCTGGTGCTGGACCGCTCGGGCAGCATGCGGCGGCACTACCGGGAGGGAACGGTCCAGCGGCTCGCGGAACAGGTGCTGGGGCTGGCGGCGAACCTGGACGACGACGGGGTCGTGCCCGTTGTGTTCTTCTCCACGGAGGTCGACGGCATCGCGGAACTCGGGCTGGAGCACTACGCGGGCCGCGTGGACGCGCTGCACGAGAGCTACGGCCACATGGGACGCACGAACTACCACCTGGCCATGCGGGCGGTGATCGACCACTACGAGGCGTCGGGCGCCCGGGAGCCCGCGCTGGTGGTCTTCCAGACCGACGGCGGACCGACCTCGCGGACCGCGGCGGAGCGCCTGCTGTGCGAGGCGGCCCGGCTGCCGCTGTTCTGGCAGTTCGTGGGTTTCGGGGAGCCCGCGAGCAAGGAGTTCGACTTCCTGCGCAAGCTGGACGAGCTGCCCGTGCCGGGCAGGCGGCCGGTGGACAACGCTGGCTTCTGGGCGGCGGGTCCGGAGCCGCGCGACGTACCGGACGCGACGCTCTACGAGGCCCTGGTGACCGAGTTCCCCCAATGGCTGGCGGCCGCCCGGGCGGCCGGGATCGTCCCGGCCCACTGAGGGGCGGCCCGGCGGTCCGCGTGAGCGCGGGACCTCGCGGCTGTGCCTTGTCCCCTCGCGGTGCGCGTCGGTGCGGGATGTCGCGGATGTGCCTGCGGTGTGCGGTGTTGCGGTCGTTCGTGACGCCGAGGGCTGGGGGCGGCTCGGGCAGTCGGGATTGCCCCGGCGGTCCACGTCGCCGCGGGACGTCGCGGATGTGATGTGCCTGCGGTTCGCGGCGGCCGAACGGCATGTACCGCTGGGGTCGTTGGTCGCGCCGAGGGCTGTGGGCGCGGCGGGCGGGGGTCGTTGAGGGGTGGCCCGGCGGTCCTCGTGAGTGCCTGTTGCGGGCGGCAGTCGAACGGCGTGTGGTGCTGGGGTCGTTGGGCATGCCGAGGGCCGGCAGCGGCCCGGGTCCCCTGGCGGTCCCGCGTCGGCGTGAGACGTTGCGGTGTGCCGTGTTGTGGTCGTTCGTGATGCTGAGGGCTGTCGGCGGCTCGGGCGGTCGGGATTGTCCCCTGGCGGTCCGCGTCGGGGCGGGACCTCGCGGTACGGCACGTGCCCACTGGCCGCGGGGCGCGCGGTGCGGCCGCGTGGGCCTCGGCGGAGCGGGTGTGCGGGCGGGGCGTGGCGGTCGTCCGCCGCGGGTCCGTGCAAGGACTGCCACCGGCCGATCCGGGCCTGGCGCGCTGCCCCCGTGGGGGCACGGCGTGCGCCCGTACCGGGCGGTTGCCGGACGGGCCGGACCGCAGCAAGGCAGCGGTGCCGTGACGCGGCGGTCCGCGTCGGCGCCGGACCTCGCGGCCCGGCACGCGCCCCACTGGCCTCGGCGGAGCGGGTGCGCGGTGGGGCGTGGCGGTCGTCCGCCGCGGGTCCGGCAGGGACTGCCGCCCGGGGACCGGCCGATCCGGGCCTGGCGCACTGCCCGCGTGGTGGCACGGCGTGCGCCCGTACCGGGCGGTTGCCGGACGGGCCGGACCGCAGCAAGGCAGCGGTGCCGTGACGCGGCTGCCCGGGTCCCCTGGCGGTCCGCGTCGGCGCGGGACCTCGCGGTACGGCACGCGCCCACTGGCCGCGGCGGAGCGGGTACGCGGGTGGGGGCGTGGCGGTCGTCCGCCGCGGGTCCGGGCAAGGACTGCCACCCTGGGAGCGGCCGATCCGGGCCTGGCGCACTGCCCCCGTGAGGGCACGGCGTGCGCCCGCGGCGGGAGCCCGAACGGTACGGGTCAGCGCAGGGGGTTGGGGAGGCGGGCCCACCGGTCGCCCGGGGTGGAGGTTTGCAGGCGCATCAACGTCAGGGCCTTGACGGGGAGTTCGGGGGCGAACAGGGCCGCGCGGTCGGTGCGGGTGTCCGGGGTGTCCGGGAGGTCGTCGCAGGCGCGGGCGGCCTCCGCCGCGACGGCGGCCCACAGGCGGGCCTCGGTGGGGCGGTGCGCCTCGCCGAGCGCGGAGACCAGACTGCCGAAGGTGGTGGCCACCAGGGAGCCGTACGCCTTGGCGTGCAGCACAGCCGGGTCGTTGCTCAGCCCGCGGCCCAGCGAGGGCGTCGCGAAGCCGTTGCGGGCCAGCCGGGCCGGGCTGATCCGTACGTCGGCGAGGTCGCGGTAGACCAGCCGCCGCGGCCGGGCCCGCCGGTCGAGGACGACCAGCAGGTTCTGGCCGTGGGCCTCCAGCGCGACACCCCAGGACAGCAGCCGGAGCACGGCCGGCAGCGCGAGCCGTGCGAACGCGGTGAGCCACGCCTCGCCGTCCTCCGACAGCAGGGAGCGCACGAGCGCCGGTCCGCCGTCCGCGGGGCGCCCGATGAGTGCCGCCACCGGCACCACGGTCTCCCCTTCCGCGGGGTCCGCGAAGTCCTCCGGGGACTCCCGCACCAGCGCGGCCAGATCGGGACTGGGCGTGCCGCGCAGAACCGCGGAGGCCGCCGCCAGGTTGCGCGTGACGCGCAGGCTGCCGCCCTCCAGCCGCCGGGTCAGCCCGTCCAGCAGTTCCGACAGCCGGGCGCCGTCCGCGACGGACTGGGCCGAGATGTCGCGCACCGCGGAGGTCATCCGCATGCTGAGGGCCGTCTTGAGGTGCGGCCCGCCGTCGAGCGGTGCGAAGGTCCGCACCGACATCAGCGGCCGCGCGGCGATCGCCGCGGTGGCGTGGGGGCGTACGCCGAGGCCCGCCAGGACGTGCCGGGTCTGCCACGGGTGGACGGGCAGCAGCAGCCGGTCGCCGTCCCGCAGCCGGTCCGGCCAGTCGCCCGACACCACGGCCTCGGCGGCGGGTACGGCGACGAGGTCAAGGCCCACGACCGGCCGGTGCTCGGGGCCGTAGGCCAGTTGCTCGGCCGGTGAGAAGCCGGGGCGGCTGCGGCAGCAGGGGTGGTAGGGGTGCCCGTCGACCACGCCCTGCTCGAAGCCGCTCAGGGCGTCGGCGGGGCCGTCGGGCGCGGGCGCGCCCGCCCGCGACAGGGCCAACGAGGCGACGCTGTGCTCCAGTTCGTCCAGCAGCGGCCCGGAGCCGGGCAGGCCCAGGGCCTCCAAGAGCGCGGCCGGGTGGTCGTACGGGCGGCCGTCCAGCCGCAGGACCAACTCCTCGTGCGCGGCGCCGAGATCGTGCGGAAGTCGCGGCGGCCCGGTCAGCGACCGCCCGTCGTCCAGGCGCACCTGCCCCGGCCCGTGGACGGTCAGGCCGGGCAGCGGTTCCAGGAGCAGGCCGCGCCAGAGGCGGCCGAGGACGGCGGCGCGGGCGCCGGGCAGCGCGGCGGCCCAGGCATCGGCCAGGCCGGGACGCAGGGCGGTCAGCCCGGTGGCGAACGCCGCCTCCGTGGGGCGCCGCGTCGCGGTCGTCGAATCGGGGTGCATGATGGGTTCTTAGCCTACGCAGGAGGACGCCGCACCGTGGAACGAGCAGCGGGAGCACCGGCGCGGACCCGCGACCGGGCCGACGAGCTGGCCGCGACGGCCTTGCTGAACTGCCTGGTCCGCGAAGTCGCCGAGCCCGCCGAGCCCGCCGAAGGTGCCGAGCCCGGCGGGCCCCCCGTCCCCGGCGTCCTCCGGCTGCCCGCGACGGGCCGGCTCCTGCGCGTGCGCCCCGGCCGCCACCCGTCCCGCCCCGAGCTGCTCGCCCCGGACGGCGACTGGCACCCCCTGACGTTCGACGGGCTCGTCGACCTCACCGCCGGCGAGCTGACCGCCCGCACCGGCACGGCCAACGCCACGCTGCCTGCCGAGATCCGCGACAGCCGCGACGTGCTGGCGGCCCTGCTGGCCGCCCGGGAGGACGCGCCGCCGCCGGCCGATCCCTACCTGCGGTCCGAGCAGTCCCTCGTTGCCGGGCACCGGTACCACCCCGCGCCCAAGGCCCGCGGCGGCGGCGCCCCGGCGAGCTGGCTGCCGTACGCGCCCGAGGCGCACACCGCGTTCCCGCTGACGCTGCTCGCCGTGCGCGCCGACCTGCTGGCGGGGGAGGGCGACACCTCGGCCGTCGACCGCCTGCACGACGACGTGCCGGACGGCTACCGGCTGCTGCCCGCCCACCCGTGGCAGCTGGAACTCCTCGGCGACCTGCCCGCCCTGCACGACGGCCGCATCCTGCGGCTCGGCCGCACGTCCGTGGCCGCCGTGCCCACGGCGTCGCTGCGCACGGTGTACCTGCCGGACGCCGACCTGTTCCTCAAGTTCAGCCTGGACGTGCGGATCACCAACGACATCCGCCGGCTGTGGCGGCACGACCTGCACTGGCTCGGCCCGGTGGACGAGGTCCTGCGGACCGTCACCGGCGCGGAGATCCTCTCCGACCGCGGCCACCGCACCGCCGACCTCGGCAGCCGGGACGCGTACGAGGCGCTGGCGGTCCTGGTCCGCGACGGCCTCGGCGGCCACGTCCGGCCCGGCCTCACCCCGCTGCTGGCGGCGGCCGTCGCCGAGGGCGGCTTCGAGGGCGACCCCCTGGAGGCGGCGCGGCGCGACGAGCACACGGCCCTCGCCTGGTGGCAGGCGTATCTGGAGAGCGTCGTGCCCCCCGTGCTCGCGGCCTGGTTCGGGCACGGCGTGGTGCTGGAGGCCCACCTGCAGAACGTCGTGATCGCCGTGGACGGCGACGGCCTGCCCGCGCAAGCGGTCTTCCGCGACCACGAGGGCGTCAAGCTCGACGAGGAGCGGCACCGCGAGCTGCTGCGCCGCCACGCGCGGGACGGCGAGCCGGCACCCGGCGTGAGCCCGGTCCACGGCTGGCAGCGACTGGTCTACTGCCTCGTCACCAACAACCTGCTGGAGATCGCCGGAGCCGTCGCCGACGGCCGCCCGGACCTCACCCCCGTGCTGTGGGCCCGCGCCCACGCCCTGCTCGCCGACTGGGCCCGCGCCCACGGCGACCCGGCACCCGTGCGGGAGCTGCTGGCCGCACCGCACATCCCGGCGAAGACCAACCTCCTGCTGCGCTGGACGGCCGCGGACGGCGCCGCCTCGCGCTACGTGCCCCTGACCAACCCCCTGCTGCCCCGCAACGCGGCCGTGCCCGCCCTGCGGCTGCGGTGACGGACGCGGGTCACACCTTCAGGACGGTGACCCGCCCGCCGCACAGTGCGGCGAGGTCCTCGGGGTCGGAGGTGAGGATCGTGACGGGTCCGGGTGCGGCGAGTGCCGTGGCGCCGAGCATGGCGTCGATGGCGTACCGGTGGCCGTGCAGACCGGCATCGGCGAGAAGCGCGGCGGCACGACGGGCGATCGTCTCGGTGACCGGCTCCACGACCAGGCGGGAGAGCGTCCACTCCAGAGCCGGACGGTTGATCCCGGGGTGCATCACTTCCACGAGTGTGGCCGCCGAGGTGATCACGCGCAGGTCGTCGGCACGGGCCAGGGCGAGCCATCCTGACATCGTCCGGTCCCGCAGCACCGCCTTGGCCAGTCCTTCGCTGTCGAGGACGAGGGTGCCACCAGGGGAGGCGGCGGAGGGGCTCACGCGGCGCTCGCCCCGGCTTGCGACTGCTCGTTCCGCGCCTGCTGGAGTTGGTCACGAAGTGACTGGATCTCCTCGTCCGTGACGGGGCCGTGCTCCGCTTCGGCGACCTGGACGAGTTCGTTGAGGTTGTCCCGTTCGATCTGGCGGGCGACGGCCGCCGCCACGTAGGCGGACAGGCCGGACGGTCCGCTGCGCGCTTTCGCCGCTTCGGCTATGTCGCGGGGCATCGTGATCGAGTATTTGCCGGTGGGCTCGCTCATGCCACCCATCCTACCCCTGGTGGCATCGGAGAGGGCGTGCCTCCACCGGGGGCTCAGCGTTCCTCGCCGGCCTGGTCGGGGACCAGGCGTTCCAGGACGTTCTGGAACTCCTCGCCGACGGTGATGAGGAGTCCGTCGCCGTCCTTCTCGCTGAGCTGGGTGAGGACCCCGTCCCGCCACCAGTAGACGTACGGGCTGATCGGCCCGACCGCCTCCTCGTGGCCGGCGGCCGCGAAGCCCGCCATGCCGTTGAGGGCCGGGATGACCGCGCTGTCGCGGATGGCGTGGAAGGCCAGCTGGTGGCGGAACGGCATGGCGACGAGCGCCCCGTCGTCGGTGAGCGGCGCTCCCGTGACGCGTTCGACCAGCTCGTCGAGGGCCAGGACCCGCGCGGCGGTGAAGAAGGAGTCGCCGACGACGACGTCGAAGCGGACATCGGCGTGGCGGACGACCTCGTGCCGCTCCACGGGCAGGTCGCGGAGGTTGAGCAGAGCCCGGCCGCGCAGCTCCCGGATGTCGCCCAGCGGGGCGAGCGCGTGGTCGGCGAGCGTCATGACGCTCTCGGGCAGGTCCAGCGCGAGCACTTCCAGCAGCCCGGGGGCGGCGATCCGGGCGTACCGGAAGGTCTCGGGGTCGATCATGTCGGGGGTGACCAGCCGCGGGTAGAGCCGCTCGCGGATCTCCTCGGGCGGCATCGTCTCCAGCGGGGACGGGCCGTCGAGGGTCCGCAGCACGGCGCCGACGTGCTCCCGGGCCAGCTGCGGCCACACCCGCGGACCGCGCCGGTCGTTGTGGCACAGCGCCGCCAGGTTGCCCGTGCCGAACTTGCGGCCGGAGCTGTCGGTCACGAGGTCCGCGAAGACGGTGACCTCCAGGCCGAGTTCGGCGAAGGCCTCACGCACATGGGCGCGAAAGCGCGCGCCCTCGTCCACGGAGAAGAAGGCGTACTCGGGGTCGCGAGGCGCGTCCCGCTGGTCGCGCTTCGGCCCGCGCCGGAAAATCCCCACCTCTGCAGCTCCCTGGACCTGGACTCGACGGGCAGAGCGCGATCCTATCGGCCGCTCGCGCCTTCCCGATGGTGAAGCGTCCTCCGCGCGGAGGCGCGGAGGACGGGGGGTCTACTGGTCCCGGTACGCCTCCAGCAGCCGCAGCCAGACCTCGCTGATCGTCGGGAACGACGGAACGGCGTGCCACAGCCGCTCCATGGGCACCTGGGCGGCGACGGCGATGGTGGCCGAGTGCAGCAGCTCAGCCACCCCCGGCCCGACGAAGGTGACGCCGATGAGGTGGTTCCGGTCGAGGTCCACGACGGCGCGGGCGTGGCCGCGGTAGTTCTCGGCGTGCAGGTAGGCGCCGGAGACATTGCCGATCTCGTAGTCGACGACCTTGATGCGGCGGCCCGCGCGCTCCGCCTCCTCGGCGGTGACGCCGACCGCGGCGGCCTCGGGCTCGCTGAAGACCACCTGGGGGACCGCCTCGTGGTCGGCGGTGGCCGCGTGCGCGCCCCAGGGGGCGGTGTCGAGCGGCTCGCCCTTGGCCCGGGCGGCGATGGCGGCGCCGGCGATGCGCGCCTGGTACTTGCCCTGGTGGGTGAGGAGGGCGCGGTGGTTGGTGTCGCCCGCGCAGTACAGCCAGCCGCCGTCGACGTTGCGGACCTGGCAGCTGTCGTCCACCTCCAGCCAGGCGCCGCCGGCCAGGCCCACGGTGTCCAGGCCGAGGTCCTCGTTGTGCGGCACGCGGCCGGTGGCGAACAGGATCTCGTCGGCGGTGAGTTCCGAGCCGTCGGACAGCGTCGCGGTCACCGGGCCGGAGTCGCCCTCGCGGCGCACGGCGGTGACGGACACCCCGGTCCGCAGGTCGACGCCGGCGCCCCGCAGCCCCTCCGCGACGAGCTCCCCGGCGAAGGGCTCCCAGCGCGGCAGCACGCCGGAGCCGCGCACGAGCACGGTCACCTGGGTGCCGAGCGACTGCCAGGCGGTCGCCATCTCCACCGCCACGACGCCGCCGCCGACCACCAGCAGGCTCCCGGGCACCTCGTGCGCGCTGGTCGCCTCACGGCTGGTCCAGGGGCGCACCTCGGCGACCCCGGGCAGGTCGGGCAGGAGCGCGCGCGTGCCGGTGCACACCGCGACCGCGTGGCGGGCGGTCAGCACCCGCTCGCCGCCCTCAGGGGTCCGGACGACGACGCGCCGCGGCCCGTCGAGCCGGCCGACGCCGCGCACCAGGTCGACGCCGACCGAGTCCAGCCAGCCGACCTGCCCGTCGTCCTTCCAGCCCCCGGTGGCCCAGTCGCGCCGGGCCAGCACGGTGGCCGCGTCCAGCTTCCCGCCGGCGGCCTCGCGCGCGCCGGGGACCGCGCGGGCGGCGCCCAGGGCGGCCTGCGGACGGAGCAGGGCCTTGCTGGGGATGCACGCCCAGTAGGAGCACTCACCGCCCACCAGTTCGGCCTCGACGATCACGGTGCTCAGCCCGGCCGCCTGGGTGCGGTCGGCGACGTTCTCGCCGGTCGGTCCCGCTCCGATGACGATGACGTCGTAGGTGTCCGTGCTGCTGTCTGCGCTGGTCCGCGCCGCGGTGGTCATGGTCCCACCGTAGGCAACACCGCGCCGTCGCACAGCCGGAACGGCCACCCTCGTACGCCATCACCCGCCGCCGCCCCGGCGAAGGCCGGTGCGGCGGTGCGACCGGCTGAGCCGGAGCCGGCGCGCAGGTGGTGGCCGGCGGCATACCCGAGAGGTCGGCCGACCGGGTGAGTTCGGTTCGGACGAGGCTCGTCCCTCGCTTCGGGTTGCGTTTGTTTCGTTTGTTGCGAATAATTCGATTACGGCAAGGGAGGGAACAATGGGCACGGTCGTAGGCAGGAAGATCGAACCGGGTGCGGTCGACGCGAAAGACGCGCAACGGGCACTGAGGCGGATCAACGACTACCTCTCGCACGCGGCCCGGGGTGACGGCGGCATCCGGGCTCACCTGGAGACGGGCGCAGCCGACGAGGCGCTTGTTCTGCCGCGGCCGGTGGCGGAGATGTTCGCGTCGATACTGGCGGCCCTTGCGCAGGGGCAGGGCGTCCAGATCCTTCCGGTCGACGCGGTACTGACGACGCAGCAGGCCGCCGACATGCTGAGCGTGTCCCGCCCCTACCTGATCGGCCTCCTGGAGTCCGGCGAGATCCCCTACACCTTGGTGGGGCGGCATCGCCGTATCCGCTTTTCCGACCTGCGCCAGTACCTGCGCGAGGACGATGTGAAGCGCAAGGATGCGGCTGACGAACTGATGCAGCTGGATCAGGAATTGGGACTGCTCTGACGTGGCATTCGCGGTGGTCTACGACGCATGCGTCCTGTATCCGAACACGCTGCGTGATCTGTTGATCCGTGTCGGCCGGAGCGGGTTGGTCCGTGTCCGCTGGACCGACATGATCCTCGATGAGGTGGACCGGAACATCGCCCGGGACTATGACATCGCTCCAGAGAAGCTGCAGCGCCGGAGAGCCCTCATGGATCTCATGGGACTGGACGATCGCGTCGTCCATGCCTGCGTTCAGGAGATCGCCACCTCTCGGCGCCGCCCGCCGCAGACCTTTGAGGACGTGCTGGGTCAGCTGGAGAGATCAGGGCTCACCGAGTCCGTCGCCGCTCTGCGCCTCGGTCCGGGAGGCGTGAACTGAAAGGGACGGACGCGGCGGTCACGCCGGGAGTTGCTGTTCGGTCCAGATGACCTTGCCCTGCTCGGTGTAGCGGGTGCCCCAGCGGCGGCAGAGCTGGGCGACCATGAAGATGCCGCGGCCGCCCTCGTCGGTGGTGGCCGCGCGGCGCAGTCGGGGGGAGGTGCCGCTGGCGTCGGCGACCTCGAAGACCAGGGCCCGGTCGCGCACCAGACGGGCCTGGACGGGGCCCTGGGCGTGCCGGAGGGCGTTGGTGATCAGCTCACTGGCGATCAGCTCGGTGGTGAAGGTGAGTTCGTCCAGGTCCCATGCGCGCAGCCGGCGGGTGATGGCGCAGCGCAGCGCCGAGACGGCGGCCGGGTCGTCGGGGACGTCCCAGCAGGCGACCTGCCCGCCGTGGAGGGCGCGGGTGCGGGCGACCAGCAGCACGATGTCGTCGGCCGTGGGTGCCGGGCGCAGCGCGGACTCCACGGCCGCGCACAGCTCCTCCGGAGTCCCGTCCCGGGGCGCGGCGGCCAGCGCCCGGCCGAGTCGGCGCATGCCGGCCTCGGGGTCGGCGTGCCGGCCCTCGATGAGGCCGTCGGTGTAGAGGACCAGGGCGGTGCCCTCGGGGAGGTCGAACTCCGTGGTCTCGAAGGGGATCTGGCCCAGTCCGAGGGGCGGTCCGGCGGGCAGTTCCGGGAAGCGCACGTCGCCGTCGGGTCCGAGCAGTGCGGGCGGCAGGTGGCCGGCGCGGGCGAGCTGGCAGCGCCGGGCGACGGGGTCGTACACCACGTACAGGCAGGTGGCGCCGGCCAGTCCGGTGTGCGCGCCGCCCTCCTCGTCGAGCCGTACGGCCAGGTCGTCCAGGCGGCCGAGCAGTTCGTCGGGGGGCAGGTCGAGGGCGGAGAAGTTGTGGACCGCGGTGCGCAGCCGGCCCATCGCGGCGGCCGCGTGGATGCCGTGGCCGACGACGTCGCCGACGACGAGGGCGACCCGCGCGCCGGAGAGCGGGATGACGTCGAACCAGTCGCCGCCGACGCGTCCCGGGGCGGGCAGGTAGCGGTGGGCGACGTCGACGGCGTGCTGCGCGGGCAGGCCGTGCGGGAGGAGGCTGCGCTGGAGTTCCAGCGCGAGGTGGTGCTCGCGGGTGAACAGCCGGGCGTTGTCGACGCAGACGGCCGCGCGGGCGGCCAGTTCGCGGGCGAGGGTGAGGTCGTCCTCGGCGAAGGGCGGGCTGTCGGCGGTCCGGTGGAAGGTGGCGACGCCGAGCGGGGTGTCCCTTGCGCGCAGCGGTACGGCGATGAGCCCGTTGCCCGCCCGCACCGGGCCGTCGCCCGCGAGGGCGCGCGCCTGGGGGCCGTCCGGCGCGGCCGGGACGGGGTCCGCGGGGGCTTGCGCCGCGCCCGTCCCGGTGTCGGCCACCCGGCACAGGTCCGGTGCGGCGGTGTCGTCGGGCTGCGGGGTGCCGCCCAGGACGACGGGGGCGAGGAGGTCCACGGTGGCCCGGTCGGCGAAGCGCGGGACGGCGGCCTCGCAGAGTTCCGCGGCGGTGCGGACGACGTCGAGCGTGGTGCCGATGCGCAGGGCGGCGTCGCTGAGCAGTTCCAGCCGCAGCCGGGCGGCGACGGCGAGCCGGCCGACCCCCGCGTCGCCGACGAGCAGCGGCCGGCGCCCGGCCCGCGGCCCGGTGTCGCCGGAGATGCTCACCTCGACCACCGCGCCCTCAGCGCCCTCCGCGCCCACCGCGCCCTCGGTGAGTGGCCGGCACAGAAGCACGGCCGTGCGTCCGCGGGAGAGCGGCAGTTCGGCGGCGTCGCGCCGTCCGGCGGCGATGAGGCGGGTGGCGGTCTCGGCGAGGGACGCCTCGTCGCCCGCGGTGAGTCCGGCGGGGGGACCCACGGGCTGGATGCGGCCGTCGCCGTCGAGCCGCAGCGCGGCGGGGCCCGGCATGCGGTGCTGTGCGGCCAAGTACGAGTGCAGCATGGCGCGTTCGCGGCGCCCGGAGTCCTCCAGCAGCCGGTGCTCGATGGCGAGGGCGGAGCCGCGGGCGAGTTGCGGCATGAGGGGGTGGGCCTCGTCCTGGAGGCTGGTGAGGTCCAGCACCCCTTCGATGCGTCCGGTGACGGGGTGCCGCAGGGGTACGCCGAAGCAGGTGAAGCGGCGCAGGGCGGCGCAGTAGTGCTCCTCGCCGCTGACCCGGACGGGGCGCCGGGCGGTGAGGGCGGTGCCGATGCCGTTGGTGCCGGCGTCGCGTTCGTGGTAGCCGAAGCCGGGGGCGAGGCCGACGTCGTCGAGGGCGGGAAGCAGCGGGGGCCGGGCGGCCCTGCGGTCCAGGACGAGCCCGCTGCCGTCGGTGAGCAGGACGGCCGTGCCGGACCCGGCGAGGGCGTCGGCGAGCCGGTCGAGGACCGGCCGGGCGGCCCGGGCGAGCGGGCCGGCGAGGTCGATGTCCCGGGTGTACGGGACGTCGAGGCGTTCGGGATCGAGGCCGGCGGCCTGGCAGCGTTCCCACGACGCGAGGATCGGCACCCGTACGGATTCCTCCACCTGGCTCACTCCTTGACGTCCGCGTCCTCTTGCCGAACGTAGGACCGGCGGCGACCGGCCGGGGGCGGGACCGTGAAATCCCTGCGTAGAGCCACTCTTGTGGGTGACGAGCCGTTTGACAGGGGCAACATGTCACCGGAACGCCCGCCGATCGACGTCGCGAAGCGGCGGCCGGTGGTGGAGACTTGGACGCGCCGCAGGCCGCCGCCCGGGTGCCGGACCGCCGTGCACGCCGGGGAGCGCCCCGGAGGCGAACCGAGCCACATATTCGGAAGGATCCACCATGACCACGCCCAGCGAGACGACGCGCGTCGCCCACACCGTGTGGGACGGCTCCCTCATCGAGGGCAGCGGAGTCGTCACCCTCGACTCCTCCGGGGTCGGCGAGTTCCCGGTCACGTGGGTGGCCCGCTCCCAGGAGCCGGGCGGGAAGACGAGCCCGGAGGAGCTCATCGCCGCCGCGCACTCCAGCTGCTTCTCCATGGCCCTGTCCGCCGGCCTGTCCCGGGCCAAGACCCCGCCGGCGCAGCTGCGCACGCAGGCCGACGTCACCTTCAAGCCGGGCACCGGCATCACGGGTATCCACCTGACCGTGGTCGGCGAGGTGCCGGGTCTGGACGAGGCGGAGTTCATCAAGGCCGCCGAGGACGCCAAGGCCAACTGCCCGGTGAGCCAGGCCCTCGCGGGCACCGTGATCACCCTCACCGCGTCCCTGGCCTGAGCCGGTCCCGCCGCGCTCCCCGGC
This sequence comes from Streptomyces sp. NPDC046977, assembly GCF_040644455.1. Lineage (NCBI taxonomy): Bacteria > Bacillati > Actinomycetota > Actinomycetes > Kitasatosporales > Streptomycetaceae > Streptomyces > Streptomyces sp. NPDC046977. The sequence goes on from NZ_JBEYWO010000035.1 coordinate 62,433, forward strand.
GCGGCCCGGACGTTTTTCACCGCCCATCGAAACGTTTCGGTTTCGGTGGGCGGTGCCATATTGTCGTTGGATACGAAACCGTTTCGCAGGGGACGAGAGACGGAGAGCCGAGATGACCACGGACGCGAGCGCCCCGGCGCGGCGTACCCGCCTGACACCCGAGCGTGAGCAGGAGCTCTACGAGGCGGTGATCGAGCTGCTCGGCGAGGTCGGTTACGAGGCGCTGACGATGGACGCGGTGGCCGCCCGCACCCGGTCCAGCAAGGCCACCCTCTACCGGCAGTGGAAGAGCAAGCCGGAGCTGGTGGTCACCGCGCTGCGCTGCACCAAGCCGGCGCACGCCCCCGTCGACACCGGTTCGCTCGACGGCGACCTGCACGCGATGGCCGACGGGTTCGGCGACGGCTCCGAGGTGGACACCTCGCTGATGCGGGGCCTGGCGCACGCCTCCGCCACCAGTCCCGACCTCGCCGAGGCGATGCGCGAGCACCTCATCGACCCCGCGCTCGACGGGATGCGGCAGTTGCTGACCCGGGCCGCCGACCGCGGGGAGATCCCCGGGGACAGCCCGGCGGCCGCCTTCATGCCGCACATGATTCTGGGGGCGGTGATCACCCGTCGCATGCTGGAGGACGTGGAGGTCGACGCCGGCTTCATGCACCGCTACATCGACGCGGTGGTGCTGCCGGCCCTGGGCTTCCGGCGCTGACGCGACGGGCCGCACCGCCCGTCGCCCGGCGCCCGTCCCCCGTCGCGTCGCCCGTCCCCGGCCCGGCTCAGTCGCTGACCATGCTCCGCGGCTTGTACTCCAGGTCCTGGTACTCGGGGTGGTGCGTGATCCAGCCCGCGATGAAGGGGCAGGCCGCCAGCACGCTCTGCCCGCGCTCCCGGGCCTCGTCCAGCGCCTGGCGGGCGAGCGCGGAGCCCACGCCGCGGCCCTCGAACTCCGGGTCCACCTCGGTGTGCAGGAAGGCGATCATCTCGGGCGTGCGGATGTACGCCGAGAAGCCGGCCAGCCTGCCGTCCACGTGCGCCTCGTAGCGGCGGGTCCCCGGGGAGTCGGTGATCGTCGGTACGGCGCTCACGACTGGTAGCCCTCCACTGTGCCGGAGGGCCGCACGCGGGCCTGGCCCGGGTCCTCCCCGATCTCGGTCTTGGCCCGGCGCTGGCGCAACAGGTCCCAGCACTGGTCGAGTTCGCGTTCCAGTGCGTCGAGCCGGTCGCGCTCGGTCGCGCCGTCGATCTGCCCGGCGGCGAGCAGTTCGCGCAGCGTCCGCTCGTCGGAGACCATCGCGCTGATCCGTTGCAGTATCGCCTGTTCCGGGCGATTTCCCGTGTGCTGGTCGGCCACGGTACGCACCTCCTCGTTCGCTCGGCACCCACTCTAGGCAGCGTGTCGCGGCCAGGCGATCGAAACTCTTGCGTTTCGATGGATCGGGACCTAGGCTTCAGGCGTACGAAACGGTTTCGTATCGCTCGTACCCGGTCACCCGTGGCCATGCCTGTCCCACGCCTGTCCCACGCCTCTTCCGAACGACGGGAGCACGTCCCCATGTCCCAGAGCACCGCCGAGCCCCGCGCCGGCGTCGCCGCACCCCCCGCCGGGGGGACGCAGGGCGATCACGACGGCCACGCCAGGCGCTGGTGGGTCCTGGCCGTCATCGGTGTCGCCCAGCTGATGGTCGTGCTGGACGCGACCATCGTGAACATCGCCCTGCCCTCCGCCCAGGCCGACCTCGGCTTCACCGACGGCAACCGGCAGTGGATCGTCACCGCGTACGCGCTGGCCTTCGGCAGCCTGCTGCTGCTCGGCGGCCGGATCGCCGACCTCTTCGGCCGCAAGACCGCGTTCCTCATCGGCGTCGCCGGCTTCGCCGCGGCCTCCGCGCTCGGCGGCGCGGCCGGCAGCTTCGAGATGCTCGTCACCGCGCGCGCCCTCCAGGGCGGATTCGGCGCCCTGCTGGCGCCCGCCGCGCTGTCGCTGCTGACGACGACCTTCACCGAATCCAAGGAACGGGCGCGGGCGTTCGGCATCTACGGCGCCATCGCCGGGTCCGGCGCGGCCGTCGGCCTGCTGCTCGGCGGCGTGCTGACCGAGTACCTGAACTGGCGCTGGACCCTGTACGTCAACCTGGCCTTCGCCGTCGTCGCCTTCCTCGGCGGCATGACCATGCTGGAGCGCGCCCAACGCCGTCCCGGCGCCACCATCGACCTGCCCGGCACGCTGCTGGTCACCACCGGTCTGTTCGCCGTGGTCTACGGCTTCTCCAACGCCGAGAGCCACGACTGGGGCTCCCCGCAGACCTGGGGCTACCTGGTCGCCGGCGCCGTGCTGCTGACCGCCTTCACCTGGTGGCAGACCCGGGCCGCGCACCCGCTGCTGCCGCTGCGCGTGCTGCTCGACCGCAACCGCGGCGCCTCCTTCGCCGCCTCGCTGGTCTCCAGCGCGGGCATGTTCGCGGTCTTCCTGTTCCTGACCTACTACCTGCGCCTGACCCTCGGCTTCTCGGCGGTCAGGACGGGTCTGGCCTTCCTGCCGCTCGTCGCCGCGCTGATGGTGGGCGCCCAGGTCGCCACCGTCGTGCTGGTGCCCCGCATCGGGCCCAAGCCGGTGGTCCCCGTGGGCTTCGGCCTCTCCGCCGCGGGCCTGGTCTGGCTGACCGGCCTCGGCCTGGACAGCGGGTACCTCACCGACGTCCTGCCGCCGCTGCTGGTGATCGGCCTCGGCATGGGCCTGATCTTCCCGCCCGCCATGAACCTGGCCACCACCGGTGTCGGCCCCGAGGACGCGGGTGTCGCGTCCGCCGCCGTCAACGCGATGCAGCAGATCGGCGGCTCGATCGGCACGGCCCTGCTCAACACCCTCGCCACGAGCGCCGCCACGGACTACATCGCCGGCAAGAACCCGGCCGACCCGCTGGTGAAGGCGAACGCCGCGCTGGAGAGCTACTCGACCGCCTACTGGTGGGCGGCGGCCTTCTTCGCGGCCGGCCTGGTGATCAGCTTCGTGCTCTACCGGCGCGGGGCGCCGCAGCAGGACCCCGGCGCGGCGCCCGTCGTGCACATGTGACGTCGGCGCTCCCCGGCCGCGGGACCTCTCCTGGAGCGGTGGGACGGTCCCGTGCGCGCCCACCCGTGGGGACGGGGTACGGCGCGATGAACGGCCCGGTGACGGCCTCCGTAGAACGTCTACGGAGGCCGGAACCGGGCCGTTCGTATGGCTTTTCGGGCAGATAGCGCGTGCGGTGCGACACAAAAGGGAACCGATGGTCGGTTAATGTGCGTTTTTACGAGTCCATACGGTTTCGGGAAAGGCCTCTCGGTTGAACCTGCTCGACCTGCTGCTGCTCGTGCTGACGGTCGCCTACGCGGTCGCCGGCTACCGGCGCGGACTGGTCGCGGGCACCATCTCGCTCGCGGGCTTCCTCGGCGGGGCCGTGATCGGCGTGTGGCTGCTGCCGTACGTGCTCCAGTACGTCGAACCGGGCACCCCCCGCGCCACCCTCGTCGCCCTGCTCACCGTCCTCATCCCGGCGGCCGCGGGCCACGCCGTCGCCTCGGGGGTCGCCTGGAAGGTGCGCACCGGACTGGACTGGGGGCCGCTGCGCTGGCTCGACGGCGTCGGCGGCGCGGCGGCGAACGCCGTGGCGGTGCTGCTGGTCGCCTGGGTCGCCGCGAGCGTCCTGGTGACGGCCTCCTCCAACGTGCTCGCCCAGTCGATCCGCGGCTCCGCGGTGCTCGGCGCCGTCCAGGACACGATGCCGCGGCAGGCGCCCAGCTGGTTCAGCAGGGCGACCAGCGCCCTGGCCGAGGCGGGTTTCCCGCAGGTCTTCAACCCCTTCGAGTCCGAGCCCGTCAACGGGGTGCCCGCGCCGTCCGGCGACAGCGTCACCGACGCCGCCACGCGGGCCGCCGCCCGCAGCACGGTGAAGATCGAGGGCATCGCCTTCGTGAACGGCCGCCGCCAGGGCCAGGAGGGCACCGGCTTCGTCTACGCCGACGGGCACGTCATGACCAACGCCCACGTCGTCGCCGGCGTCGACGACCCCGCCGTCCAGATCGGCGGCGCCGGGCGCGCGTACCGGGCCACGGTCGTGCTCTTCGACCCCGGCAAGGACGTCGCGGTCCTCCACGTGCCGGGGCTGCACGCCCCCACGCTGGACTTCACCGACGCCGCCGAGCGCGGGGACGGCGCGGTCGTGGCCGGATACCCCGAGGACGGCGGCCTGGACCTGCGCGCGGCGACCGTGGCCGGCCGTATCCGCGCCACCGGCCAGGACATCTACGGGGACGGCATCGTCACCCGCGACATCTACCAGGTGCGCTCGATCGTGCGCCCCGGCAACTCCGGCGGCCCGCTGCTGAACACCGCGGGCCATGTCTACGGGGTCGTGTTCGCCCGCTCCACCACCGACGCCACCACGGGCTACGTCCTCACCGCCGACGAGGTCCGCGACGACGCGCGCCGCGCGGCGGCCGCCACGCAGGCCGTGGACACGGGCAGCCGCGCCGCCCTGTGACCCCGGGCGGTGCCCGCGGGCGCGACGTTAGACTGACTCTTTGATCGGACATTCCGGACTCGCCGGCCGTCGCGGACCCCGCGACGCACAGCGGCCCCGCGCCGGAACAGGGACCGGACGAACCAGCGCAGGCAGGGGAGTGGTGCAGCCGACATGATCCTGTCGGTCCTCTTCGCCGTGATCGCGGCGTGCAGCAACGCCCTCGGGACGGTGCTGCAACGGCAGGCGGTGCTCAAGGTGCCCGCCTCCACCTCGCTGCGCCTGGGACTCATGCGCGACCTGCTGCGCACCCCGGTCTGGCTCGCCGGCATCGCCGCGGTGATCGGCGCCGCGGTCTTCCAGGCGCTCGCCCTCGGCACCGGCTCCCTCGCCACCGTGCAGCCGGTCTTCATCCTCGAACTGCCGCTGGCCCTCGTGATCGGCGGAGCCGTCTTCCACGTCGAGCTCTCGCAGAAGGCGTGGCTCTGCGTCGGGTGCATCGCCGTGGGACTGGGCGTCTTCCTGTTCTCCCTGGCCCCCGCCGGAGGACGCGAACAGGTGCCGGGCATCTGGTGGGTGCCGACGCTGCTCATCGTCGGCGGGCTCGGCGCGGCCCTGGTGGTGGCCGGGCTGCGGCGCCCGCTCGGCCTGACCCGCGCCGCCTGCCTCGGGGCGGCGGCCGCCGTGGGCAACGCGCTGACGGCCGCACTGATCAAGTCGTCCATGGACATCCTCGGCCACCAGGGCATCGCGGCCTGGCTGCTGTCCTGGCAGACCTACGCCTTCGCCGCCACGGGCGGCTTCTCCCTCTTCCTGCTCGGCACCGCCATGCAGGGCGGCCCGCTCATCGCCTCCCAGCCCGCCCTGACCCTCTGCGACGCCGTGGCGGGCTTCGCCCTCGGGGTGATCCTCTACGGGGAGCAGCCGCGGACCGGGCTGTGGATGCTGCCCGCGGTCGCCGGCTTCGCCCTGCTCACCTACGGCGTCTTCGCGCTCTCCCGCACGCAGTGCCTGTACAAGTGCGTCCACCCCGAGGAGAACGTGCCGGTGGCCGCAGGGCAGCCGGCCGGATCGCGCATGTGAACGCGCGAACGCCCCCGGAACCGCGCGGTTCCGGGGGCGTTCGCATGCCTGCCGCGCCGTTCGTCAGTGACGGGGCGCCTTGTAGGCGCGGGGCATGCGCATGCCGCGCTCGGCCATGATGTCGCGGACCCGGTTCGGGTAGTCCGTGATGATGCCGTCGATGTTCATGTCGAGCAGCGCCTTGATGGTGGCGGGGTCGTCACAGGTCCACGGGACGACCCGCAGGCCGAGCCAGTGGGCGTCGTCCACCATCTTCTTGTTGACGTAGAACGTGAAGTTCGGGTCGGCGACGGTGCCGTTCTGCGGCAGGCCGTACACCGGCGAGAGCGCCGTGACGCCCGGGATGGCCGCGGCGGCCTTCACGAAGTCGCCGTCGTAGTCGTCGGCGTCGATGCCGCCGAGCCACGGCGAGGCGCCGGGCTTGCCGACCTGGAGGAAGTCGAAGTTGGTGAGCGCCACCAGCGGGTACTTCGGCGCGAGCTTGTGCATCTCGTTCAGCGCGCCCCAGTCGAAGGACTGGATGGTGACCTGCTTCTCGATGCCCGAGCGGTGGATCTCCTCGAAGACGCGGCGCACGAACAGCTCGCGCGGCGCGGTCTGGGTCGGGGCGCCGGCCTCCACCTTGGTCTCGATGTTGAGCGTGACCTTGTTGGCCCGGTAGCTCTTGACCAGGTTCAGGACGTCCTTGAGCTCCACCATGCGGAAGCCCTTGATCTGCTCCTGCTCGGGGAAGCCGGGCAGCTGCTGGTAGCCGCAGTCCATGGTCTTGATCTGCGCCAGGGTCAGGTCCTTGATGTACTTCCCGACGTACGGGTACATCGGGTCGCCCGGCGTCACCGGCGCGGTGTCCTTGCACTTCTGGGCGCTGATCTGCCGGTCGTGGTTGACCACGACCTTCTCGTCCTTGGTGACGTGCGTGTCCAGCTCCAGGGTGCTCACCCCGAGGCGCAGCGCCTTGCCGAAGCCCTCGAGGGACTCCTCGGTGGTCATGCCGAGGCCGCCGCGGTGGGCCTGGAGGTCGAAGTGGTTCTTCTGGGACGGAACGTGGTGGTGATGGTGGTCCGTGGCCGCCTGGGCGGTCGCGGGGACCACCAGCGCGGGCACCACGGCCAGGGCGGCGACTGCATGCCGGAGGGACATTTATACCTCGTCTACTTCAGGCGAACTGGACTTCGGCGAAGGTAGGGGGCAGGTAAAGCCCGGACCAAGCATCGGTATGAGGACATGGTGAACGCCCGGGGAACGGACGTTCCCCGGGCGTGGCGCGGCGTCGGCGGGACCTCAGTCCAGAGTGCCGTTGTAGTCCGGCAGCTTGAACGTCCGCTCGGCGTGGCCGCCCACCAGGTCGGTCGTGTTGTTCCCGATGTTCGCGATGATCGTGTAGCCGCGCTGCTCGATCGCGGCGCGCTGCGCCGTCTTGTACGCGCTGACCTCGGCAAAGAGGTCCGGGATCGAGCGGCCGTACAGGCCCGCGACCGGGTAGCCCTCGTGGTCGAGGTTGTAGTACGTCGCCGGGTAGATGAAGTCCGGCCGCGCGGTGACGAAGAAGATGTCCACGCCGCGGGCGTCGGCGTAGCGCGCCAGGTCCCGGGTCGGCGCGACCGCCTGCGGGAACCACCAGTCGAAGTAGGTCTCCAGCGACGTGTTGTCGATGTCCAGCACGATCGCGAGCTTCTCGCCGGGGGCGGGCTCGGCGGTGCGGTCCTGCACATAGGTGTGGGCCTGGTCGATGACCGCGCGGACGTCCCGCTGCCAGGTGCCGTAGTCGACGGAGGCGCTCGCGCTCACGCGCGGGGCCACCGGCGCCTCGGCTGCGTGCGCGGATGCGGGGAGGGCGAGGCCGGTCATCCCGGCGGCCGCGATCGCCACGGTGAGGAGGCCGCGTCTGACGCTGAAGGGCTTGAGGCTTGTCATGCACCGCACGATTGCTTGCCCGGGTGAGCGCCTGCCGACGCGGTGGTTACCTGCGGGTAACGAATGCCCGGGCGGGCTTGGTTGGGGCCTCTCCCGGCCGGGCCCGATGCCAAGGCCGGCATCGGTGCGCCGGCAGCCACGCATGCGTCCCGCCCTCATGGGCTGAGCGTCCGTGGCGCGGGTCCGTCGCCGTTTCCGGGGGAGGTGCGCCGTGACCGCCGACATGACCGTGCCGGAGTGGATGCACGCCCCGATCACCGCGGCGCAGTACGACTCCTGGCCCGCGGAGCAGTGCGGGGGCATCGAGATCGTGGACGGGATGGTCGCGGTGAGCCCGAGAGCGTCCCAGCGCCACCATCGGCTGGCTCGGCTTCTGGCCAATGCCCTGGACGCGGCCGCATCCCCGGAGTGGAATGCCGCTACGGATGTCGATGTCCGCCTTCAGGACCTGCCGTTGACGCATCGTCGTCCGGACGCCGTGGTCTACAAGGCGGACACCATCGACGTCACGCCCACCCGGCCCGAGCATGTGCTGCTGGTCGTCGAGGTGGTTTCGCCCGGCTCGGAGACCACTGACCGGATCGCGAAGAGGGAGCAGTACGCCAAAGCCGGGATCTCCTTCTTCTGGCGGGTGGAGCAGACAGCCAACGGAGTCCCTCTGGTGTACACCTACGTGCTCGGTCCCGCGGCTGGGTCTATCGGGACGGGGATGTCTTCGCGGATGTCGTCAAGACCACGGTGCCGTTCCCGATCGAGGTCGGCCTCGGCTCGATCTGATGCGTGACTTGGCCTCGCTCGACAGCGCCGGAGTCGCGCTCAGTCGTCTTCGGGCAGGTAGAAGTAGACCGTCCCCGATCGCCAAGGTCCGTGCTCGGTCATCTCCGACTCGATGACGACATCCTGAACCTCAACAGGGCCCAATGCCTCGATCGAATCGGCCAGCCTCCGCAAGAGCGCCGACACGTTGTCGCAGCCCGGACCCGCAGGGTTGGCCTGGGAGAAGTGGCGAATGGTCCAGGACTCCGGAGTGCTCGTCATGGGCTTGATCGTAAGTCCCGCTCCCGCCTGGCCTATACGGCGTCCTGGGCGGTCGCGGCGGCGAACGCGACGAACCCGACGAACGCGGCCCACGCGTCGGGCGGGAACGTGAGCACGGGGCCCGTCCGGTCCTTGGAGTCCCGCACGTGCACCGCCGCCGCGCAGGACGCGACCTCGACGCAGTCGCCGCCGTCGCTGCCGCTGTGGGTCGACTTCCGCCAGTCGAGGGCGACTTCAATGCATTGGCCGCCGTCGTCACCGCTGTAGCTGGACTTGAACCACACGAGTGCGCTCACAGCTCGCCCGCAATCTGCTCGATGACCTTCGCCGAATCCTCGGGGGTGAGGGCCTGCGCCCGGATCGTGCCGTAGCGGTGGTACAGGTCACTGACCCTCGCGCGATCATCGCTCAGGTACCCCCCGACCTGTCCCTCAGCGTAGGCCAGCCACTGCCGTTCGGCCGTTTCAAGGAACGTGAAAGGTCCGTTGAATCCGGCCACGGCCTCGTAGCGCGTCGGCATGACCTGGATCTGCACGTTGCGGCGCTCTCCGAGTTCGAGGATGCGCCCCAACTGGTCCTTCATGGCCTGCCTTCCACCCACGGGCCGGCGCAGAAGCCATTCCTCCAGGACGAAGGACAGCATGCACACCGGCTTGCGCGTGATGAGCGCCTGGCGGGCGAGTCGGCCCTCCGTCCAGTGGTCGATCTCGTCCTCTTCGAGCGCCGGGCAGCGGGCGTTGAACACCGCACGCATGTAGGCCTCGGTCTGCAGAAGCCCATTGACCACGTGGGCGTCGTAGAATCCGATGCTCGTCGCCCGAGCCTCCTCGTCCGCGTACTCGCCGTACCCCGCGGGCAGCTTCTCTCGGGACAGGTGCGGCGCGACCGCCCGCAACGCACCGGGGGAGCCGAGCAGTTCCTCCGCCTTGTCGATGAAGGCCTTGCTGGCGAGGCGTTCGCCGGACTCGATCTTGATGGCGAGCGATTTCGAGTAGCCCGTGTGCGCGGCCAGTGCGTCCAAGGTGATCCCCCGGCCCTCGCGGAGGGCGCGGAGGAGGTCGCCGAAGATCGCCATGCTCACGGAGCGCTTGTCCTTGGGCACCGTCACATCAACCCCCGTCCGTGAAGCGACAGTCACTCTCGGTAACGGTAGCCTCTCCGGACACCAGGCGCGGGCTATCCCTTGAGTTCCTCGCGCAGTCTGCGGTCCATCGCGAGGGCGAGTTCCACCTCGACGACGACCTCCACCAGGGGGCGCAGTCGGGCTATCGCCTCCGTGAGGCGGGTCGTGTCGCCGGCCTGGAGGTCGGCCTCGGCGCCGGGGAGGACGTGGGAGCGGGCGAGTTGCACGAAGAGCTCGGCGAGCAGGTCCATGCGGTGGCGCATGTCGCGGCCGGCGGACAGTACCTCGGCGAGCGGGATGCCCTCCTTGACCAGGCCGGACGAGGCCTCCAGCAGGCGGCGGCTGACGTGCACGACGTCGTCCCCGTCGACGGCGATGTAGCCGATGTCCAGGGCGGTGGCGAGGTTCTCCGCGGTCGCCTGGTCCCCGTAGTAGTCGGCCAGCGCCTCGGGGGTCAGCCGCAGCGGCTCCTCCTCCGACCAGGGGGTGGGCAGGGCCGGGTCGAGGCCGAGCAGTTCGCCGACGTCGTGGCGGCCGCTCTCCCAGGCGTTCATCAGCTCGGCGATGCCGCCGAGGGTGTGGCCGCGCTCCAGCAGGGCGGTGATGGTGCGGAGCCGGGCGAGGTGGTGCTCGTTGTACCAGGCGATGCGGCCCTCGCGGCGCGGGGCGGGGAGCAGTTTGCGCTCCCGGTAGAAGCGGACGGTGCGGACGGGCACGCCGGCGGCCTCGGCCAGTTCGTCCATCCGGTACTCGCGCTCGTGCGTTGCCACGCCCGCCAGCCTAGGCGGTGCGCCGGGGCAACTCGCGCGCTCCGACCTCTACCGCTGGTAACGCGTTCTGGTCTACGCTCCGAATCGCGCCAGTGAACACTGGCGCGATCAGGTCCGAGGGCGGCACCGAGAGGCGGCGGTATGGCCGGGCGCAGCGAACACGTACGGGTGGCGGTCATCGGATCCGGCTTCGGCGGGCTCGGCGCGGCCGTGCGCCTGCGGCGGGAGGGGATCACCGACTTCGTGGTGCTGGAGCGGCGCGACTCCGTCGGCGGCACCTGGCGCGACAACAGCTATCCGGGGTGCGCGTGCGACGTGCCCTCGCACCTGTACTCCTTCTCGTTCGCGCCGAATCCGCAGTGGCCCCGTACGTTCTCCGGCCAGCCGCACATCCGGGCCTATCTGGAGCGCGTCGCGGACACCTTCGGCCTCCGTCCGCATCTGCGGCTGGAGACCGAGGTCCGCCGGGCCCGCTGGGACACCGAGGCGAAGCACTGGCAGGTCGCCACCTCGCGCGGCGAGCTGACCGCCGACGTCCTGATCTCGGCGGGCGGCCCGCTCTCCGACCCGAAGCTGCCGAACGTGCCGGGCCTGGACTCCTTCCCGGGCGCGGTCTTCCACACCTCGCGGTGGGACCACGACTACGACCTCAAGGGCAAGCGCGTCGCGGTGATCGGCACCGGCGCCTCCGCCATTCAGATCGTGCCGGCGATCCAGCCCGAGGTGGCGAGCCTGACCGTGGTGCAGCGGACCCCGCCGTGGGTGATGCCGCGCATGGACCGGGACATCACGGCGGCCGAGCGGTGGCTGCACGCCAAGGTCCCGGCGACCGCCACGGCGCGGCGCGGAATGCTGTGGCTGCTGCGGGAGTTGCAGGTCGGCGCCTTCACCAAGCGCCCGGCGCTGCTGCGCGGCGTGCAGCGGATCGCGGCGTCGCACCTGGCGAAGTCGGTCAAGGACCCGGTGCTGCGGGCGAAGCTCACCCCGGACTACCGGATCGGCTGCAAGCGCATCCTGCTGTCCAGCGACTACTACCCGGCGCTCACCCGGCCCAACACCGAGGTCGTGGCCTCCGCGCTGAAGGAGGTGCGCGGCTCGACCGTCGTCATGGCCGACGGCACCGAGCGCGAGGTCGACGCCATCGTCTTCGGCACCGGCTTCCACGTCACCGACATGCCGATCGGCGACCGGGTGGTCGGCGCCGACGGCCGGACGCTGGCCGAGCACTGGAAGGACGGGATGGCCGCGCTGCGCGGCTCCAGCGTCGACGGCTTCCCCAATCTGCTGTTCGTCATCGGGCCCAACACCGGCCTCGGGAACAGCTCGATGATCCTGATGATCGAGTCCTCGCTCAACTACATCGCCGACTACCTGCGGGCCCTGGACACCACCGGCGCCGTCGCGCTGGACGCCCGGCCGGAGGCGGTGCGGTCGTGGAACGAGGATGTGCAGCGCCGGATGGTCCGCACCGTGTGGAACACCGGCGGCTGCGTCAGCTGGTACCTGGACGACCAGGGCCGCAACACCACCGTCTGGCCGGGCACGACCGCCGGGTTCCGGCGCGCCACCCGCCGGGTGCGGCTCGACGAGTACACGATCATGACCGCCGGCGCCCCCGAGCAGCGCCCGGCCCCTGTGGAGGTGGCTTCATGACCAGCGGCGTCTTCGACCTGCCCAAGGCCCGGTACGCGCACGTCGTGCGCTCCGCCGACGGCACCGCGATCAACGTGGAGGAGTACGGCCCCGAGCCGGGCGCGGCGCCGACCGTCGTGCTGATCCACGGCTGGACCTGCAACACCCGCTTCTGGGCCCCGGTCATCCACGAACTGGCCGGTCAGTACCGGGTCGTGGCGTACGACCAGCGCGGCCACGGCCGCAGCGGGACCCCGCGCCGCGGCGGCTACAGCACCGACGCGCTCGCCGACGACCTGACGGCGGTGCTGGAGTCCGTGCTCCCCTCCGGCGAGAAGGCGGTGCTGGTCGGCCACTCCATGGGCGGCATGACGGCGATGGCGGCGGGCGACCGGCCTGAGATCCAGTCCCGTACCGCAGCGGTGCTGCTGGCCAGCACCGGCAGCGGGCGGCTGCTCGCCGAGACGCTGGTGCTGCCGCCGCGGGTGCGCGCCCAGCGGGTACGGGACGTCTTCCACCGCTTCCTGCTGGTCAGCGCGGCACCGCTGGGCCCGCAGTCCGCGGTGACCAGGGCGGCCCTCAAGTACGGCATCCTGGGCCCGGATTCGAGCCCGGAACTGGTGGCCGCGACGGCACGCATCGTGCACGCCTGCGGGCGCAGGCAGCGCGCGGCGTGGGGCCGGGTGCTGGCCGGGCTCAACCTGGACGCGGGGGTGGCGGCGCTGCGCATGCCGACCGCGGTGCTGGTGGGCACCGCCGACAAGCTCACCCCGCCGGTGCACGCCCGCGGACTGGCCGCCCGGCTCTCGCACTTCGCCGGGCTCACGGAACTGCCGGGGCTCGGCCACATGACGCCGCTGGAGGCCCCCGCGGCGGTCGCGGGCGTGGTCCGCACCCTGGTCACGGACCATCTGCCGCAGGCCCGGGTCACGGAGGAGACGGCATGAGCAGGTCGCTGGACGGCCAGGTCGTGGTGGTGACCGGCGCCGCCCGCGGGGTCGGTGCGCTGCTCGCCCGCACCCTCGCCGCACGCGGCGCCCGCCTGGCGCTCGTCGGACTGGAGCCGGACGAACTGAAGGCCGTCGCGGCGGAGATCGGCCCCGGCACCGGGCACTGGACGGCCGACGTCACCGATCGAGAGGCGATGGCGCGTGTCGCCGAGGAGGTCGTGGAGCGGTACGGACGCGTCGACGCCGTGGTCGCCAACGCCGGTGTGGCGACGGGCGGTCCGTTCCTCGACACGGACCCGGCCGACTTCGACCGGGTCGTCCAGGTCAATCTGCTGGGCGGCGTCGTCACCGCCCGAGCCTTCCTGCCGGCGCTCATCGCCTCGCGCGGCTACCTGCTGCAGATCGCCTCGCTCGCCGCGATCGCCCCGGCACCGCTGATGACCGCGTACTGCGCGAGCAAGGCGGGCGTCGAGGCGTTCGCGCACTGCCTGCGCGCCGAAGTGGGCTTCAAGGGCGTGCGGGTCGGCGTGGGGTATCTGAGCTGGACCGACACCGACATGGTGCGCGGCGCCGACGAGGACGCCGTGATGCGCGAGGCGCGCCGCCGGCTGCCGTGGCCCGCCAACCGCACCTATCCGGTGGCGCCCGCGGTGGAGCGCATCGCGGACGGCATCGCCCGCCGTGCGCCGCACGTCTACGCCCAGTGGTGGCTGCGCGGCATGCAGTCGGTGCGCGGCGTCCTGCCGGGGCTGATCGGCGGCGCGATCGGGCGGCGCGAAATGCGCCGCCTGGAACCGAGGATCGCGGCGGCGGGCGGCATACGGCCCGGTCTGGTGGGCCCCGGTGGCGCGGCCGATGCGCGGTCCCGGGCCGAAAAGGCGCTCTGACCAGGAGCGTTCACGCTGCGCATTCGTACGAAATGCGTAGCGTGTCCGGACGTGTCAGCCTGGTCGAGGCCCAGTCCACACATCACGAAGGAGTGATCATGGGCAAGAACGACCCCACGCGAAGCAAGGCCGGGCAGCAGCGCCAGCAGGACCGCCCGCAGGAGCGGATCGGCCAGACCCGGGACAAGTCCCAGGGCATGACCGACGAGCAGATGCGCCAGCAGGGCGAGCAGGGCAGGACGCAGCAGCGGCAGCCCGGCCAGGGTCAGTCCGGCAAGCAGTCCCCGCAGTCGGGCTCCAAGGGCACCGGCCGCGAGCAGTCCGGCGCGCCGCGCGACGACCGGCAGCACCGGGACCACTGACCCGCGTGGTCAAGGCGTGAACGCCGAGGGGCGCGTCCGCAAGGGCGCGCCCCTTCCCGCGTCCGGCCGCGTGCGAACCCGGGCCCGGCGCACACTTCCCGGCCAGGATTGAAAGGCCGCCCCAGTGACCGAGTGCGCTTAGTGGGGAACCTCCCAACTGGAGATATCTTCAATAAACTCCTGGTAGGAGCGATTCGACCCCATGGGTTTCGTCAGCAGTCCATTCGTCAATGCCGCCGATGCGATCTCAGGGCCATCGCTCTCCCTGAAGCGTGGAGTGGTGAGAATACCCTCGAGGTCCTCCTTTGGAGTCTGGCGACGCCCGCTATCTTTCCCCTGCCACGCCGCCGGGATTTTCCATGAAGGTCGGTAGAGCGTAAATGCCTCCGGGAAGAGGAGGAGCCACGCTTCGGACTCCGCCGCAGCAAGTGCATAGACGGAAGCGGAAACGCCAGTCGCCTTGGCCAGCGCATTGGAGACGGCCTTCCGTGCAGAGTCATAGGCAGGGCCAGGGCAGGCGTCCATGTCCTCATGAACAGCGATACCTACGAAGTCACCGGCCTTCAGGCGGGCTTTACCGCGCGCCTTACCCACCAGGGTGCCCGCTGCCGTTGCCAGCTCGGCGCCCGATTTTTTCCGCAGCCGCACAGGGTCGGTGATCTCAGTGAGAGTGATGGCGGCCACAAGTTCAGGATGGGCCGCCCTTATGAACGTAGCCAGCATGCGGCGATCGTTAACACTCTCGCCCGCGAGTACAACGACACCCCGACTCAAGGACTTGTGTATTCGCCTGTGACTCACAGGTCGTCCTCAGTCAAGTCGCCGCCAAGAACGCCGGAGAACCACAGCTCCCCAAGGGGCTGATCGCCTGTCTCTGCGACGATGGCCTCGATCTCTTCCGTAGTTAGAGCAGGAATAATGGACGCACCACCTTCGTCGCGATCGCACACGATGAACTCGTGAGGCTCCAATCTGTCGACGAGTGCCGGTGAGTGGGTCGCCACAATAAATTGCGTTCGCTCTGACGCTTCCCGCATCCGCTCCACAATGAGCTCCAGGGCTTGTGGATGCAGACCATGGTCGATCTCTTCAACGCACGTCAGCGCCGGAGGCCGGGGATCGTAGAGCATGGCCAATAGACCGAGTAGGCGCACGGTTCCGAATGAGGCGTCAACAAGGGGAGTGGTCCGGCGCAGGCCTCGTTCATGAAGCACCACAGCAAGTCGATCCGCATAGCCCCCGACCTGCTCGAATTCGATGGACGCCAATTGCGGAAGGATGCGGCGGGCATCTCGCGTTAACAGTGCCCAACGCTCCTCGTCGGTGCTGAGTTGGACCAGAAACGCTGCCAGGTTCTCAGCGTGGGACTCCAAGCGGCCGGCCTTGATCGAGCGGGCACGCGTTGGTTGTCGAGCAGCGGTAACGTCGACGTCGAAAACCCTAAAAGATGACAAGCGGTCTGCAACTCTTGCAACCTCTTCCCCGCCGTCCGAACGCCCCAACCGGGGCAGGGTGGAGAGGCCACTGCTCAACCTCTGGATACCAAAACTACCCCCATCGGACTCGCGACCGGCTCTCCTGTCTACGACACGGGCTTCATCGCCAGAAATGGTGATGCGCCGACCTCGGCCCTGTGTTCGCTTGAACTGGAAGCTCTCCTGGCGTGACAACGTGTAAGAGTCACGGCTGCTAGGCGAGGAACGCCTACGAATGGTCAGTGAGTACTCGTCAGGTGCTTTGGCGCTTGCATGCGTCGTCCAGTCCGCTTTGAGGCGGATGGCCATGGATGTCGGCGGCTTGTCGCCACCCCAGAAGGCTACCTCGTCGAAGCCACCGCGCTCGTCGAGCGCAGGCTGGAGGTCAGTTCGGATGATTGCGGCAAGGAAGTCGAACACCTTCAGTACGTTCGACTTTCCCACTCCGTTGGGACCCACCAGGACCGTAAGCGGGCCGAGTGGGATGGTCACGTCACGAAGGCTGCGGAAGTTCTCAACGTGTAGTTCTAGAAGGCGGCCGGGCATGAGACGAACCTATCGGGTAGCAGATCGCCGGGTGGCGTATGTGTCCGGGGTGGGCAGCGTCGAGCCTGATGTGCTCTTGTACTGCCACAAAGCAAGCTGGGATCCGAGGTGCCGGCACATCGTCGAGGGCTGCCTGCAGTGCGAGTGTGCAGGCCGCAATGTCGAGTAGCCTCCTTCGTGGCCGTCGTTACACCCGGACCGCGCACCCCGGAATGGCGCTAGCGGTCCCTCAAGCGGCAACAGCCGCGAGTGCAGCGTAGTTGGTGCAACTGACACAGGAGCCTGCCTCTGCAAAGGTTAGAAGGCCGATTGGTTCGTAGGAGAGCGTGAGTGGCGACCCCGTCAAGGAATGGCGCATCTCAACTCATGTCCGCCCCTTTCACCCATAAGCCTGAATAATGCAACGATCGTTCGGGCCCGCACCGAGTGCCCACCCACCCTCCTGTGCCACGGCTGAGGCGGTGCGAGCAGTGAGCTAACCGCGACAGCATTGCACGGCGTCAGAGAGGGGGTGCACTCTTCCATCTGAGTGACGATCCGGCGCTGCCCCGGCGATCGACGCACAAGTAGCTGGTTGCGGTCGCGTCATTTCGGCTGTGGCGGCTGGGCAGCAGGGCCTCCAAAGCTAGTTCACCGCTGCTTGAGGCCAGAGGACGAGGTTGCTCAACGAGTTGTCCGGCCGGTCGTGAAGGGAGCCGGCGCATCACATCTCCAACGCCTTGGCACCCTGATAGTCCACTCTGCCAGCCGCGGACTATCTGTGGACCCATCGCGTCGGTGCTGCCGCGTGCAGCACTTTGAATGGACTGGATACACCGTCGCTCAGCGCCGCGGCGGAAGCGGCGGTCGCCGCCGGTCGGGGCGGTCGGACAGATCGGGGGGCGTGGCGGCGGGATGCTTCTCCAGCAGGTCCAGCGCGGTCTGCACCGCCACCTCCAGGTCGGTGCGCCGGCCCTCCGCCCAGTCCAGCGGGGTGCGGATGCAGGGGATGTCCGGTTCCACGCCGTGGTTCTCCACCGACCAGCCGTACGCCTCGAACCAGGCGGCGTTCATCGGCACCGTGATCACCGTGCCGTCGCCCAGCCGGTGCCGGCCGGTCATGCCGACCACGCCGCCCCAGGTGCGGTGGCCCACCACCGGGCCGATCGACAGCAGCCGGAACGTCGCCGTGATCATGTCGCCATCGGAGGCGGTCGCCTCGTCGGCCAGCGCCACGATCGGCCCGCGTGGCGCGTTGCCCGCGTAACTCACCGGCTGCGCGTCGCGGATCCAGTCCCAGCCGAGGATCCTGCGGGTCAGGCTCTCCACGACCAGGTCGCTGATGTTGCCGCCCGCGTTGCCACGCACGTCGACGATGAGCGCCGGGCGCACGACCTCCATGCGCAGATCGCGGTTGAACTGCGCCCAGCCGGAGCCGCCCAGATCCGGGATGTGCAGATAGCCGCACTTGCCCTCGCTCAACTCCCGGACCACCAGGCGCCGTTTGGCAACCCAGTCCTGGTAGCGCAGCGGCCGCTCGTCCACCAGCGGCACGACCGCGACCCGGCGCGGAGGGCCGTCGCCGGGGGGTGTGAACGTCAGCTCCACGGTGGTGCCGCCCGCCGCCGACAGCAGCGGACCGGGACCGTCGACCGGGTCCACCTCGCGGCCGTCGACATGGGTGAGCGCCGCCCCCTCCGGAATGCCGGTGCCCGCCAGCGGCGAACGCGCCCTGGAATCGGAGGACTCGCCGGGCAGGATGCGGCTCACCACCCACCGGCCGTCCTTGGTGTGCGCGAAGTTGACGCCCAGCAGCCCGATCGGCCGCTGGTAGTGCGGAGGCCCCTCGTTGCGTCGGGCCGGGGCGACGTACGCGTGCGAGGTGCCCAGCTCGCCCAGGACCTCGCGCAGCAGATCGGCGAACTCGTCGGGCGTGGAGACCTGTTCGAGCAGGGGACGGTACTGGTCGAGCACCGCGGGCCAGTCGATGCCGCACATGTCCGGCGCCCAGAAGTAGTCGCGGATGATCCGCCCGGCCTCCGCGTACGCCTGGCGCCACTCGGCGGGCGGGTGCGCCTCGTGCAGCACGCGCCGCATGTCGATGTAGACGGTGGAGTCCATGTCGCCGGGCTCGTAGGCGGGCACGACGGTCAGTTCGCCCTCGTCGAAGACGACCAGTTGCGTGCCGTCGCCGCTGACCCGGTACCAGTCCATGTGCCGCACCAGCTCGACCCGCTTGGACTTGGCCAGGCCGAAGTACTCCAGCGTCGGCCGGGCCGAGGGATCGGTCGGATTGACGAACGTCTCGCCCAGCGCGCCCGAGATCGGCCAGCGCAGCCACGTCAGCCCGCCGCGCACCGCCTCCAGCGAGCTGTACTTGGAGGCGGGCACCGGGAACGGCGTCACCCGCATCGGCAGCCCGGCCGCCTCCACCGCCAGCGGGCCCTCGGTGAAGCCCGCCGGGTCCAGGCCGCCGCCGGGAGGCCTGCCCTCCACGGGCAGCGCGAAGGGGGACGGCGTCGCCGAGTGCAGCGGCACCAGGTGCGGGCGGCAGCCCAGCGGGAAGGACAGGTCACCGGTGTGCACGTCGTACACCGGGTCGAAGCCGCGCCAGGACAGGAAGGCCAGATAGCGGCCGTCACGGGTGAAGACCGGCTGCTCGTCCTCGAAGCGGCCGTTGGTGACGTCGATGACCGTGCGCTCGCCGTCCTCCGGGTCCGGCGCCAGCCGGGCGATCCGGATCTTGCGCAGCGAGCGGCCCACCACCGGATGCGACCAGGCGATCCACGCCGAGTCCGGGGAGAAGGCCAGGTCGCGCACGGGACCGTTGTCGGAGCGGTCGAGTTCGCCGACCGCGCCCGTCTCCGCGGAGACCAGCAGCAGCCGCCCGTCGTGGGCCGCGACCGCCATCGTCTCCCCGTCGGGGGAGGGCACCAGCTCCTGCACCCGGCCGATCTCCCCGCACGCCAGGCGTGCGCCGCCACTGTGGCAGGGGGCGCGGGCGCCCTCACCGGCCGCCTCGTCAGCGCCCTCCGCGGCCTCGGCCCCCGCCTCCCCTCCCTCCCGCAGTGCCTGCGCCACCGCGTCGTCCTCGTCGGCGATCTCCGCGACGGCCAGCGCCGCCGGGCGGCCCGGCAGCGCCGCGATCTCGATCGCGTCCTCGCCGTCGGCGTCCGTGACGAAGGCGATCCGGCCGGTCTCGCCCAGCATCGCGGGCAGCCGGACCCGGGAACCGGGCTCGTCGGAGATCGTGCGGGCCGGGCCGTCGCGGTGCGTGAGCCAGTACAGGCTGCCGCGTACGCACACCGCGCTCGCCCGGCCCGTACGGTCCACGGCCAGACCGTCCAGATAGGCCGCGGCCGGGACCTGGTACGGGCGCCGCCCGGCCCGCGTGCCGCCGAGGTCGATCTCCAGCCGCCGCGGCACCGAGTCCGCGGTCAGCTCCCCGACCATCCACAGCGCGCCCGCGCACTGGTAGACCACGCGCCGGCCGTCGGTGGACGCGTGGCGGGCGTAGAAGTCCGCGTGGTCGGTGTGCCGCCGCAGGTCCGTGCCGTCGGGCCGGCAGGAGTACAGGTTGCCGATGCCCTCGTGGTCGCTGAGGAAGGCGATCCGGTCGCCCACGAACATGGGGGACTCCAGATGCCCGCCGATGTCCGGCGCCAGCAGCTCGCCCTGGAGCCACAGCCGGCCGGTCGCCCCGCCCCGGTACCGCTTCCACGAGGCGGGCTCGTGCGGCGCGGTCGCCGACAGCAGCAGCGTCTGGTGCTCCCCGGCGGCGCTGTCCCGCACGGCGATGTCGGACACCGGCCCCCACGGCAGCCGGCTGCCCGGCCCGCCGTCGGCCGGGACGGCGTACCCCCACGTGTAGTGCGAGAACGGCTCACCGTGCGAGGAGACGGCCAGGATCCGGCCGTCCGGCGTCCAGGACCGCACGCGGGTGTCGGGACTGCCCCAGTAGGTGAGCCGGCTCGCCTGCCCGCCCTCCACCGGCGCGAGATGGACCTCGGGGTCCAGCGAACGCCAGCTGTTGAAGGCGATCGACGAACCGTCCGGGCAGAAACGGGGATGGCCCACCCGGGTCCGGTCGGCCGTCACCCGCCACGCGCGCCCCTCGTCCAGGGGCGCGACCCAGATGTCGTCCTCGGCGACGAAACAGAGCCGTTCACCGTGGACATGCGGAAACCGGAGGTACGCGGCGTCGCTCACCCATCCATCGTTCGCGGGTCCCGGAGCCCGGGCAACTTTTGCCGTGGTTCGCCCGGTTCCCGCCCTGCGTCAGCGCAGGCACTCCCGTACCGCCCGCACCAGCGCCTGCGCCCGCGGGTCGGCGGTGACGTTCTTCTGCATGCCGTTGGTGACGTAGCCGAAGCCGATCCCCGAGTCCGGGTCGGCGAAGCCCAGCGACCCGCCGCGACCCGGATGCCCGAAGGAGCCGGGGGACAGGAACGGCGAGGACGGGCCGTGCAGCATGTAGCCCAGACCGAAGCGGGTGTTCACCACCAGCACCCGGTCCGGTCCCTCGGACTCGGCCGTGCGCGCCGAGGTCAGCGTCGCCGGGGCGAACAGCCGCGGACCGCCGTCCGCCAGGCCGCCGACCAGGGCGGCGTAGAAGCGGGCCAGCGAACGCGCGGTGGCGATCCCCGCGGACGCCGCGAGTTCCGCGGCACGGTAGGCGGGGTCGTTCTCGTCCGGCAGCGGCTCGATGGCGCCGAACGCCCGCCGGGTCAGCGACTCCGGGTCGTCGTACGCCTCGCTCACGCTGCGCTTCGGACGGGCCCGCAGCCCCGCCGCCGGCGGCGCCTCCGGGGCCGTGATCGCGGCGATCCGGCCGACCCGTGCCTCCTGCCCGGCCGGCAGGCCCACCCACAGGTCCAGGCCCAGCGGACGGGCGATCTCCTCCGCCACGTAGCGGCCGATCGACCGGCCGCCGCTCGCGCGCAGCACCAGCTCGCCTATCAGCCAGCTGTAGGTCATCGCGTGATAGCCGTGGTCGCTCCCGGGCGCCCAGAACGGCGCCTGCGCCGCTAGCGCGCGCGGGCCGCTGACCCCGTCCAGCGCCTGCGCCGGGGTGAGCGGGACGTCCAGCGCCGGCACGCCCGCGCGGTGCGCGAGGGCGTCGCGCACGGTCACCCGCTCCTTGCCGGCCGTCTTGAACTCGGGCCAGTACGTGCCCACGGGCGCGTCCAGATCGAGCTGGCCGCGCTGGTGCAGCAGCAGCAGGCACGCCGCCGCCACACCCTTGGTCGCGGAGCGGACCACCTGCGCGGTGTCCTCCGCCCACCGGGGCCCGTCGGCCGCACCGTCGGCGTGCGCGGCACCGGCCCACAGGTCCACGGCCTTCTCGCCGTCCCGGTACACCGTCACCGCGGCGCCGAGCTCCCCGCGCTCCTCGAAGTTCCGGGCGAAAGCCTCCCGGACCGGTTCGAAACCGTCCGCCACCGACCCCAGGACGTCCACCACTGCCCGTACTCCCGCCTTGCCGCCGCCGCTGCTCCCCTCCATGGTGCCTCCCGCGCGCGGCGTCCCCGGACCGGGGTCGCACACCGGTACGGCCCGGGCCGGCGGAGGCGCGCGGCGCGCGGCGCAGCTCAGGCGGTCGCCGCTGCCGCCGCCCGGCCCGCCGTACGACCCGAGAAGATGCAGCCGCCGAGGAACGTCCCCTCCAGCGAGCGGTAGCCGTGCACCCCGCCGCCGCCAAAACCGGCCGCCTCGCCCGCCGAGTACAGACCCGGCAGCGGCTGCCCGTCGGCGCGCAGCACCCGGGCGTCCAGGTCCGTCTCCAGCCCGCCGAGCGACTTGCGGGTCAGGATGTTCAGCCGCACCGCGATCAGCGGGCCCGCCTTCGGGTCCAGCAGGCGGTGCGGGGCCGCGGTGCGGCTCAGCTTGTCGCCGAGGTAGTTGCGGGCCCCGCGGATCGCGGTGACCTGCAGATCCTTGGTGAAGGTGTTGGTGATCTCCCGGTCGCGGGCCACGATCTCGCGGCGCAGCGCGTCCTCGTCGAGCAGATCGTCCTTCGTGACCGCGTTCATGCCCCGCACGAGCGCCGCCAGGTCGTTCTCCACGACGAAGTCCACGCCGTGCTCCTTGAACGCCTCCACCGGGCCGGGCGCGCCCGGCAGCACACGGCGCAGCACCTCGCGCACGCTCTTGCCGGTCAGGTCAGGGTTCTGCTCGGAGCCCGACAGCGCGAACTCCTTCTCGATGATCCGCTGGGTGAGGACGAACCACGTGTACTCGTGGCCGGTCCGCATGATGTGCTCCAGCGTCCCCAGCGTGTCGAAGCCCGGGAACAGCGGCACCGGCAGCCGCCTGCCCGTCGCGTCCAGCCACAGCGAGGACGGGCCGGGCAGGATACGGATGCCGTGCCGGGCCCAGATCGGGTTCCAGTTCTCGATGCCCTCGGTGTAGTGCCACATCCGGTCGCCGTTGATCAGATGGCCGCCCGCCTGCTCGGCGACGCCCAGCATCAGACCGTCCACGTGCGCCGGGACCCCGGAGAGCAGCTTCGCCGGCGGCGTGCCCAGCCGCTCCGGCCACGCCTTGCGCACCAGGTCGTGATTGCCGCCGATGCCGCCCGAGGTGACGACCACCGCCTGGGCGGAGAGCCGGAACTCCGAGCGGACCTCCCGCGAACTCGCCTTGCCGCGCTCGGCGTCGCTGTCCACCAGCACCTCGCCCGCGACACCGTCCACGGTGCCGTCGGTCGTCGTCAGTGCCGTCACCCGGTGCCGGAAACGCAGCTCGACCAGGCCCTTGGCGACCGCCTCCCGCACCCGGCGCGCGAACGGCGCCACCACCCCCGGCCCGGTGCCCCACGTGATGTGGAAACGCGGCACCGAGTTGCCGTGCCCGGTGGCCAGGTAGCCGCCGCGCTCGGCCCAGCCGACCAGCGGGAAGAAGCGCAGGCCCTGCGCGTGCAGCCAGGCACGCTTCTCGCCCGCCGCGAAGTCCACGTACGCCTCGGCCCACTTGCGCGGCCAGTGGTCCTCGGGGCGGTCGAAGCCGGCCGTGCCCATCCAGTCCTGGAGGGCCAGCTCACGGCTGTCCTTGATGCGCATCCTGCGCTGCTCGGGCGAGTCCACGAGGAACAGGCCGCCGAACGACCAGAACGCCTGCCCGCCGAAGTTGGACTCCGGCTCCTGGTCGAGCAGGATCACCTTCCTGCCCGCGTCGGCGAGTTCCGCGGTGGCGACCAGCCCGGCCAGTCCCGCTCCGACGACGACGACGTCCGCGTCCAGCGCCATGGGTGTGTGCCTCTCCGCTCCCGTTCGGTGTGCGTGCACGTTACGCTACGCGCCAGTAGCCGGGCGAGAGGGTGCGCGCGACGAAATGCTCTCCCCGGAGCGGCGGAAGGACCCGGGCATGCGCAGATTCGAAGGACACGTCGCCGTTGTCACCGGAGGCGGCCAGGGCATCGGCGCGGCCACCGCGCGCCGGCTGATGTCCGAGGGGGCGGCGGTCCTGCTCGCCGACGCCGACGGGGAGCGGGCGGCCGCGACGGCGGCCGCGCTCACGCAGCAGTCCGATGGCGGCGGCCTCGCCGACGCGATCGCCTGCGACGTCGCCGACCAGGCCGCGGTCGACGCGGCCATGGCCCACGCCGCGGACCGCTTCGGGCGGATCGACGTCCTGGTCAACAACGCGTACGCGTGCCACGTCGACCCCCCGCGGTTCGAGGACCTCCTCGACGCCGACTGGTACGAGGACATCGAGGTCACCCTCACCGGCGCGATGCGCTGCGCGCGGGCCGCCCTGCCGTGGCTGACGCAGGCCGGCGGGCGCGGCGCGATCGTGAACATCGGCTCCGTCAACGGCCACGTCGACTTCGGCAACCACGCCTACAGCGCCGCCAAGGCCGGCCTCGCCTCCCTCACCCGCACGCTCGCGGCCCATGCCGCGCCGCGCGGCGTCCGCGTCAACCTCGTCGCCCCGGGCACGGTCCGCACCCCCGCGTGGGCCGGCCGCGAGGCCGACCTCGACCGCATCGCGGAGATCTATCCCATGGGGCGCGTCGGCGAGCCGGACGACATTGCGTCGGCGGTGGCGTTTCTCGCGTCGGGGGACGCGGGGTGGGTGACGGGGGTGGTGCTGCCGGTGGACGGGGGTGTGCTCGCGCACCACGCGGGCTTCGCCCGCGCTCGTCCCTGACGCGATCTGTCCGCCTGGTTTTTCCCCGCCCTCCCGCCCGAGTACCCGGCGCGGTAAGTGCGGGCCCCGCTCTGTTCGTTGTGGGGGTTCGGTGCCGCGCCGGGGTACGTCCTCAGCGCTCGCGGTTTGCGCCCACATTGTTCGGCATCGACCACGCGGTCTCCGCTCGTCGCTTCCGGGCGCACCCCGCCACACCCCCTCCCGGGTTCGTTGGGGCGACTGACGGCCGGTGGGGGTTCAGAAGGGCACTTGCGCCAACCCCGGACCGCTTCTCACCCACCCACCGGGGATCAGGCGCGAGAGCTCACGGAGGGGGCGGGGGAGTTGGGGGCACCTCCCAGCGGTAGCTGGGGGAGGGTGGTGTTCTGGACTGTGGAGCATATTTGGGTGCACAACCCGGGGCACGCAGCAGCAAGTTCCTGAGGCACCTAAATGTGCTGTCCAGAATGGCAGCCCCGCTGGGGGCACCCCCGGCCGGAGGTTGGGGGAGGGCGGGCGGGTGCTACCTGCGGTTGAAGGCCGCGTTGGACCAGACGTAGCCGAGCGCGGCCAGCGCGACGCACCAGCCGACCGCGAGCCAGCCGTTGTTGCCGATCTCCGTGCCGAGCAGCAGGCCGCGCAGGGTCTCGATGGCCGGCGTGAACGGCTGGTACTGGGCGATCGGCTGGAACCAGCCCGGCATCGCGTCGATGGGGGTGAAGGCGCTGGAGATCAGGGGCAGCAGGATCAGGGGCATGGCGCTGTTGCTGGCGGCCTCGGCGTTGGGGCTGGCCATGCCCATGCCGACCGCGATCCAGGTGAGGGCCAACGCGAACAGGGCGAGCAGTCCGAGCGCGGCGAGCCATTCCAGGGCGGTGGCGTCGGTGGAGCGGAAGCCGATCGCGACGGCGACGGCGCCGACGAGGACCACGCTGGCGATCGACTGCAGGACGCTGCCGACGACGTGCCCGATGAGTATCGAGCCGCGGTGGATCGCCATGGTGCGGAAGCGGGCGATGATCCCTTCGGACATGTCCGTGGCCACGGAGACGGCCGCCCCGATGACGGTGCTGCCGATGGTCATGAGCAGGATCCCGGGGACGATGTAGGCGATGTAGGCGGCCCGGTCGCCGCCGCCGTCGATGCCGGCGCCCATCACGCCGCCGAAGATGTAGACGAACAGCAGCAGCAGCATGACGGGGGTGAGCAGCAGGTTCAGGGTGAGGGAGGGGTAGCGGCGGGCGTGCAGGAGGTTGCGGCGCAGCATGGTCGTGGAGTCGCGGACGGCGAGGGCCAGGTTGCTCATCGGACGGTCTCCTTGGTCTGGGCGGTGTCGGTGTCGGTGTCGGTGAGGGCGAAGAAGACGTCGTCGAGGTCGGGGGTGTGCACGGTGAGTTCGTCGGCCTCGATGCCGGCGGTGTCGAGTTCGTCGAGGAGGGTGCGCAGGTCGCGCTGGGTGCCGTCGCTGGGGATCTGGAGGGTGAGGGCTTCGTCGTCCCGGGTGGCCTTGCGCAGGGCGGAGGCGGCGCCGAGGTAGGCGGCGGGGTCGGTGAAGCGGAGCCGGACGTGTCCGCCGGGGATGAGGCGCTTGAGTTCGTCGGCGGTGCCCTCTGCGGCGATGGTGCCGTTGTGG